>DASYYD010000413.1:0-10381 GCA_035934195.1 Allostellaceae bacterium | reverse complement strand
AGGACGCTCGCAAAGTCGTAATCGATGAGCGCCCGCGGCGCCGGTTCCGCGGCCGAGGGCCGCGCCGGAACGAGCGAGGTCCGGTTCATTGGTACACCCGCGCCTGCTGGCTCCACAGCTGGTTGTAGGGGAGGCAGCTGCGCAGCAGCGCATCGTGCGGCCCGACCTGCACGACGCGGCCCTGATCGACGACGATGATCGCGTCGGCGCGCGCGACGAAGGAGAGGCGGTGCGTGATGATGATGATCGTGCGGCCGCGCGCGATGCCGGCGAGGTGCTGCTGGATGATCGCCTCGCTCTCGGGGTCGAGCGCGCTCGTCGCCTCGTCGAAGACTAGGACCGGCGGGTCGTGAATGAGGGCGCGGGCGATGGCGAGCCGCTGCCGCTGCCCGCCCGACAGGTTCTGCGCGCTTTCCTCGAGCATCGTCGAGTAGCCGTGCGGCAGGCGCTGGATGAATTCATGCGCGCCGGCGAGCTGCGCCGCCGCGACGACCTCGTCGAGCGAGGCGGTCGGCTTCGTCATCGCGATGTTCTCGCGCACGCTGGCGCGGAAGAGGAAATTTTCCTGCAGGACGACGCCGACCTGAGTGCGCAGATGCGTGAGGTCGAGCTCCTTCAGATCCTGGCCGTCGAGCTTGACGAGCCCGGCCTGCGGCCGATAGAGGCCTTGCAGGAGCCGGGTGATCGTCGTCTTGCCGGAGCCGCTGCGGCCGACGATGCCGACCGTCTGGCCCGCCTCGACGGCAAACGACACCCCCTTCAAGGCCGGCGTCGGCGAGCCCGGATAGTGAAAGGTCACGTCCTCGAACTCGAGGTCGCCCTTGAGGCGCGGCGCAAGCTGGCCCGCCGCCGGCTCGCGCTTCGTCTGCATCAGCTGGGCCAGAAGCTTCAGCGACAGCACTGCCCGTTGATACTCCTGCATCAGCGAGGAAGCGTGGATCAGCGGCTGCGCGAGGCGCAACCCCATCATGTTGAAGGCGACGAGCGCGCCGACCGTCATCTGGTGGTTCAAGACGAGGAGCGCCCCGAGCGCCCCGATCCCGACGCTCATGCCGCGTTCGAGGGTCGCGATCAGGCTGCGCGCGCGCGCCGCGGTGTGGTCGAGCGACAGCGTCTTTGCCGCCGCCTCGTCGGTGTGGCGGCGCCAGCGCACCATCGAGCGCGGCTCGAGCGCCAACGTCTTGATCGTCGAGATGCCGTTCAGGATCTCGAACAGAAAGGCCTTGCGCCGCCCCTCGATGTCGTTGACGTCGTTCAATTTCCGGCGGAATTCGCGGGACATGACGGCGAGCGCGAGAAAGGCCGCGCCGGAGACCGCGAGCACGATCGCCGTCAGCTCCCACGAATAGAGCAGGAGGACCGGCAGGAATATGATGACACCGCTGAAGTCGAGAAACGTATTGAACAGCCGGCTTGCCAAGAAGTCGCGGACGTTGTTCGCTTCCTGCAGCTTGTACGCAATAACGCCAGAGGGGTTGGCGTGGAAATAATCGATCGGCAATTTCAACAAATGGTCGATCGTCTCGTTGGCGACGGTGTGGTCGAGCTTGCGCGTGACGAATGCCAAAAGATAGTTGCGCAGGTAATTGAAGGCGCCGTCGAAGAGAATGAGGATGCCGACCCCGGCGCTGATCGCGTAAAGCGTCGCGAAGGCCTGGTTCGGCACCACCTTATCGACGAGCAGCTGAAAGAAGATCGGCACCGAGAGGGCGATGAAATTCATCGTCAAGGCGGCGGCGGCGACGTCGCGCAGCAGCTTTTTTTCGGCGAACAGCTTCTTGGTGAACCAGGAAAAGCCGAAGCTCTGGTCCTCCTCGGTCGGCGGCAGCGGCGTCAGGACGACGGCGTTGCCCGTCCAGGCGCGTTCCAGATCCTCGCGCGACAGAAAAAACACCTCGCCGTCGCGGTAGAGCGGGTCGGAGATCGCCACCTCGGCGGGCGCGGCGCCGCGGCGCGCACCCAGCAGGATGACGACGTTTGAATTGTCGAGCAGCAAGAGGATCGGGTGGCGGAACGGCGTCTCCAGGAGCCCGCGCCAATCGAAGCGGGCGATTTTGCCGTCGAAGCCGAATTCATGCGCCAGCGCGACGAGCCGGGCCGCCGGCATCGTCTCGCCTTCGAGAAGGCTGCGGCGGCGCACCGCGCCCACTTCGGCATAAACGCCGTTCTGCACGCCGAGCCGAAAGAGACACGACAAACCGGTCTCGCAAGAGACGACGGTTCCGGACGACCTCGGCGAAGCAGTCGCGATGCTCATCGGCGCATCCGGAAAGTGCACCTCTCTCACATCGGCGGAGGGGTGCGCCGTAGGGGTTGACATTAAAAGGCTTATTTAATCTTAGCGAATATTGACCGGCTTTGCAATCAGAGTGACCTCGACAGCCCGAATTTCGGTTGGCGATGCCGGCATTCAGCCGCTTTCCAGTTCTTCCTTGATGGCGGCGACGATCGGCCCCCAGTCCCTCGGTTTCCGCTGCCGGAAGAGCCGCGCGGTCGGATACCATGGGCTGTCCATGCGGTTGAGCAGCCACCGCCAATCCGGGGCGAAGGGCAGCATGATCCACACCGGCTTGCCCATCGCGCCGGTCAGGTGGCCGATCGAGGTGTCGACGGTGATGACGAGGTCGAGGCAGTCGATGACCGCCATCGTGTCGCCGTAGTCGCGCAGCTCGGGACCGATCGCGACGAGCGGCGCGCGACCCCAATAATCGCCGATCTGCGCCTGCGCCGGGCCTTTTTGCAACGACACGAGCGCGGTGCGCGGCAATTCGGCGAGCGGCGACAGGGTCTCGAGCCGGGTCGAGCGGTTGCGGTCGTTGGTATGGGTCGGCCGCCCGGCCCAGGCGATGCCGATCCGGCGATAGCCCTTCGGCAGCAACCCCGCGAGCCGGTCGGCCCAGCGGATGGTCTTTTGCGGGTCGGCGTGGATGTAGGGCACCGCAGCGGGGATCGTGTCGAGCCGGGTTTGGGCAAGGCGGGGCAGGCCGGAGAGGGGGCAATAGGCTGCGAAATCGGGCTTCTTGTCCCAATGGTCGAAGGCGATTGCAACGCCGCGCTGTTGCGCCACCACCGGCTGCACCTCGCGGGCGCAGGCGAGCGCGATATTGGCGGCGCGCTCGGCCGCCCAGGGGATGTAGCGGCAGAACTGGATGGCGTCGCCATAACCCTGGTCGGCGATCAGCAACAGCCTTTCCGACCCAAGCGGCGTGCCGTCCCATTGCGGCCGGTCGGAGGGCGGCATCAGGCGTGGCGAGTTGGCGAGCTTGAAGCGCCACTCGTATTCCTGCCAGCCGCGCGCGAAATCGCCGCTGATCAGGAGCGCCTCGGCGAGCCCGAAATGGGCGCCGGCAAAATCGGGGGCGAGCGCCATCGCGCGCTCGGCGCATTGGACGGCGTCGGCGATCTCGAGGCGATGGTAATGCGTCACCCCGAGATTGTTGTGGCAGTGCGGCTCGCCGGGAGCGAGCGCGACGGCCTTCTTGCCGGCGACCGCCGCGTCGTCGTAGCGGCCGATGATGCGGTAGACTTCGCAGATGTTGCGGTGAAACAGCGCGTTCGCCGGGGCGCGCGCGATCGCGCGCTCCATCAGCCGCGCAGCTTCGATCTGGTCGCCTCGCCTGAAGGTCACGATGCCGAGCATGTGCAGAGCCGCCGGCTGCTCCGGCGTTTCGGCGAGGATCCCGGCGAGCGTCTGGGCGGCGGCCTCGAGCCGGCCCGCCCGGTCGTGCTCGCTCGCCAGGTTCAAAAGCTGCGCGAGGCGCTCGTCGGGCACCGGCGGTGCGCCGCTGTCGAGGCTCGGCGCCGGCACGGGCGGCGCTCCGGCGGCAACCGAATTTTCCTCGATGACCGGGCTTTCCGCGTCTTCCAAGGCGCTGTTCCTAGCTGAGCTCCGCGGCGATCGCGGCGACGAGCGGGGCCCAGCGTCCCGGCGCCGATTGCCGGAAAAGGCGCGCCGTCGGGTACCACGGGCTGTCGCTGCGGTCGAGGAACCAGCGCCAATCGGCGCCGAAGATCAGCATGACCCAAACGGGCTTGCCCATCGCGCCGGCGAGATGGGCGAGCGCGGTATCGATCGTCACCACCAGGTCGAGGCTTTCGATGATCGCCATCGAATCCGCGAAATCGCGGATCTCGGGGCCGAGATTGACGAGCGGGGCGCGACCCCAATAGCTGCCGATCTGGTTCTGCGCCGGTCCCTTCTGCAGCGAAACGAGTGCGGTGCGCGGCAGATCGGCAAGGGGCGTCAAGAGGGCGAGCTCGGTCGAGCGGTGCGGATTGGGGTTGGGCCGACCGGCCCAGCAGACGCCGATACGGCGGTAGCCCTGCGGCACCAGCGCGGCGAGCCGCGCGCTCCATCGCGCCGCCGTCCTCGGATCGGGCCGCAGATAGGGGATTTCGGCGGGGATCGCCCCGAAGCGCGTGCCCGCCAGCCGGGCGAGGCCGGAGAGCGGGCAAAAAGCGGCGAAATCGGGCCGCTGATCCCAGCGGTCGAACACCATCCGGATGCCGGGCTGCTGCTCGACGACGGCGCGCACTTCGCGGCTGCAGGCGACGACGATGTCGGGGCAGCGCTCGGCCGCCCACGGCAGGTAGCGGGCAAACTGGATCACGTCGCCATAGCCCTGGTCGGCGATCAGCATCAGGGTGCCGTCGGCAAGCGGCGTGCCGTCCCATTGCGGGCGGTCGGAAGGCGGCATCAGCGGCGGCGCGCCGCCGATCTTGAAGCGCCATTCGTATTCCTCCCAGCCGCGTGCGAAATCGCCCTGCATCAACAGCGCCTCGGCGAGCCCCAGATGCGCGTCGGCGAAATCCGGGGCGAGCGCCAGCGCCCGTTCGATCGAGGCGACCGCCTTCGCCGGCTCGCGGCGATGGTAGTGGACGACGCCGAGATTGTGGTGCGCGTGCCGGTCCTTGGGATCGAGCGCCACCGCCTTCTTGCCGGCGGCGACCGCCTCGTCGTAGCGGCCGAGCATGCGGTAGACCTCGCAGATGTTGCGGCGAAAGAGCGCGTTCGCCGGCACCCGCGCGATCGAGCGTTCCATCAGCCGCGCCGCCTCTTCTCGGCGGCCGCGTCGGTAGGCGACGATGCCGAACATGTGGAGCGCCGCCGGCTGCTCCGGCATCTCGGCGAGGATCTCGTTGAGGGCGCGCTCGGCATCGTCGAGCCGGCCCGCCTGCTCATGCTCGTTCGCCAGCTTCAGAAGTTCAGCCAGACGTCCGGGCGCGGCGGGCGGCGCCGCGCCGCTGTCGAGCTGCGCCGCCGATGCGGCGGGCGCGCCCGGCAGGACGGGGTTTTCTACGTTATTTTCCGGATTTCCCGGTTCCGGACCGGCGTCGGCTTCCAAGGTGCGGCTCCCACCAAGACCCACTCGTCAGCCCCACGCAAGCGCCGGCCGGGACGACCGGCCCAGCCCGGGAACCTTTGATCCCGGCTTTGGCGGGAATGACGAACAACGGACTGAGTCGCCGGAAGCCATGTTTGCGACAGTGCTCAACTGCCCGGCCCGGCGAGCGGATAGCCGAGGCGGCGGACCGTCTCCTCGAGGATCGGCACCGCCGGCTCGAGCCCCTTCATATAATGGCGATAGCGGTAGCGGGAGCTGGCATAGAGTTCCTCGGTCACCTGCGCGTAGCTGGCGGTGCGGGCATAACGGCGGTTCTCGTGGAATTTGAGGCAGCGCTCGTCGAACGGCACGCCGATGAAGTCGAGAATGCGCCGCACGCTTCTCTCCTGGTCGTCGACGATGTCCTCGTAGCGGACCGGCAGGTAACGCATCGTCATCTGGCCGCGGTAATGCGCGACGAGATCGGCGACGAGGCGGTAATGCTGGGCCGCCGTGTCGAGCGCAAAAGAGCAATAGAAGCCGTGCGTGAAATGGTTCGAGTAGGCCGACAGCACGGTGTCGAGCGGATGCCGCACGACATGGATGATCGGCGCCGAGGGAAAGAGCAGCGCGATCAGCCCCAGATGCATCTCGTTGAGCGGCATCTTGTCGGTGAACCAGGCCGCCCCCGGCTCGACGATGCCGAGCTGCGAGACGCGCTCGAGATAATGGTCGCGCAGCTCGTCGAGGCCGCGGCAGCGGTCGCCCATCCACAATTCGGCGAGCGCCTCGGGATAGGCGAGGGGGCTGTTCAGCATGCGCGGCATCGCCCCGGTGATCTCGTTGATGAACGGCAATTCGTCGCCGGCCGAGATGCGCGGATGCGCCGACAACGTCTGCTCGACGAGCGTCGTCCCCGAGCGCGGAAAGCCGACGATGAAGATCGGCTGCGCGACATCCTCGCGCACCCCGGCGCGCGGCAGAATTCTCACCCGCGTCTCGGTAAAGAAGCCCTTCAGGCGGTCGGCGAGCTGCCGGGCGTGATCGGCCATGTAGCTCAAGCCGCTGTTCTCGCGGGATAGGCGCTTGCCATCGGTAAATGCGGCGAAAGCCTCCTCGTGGCGCCCCATCTTGTCGAGGAGCCGACCTTTTTCGAGCTGCTCGTTGGCGCCGAGCGGCTCGCCTTTCTTAGCCGCCATGCCGTCGAGCACCGAGAGCGCCTCGGCGTAGGAACGCATGCGGCCGTAAAGCACGGCGCGCGAGAGGAGGATGCTCGGGTTGTCGGGGGCGAGCTGCTCGGCGCGGTCGAGCAGCTCGGCGGCGCGCGCGAAATTGCGGTCGGCTTCCTCCATGCGGGCCCAGCCGAGCAGCGTGTGCAGCACCTTGCCGTCGAGCGCCGAAGATTCCTCGTAGAGCGCGCGCGACTGCGCCATCTTGCCCTGGTTCTTCAGGTTCCAGGCGAGGTTGGCGAGCACGATCGGGTCGCGCCGGCCGGCCAGCTCCAGCACCCGCTGGTAGTGAAACTCCCCGATCTGCGGGCGATTGGCCTCGGTCATCACCATGCCCATCAGATTGTGCGATTGCGGGTTCTCGGGAGCGATGCGCACGGCGTTGCGGGCATGAATCTCGGCTTCGGCGATCGCTCCTTTGTTCATCAGCATCAGGGTGAGGTCGCTCGTCGCCCAGAACGTATTGGGGTAAAGAGTGACGATCCGCCGCAACAGCGCGTTCGCGGCCTCGCGCCGCCCCGCCGCCCGCCTGATGCGATAAAGCGTCGCCAGGGCCTGCGGCTCGGCCGGCGCCAGTTCGAGGATTTCGAGGCACAGCTTTTCGGCTTCCGCGGCCGCGCCTTTGCCATGCAGCTCGACGGCTCGCGCGACCATCGGCTGCAGTGGTTGGCTGGCTTCCCGCGGCGGTAGCCGGGAGAAATCCATCCGGCAGCAGCGCGCGGCCCTGAGCCCGCTGCCGCAGGCGCATAAAACCTGATCGACGACCATTATCGGAGCTCCGACGCCGCATGTTATCTTCGACGAAGGCGACGGTTTTCGCAATCGCAAAGCAGGTGGCGAGGCGGGAACCGGGGAAAGCCGCGCGCCGTTCGCGTAAAAGGATTGCGGCCCTGGCTTTTCGGCGGGCCCGGTCGCGGCGGCGACAACGGAATCCGGCAAAGGAGGAAAAGGATGGCGCTGACGAGCAATGCCGCCGAGGGTGCCCGCTCGGTCCTTGCCGAGTTATTGGAGGCCATGCGCTCGGCCGCGCACGGCGTCCTCGACGAGCAGAAGGCGCGCGCCGCCGAGGAAGTGGGCGACATCGCCGAGGCGGTGCGATGTTCGGCGCGCTCGCTCGGCCAGTCCGATAACCCGGCGATCGCACGCTATGCGGAGCGTGCTGCGGTCGGCATCGACCACGTCGCCGACGTGATGCGGCGGCGCTCGTGGAACGACATCCTCGCCGACACGGAAGAGTTCGCGCAGCGCCGGCCGACCCTGTTCGTGCTCGGTGCGGTCGCCGCCGGATTTGCCGCCGGCTGCCTCGCCTCGGTACCGGCGGCGAGCCGCGTGCCGGGCGAAACCCGCGATGCGCCTGCGCCGCGTTCGGCCGAGATCGAGATGCCGACCGCCGCGACCGCCGACCGCGAGCCGATGCACCACGCGGCCGGCGGGCGGCGGGCGAAGGAGAATTCGTAATGTCGGAGGATGCCGCCGCCAACGACCGCACGGCGGGCGGCCCCGGCGAGCGCGCGGCCGGAACCGAGCGCTCCTTCACCGCGCTGTTGGCGGATCTCGCGACCGAGGCGGGGTTGTTGCTGCGGCAGGAAATCGCGCTCTTCAAGGCCGAACTCGCCGAGAAGCGGGGCCTCTTCGGGCGCGGCGCGGTATTGCTCGCCGGCGGCGCCTGCATCGCCTTCGGCGGCTTTCTCGCGCTGCTCGCCGCGGCGGCGGCGGGTCTCGCCCTGGTGATGCCGGTATGGGAGGCCGCCCTCATCGTCGGGGTCGCCGCGCTCGTCCTCGGCGGCGCCCTCGCCTGTCTCGGCCGGCGGCGGCTCGCCGCGCGAGAGCTGGTGCCGAGGCGGACCCTCGCTTCGCTGCGCGAGGACGAAGCTTGGCTGCGCGAACAGTTTCGATGACCACGGAAGGCAATCGCCATGACGAAACGATCGAAAAACGGAAGTGACGTCGCCTGGTCTCCGCTCGGCGATACGTTGCGCGCCAACCCGGTCCCGCTCGCCCTGATCGGGTTCGGCCTCGCCTGGCTGCTCGCCCGCAATACCGGAGTGATCGACAACCTCGCCGACGACGAGCGGCTGCGCGCCGCGAGCCGGCGCATCGGTGAGACGATCGGCATCAAGGCGGACGAGGGTCCGGCGGCGGGGAAGCGCGAAGCCGAGCGCTGGGTGCACCAGGCGGCGGGCGCCGCGCGTGGCGCCCTGGCCACGGTGCGCGGCTCCGCCGCCGTCGAGCGTGCCGAGCAGTTGGCGGGCGAGGCGGGCGAACGCGCTTCGCAGATCGGCGATCGCCTCGCCGACGCGATGGAACGGCATCCGCTCCTCGTCGGCGCCCTGGGGCTCGTCTCGGGGGCGGCGCTGGCCTCGCTGTTGCCGCCGGGGAAAAGCTCCGGCTAGCGGGCGCGCGCCGGCCCCGGCATAATCCGGCGCCGGAAGCGCCGGCCAACAAACGAGGATCGACGATGCGGCTGTCCATGGTTGCGGGCTCTGCGGCTCTTCTCGCTCTCGGCGTGCTCATCGCCGCCTCCGGCGCGGTTTCGGCGCAGGCGCCGCCGCCGGCCGAGGCGGAGCGGATGCACGCCTGCATCTGCCTCAAAGAGGCGATGCGGGCGACGCACGAGACGATGACGGCAAAGACCCGCGCCCTCGCAGCGGTGCGCCGCGACCTTGCCGACCTCGATGCCCAGCTCGCCCGCACGCGCCCGCAGGTCGATCCCAACAACCCGCAATCCGTGGCGCGCTACAAGGCGCTGCTCGAACGCCGCGACGCGGTATTCCAGCGCGCGACCGGCCCGATCGTGTCGGACGCGCAGGGCTCGGTCGCGCGCTTCAACGCCGAGGTCAGCCGGTACAACGAGGAATGCGGCAACCGCCCGTATTATCCCGCGCTCGATGCGCGGATCCGCGCCAACCTGTCCTGCCCGCCGATCGACTGAGAGCGTGTGAAGGCATCGAAAATATGGGCTGCAGGCCCGGCATCGCGTCCTTCGAGACGGCGCTACGCGCCTCCTCAGGATGACGTACTTCGTTGATGGCATTAAGAAAAGCCGTCATCCTGAGGAGCGCCCGGAGGGCGCGTCTCGAAAGACGCGCGGCGCCGATCCCGGCCGCCCGGCAAAAGATTCACACTCTCTGACGCGCGCCGTTCAGCCGCCCGTCTCCGGATAGAGCGCCTCGGAAGCGATTTCGGGCTCGGCGATCGCCACCCAGCGACCTTCGCGCCAGGCGCGAAAGAAGCAGCTGCGCCGCCCCGTGTGGCAGGCGACGCCCGTCTGGTCGACGCGCAGCAGCACCGCATCGCCGTCGCAATCGAGGCGCAGCTCAACGAGTTTTTGGACCTGCCCGGACGTCTCGCCCTTCCGCCAGAGGCGCCCGCGCGAGCGCGACCAATAGCAGGCGCGGCCTTCGGTGAGCGTCGTGCGCACCGCCTCGCGGTTCATCCATGCCAGCATCAGAACCTCGCCGCTGTCGTGCTGCTGCGCGACCGCCGGCACCAGCCCGTCCGGGCCAAAGCTGATCTCGTCGAGCGCGCGCTCGATCGCTTCGCTCACGCTTCCACCTCCGTCCTCGTCAACTGCGCCATTTTAAGGTGCGCGGGCTGACCGGGTTGACGAACGCGCGGCCCTCGGCGCGGGCGCGGCGGTATTCCCGCTTCAGCCGATAGTACCATTTCGCTTGGCTGTCGGCGTCGTCGATCAGCATCAGCGGCGGATCGAAGGCGAGCCCCCGCTGCTGGCGCGTCATGATGTCCCGGTCCTGGCGCAGAAAGGCGCGCACGTAGGGACGCAGGAACGGCTTCAAGAGGTCGAGCCAGCGCGAGCGCCAGTAGATG
>DASYYD010000369.1:0-2818 GCA_035934195.1 Allostellaceae bacterium | reverse complement strand
CGTCGGCTCGATCGGCATCGCGCCCTCGGGCAACATCAACCCCGAGCGCGAGTACCCCTCGATGTTCGAGCCGGTGCACGGCTCGGCGCCCGACATCGCCGGCCGCGGCATCGCCAACCCGATCGGCCAGATCTGGTCGGGCGCGATGATGCTCGAGCATTTCGGCGAGGGAGCCGCCGCCGCCGCCGTCGAGCGGGCGATCGCCGAAGTCCTCGCCGACGGCGGGACGCGCACCCCCGACCTCGGCGGCAACGCCGGGACCAAGGACCTCGGCGCCGCGGTCGCCGCGGCAATCAGATAGGCCGGCCCGGCTCAGCGCGTGCGCGCCGCGTGTCCGGGCAGCATCGTCAGGATCAGCGCGGTGCCGAAACCCCACATCGTGTTGGCGATCGGCGCGACCAGCACCTCCGGCCAGCGGAAGCCGAAGGCGACCGGCAGGTGCCGGACCGGCAGCACGATGCACCACAACACGAGGGTCGGCACGATCATGCCGAAGAGCGTGGCGCCGAGCCAGTAGCCGCCGGGGAACTTCGCCAGCCGCAGCTCGACGAGGTTGAGGGCGACCCCCCATACCCCGCCCCAGAGCGCGAGCGCGACGATATCCGGGATCCCGAAGGGCGGCACCGGGGTCATCCGATAAGGCGGCGCCACCGGCCAGTGCAGCGCGTGCATGACGCCGATGCCGAATTGATGAAAGCTGAGAACCGCCAGGATCCCTGCGATGAAGCCAAGAACGAGCTGCCACGCGACGGGCGAGAGCTTCAAGGCCGACGGCCGCTCCGTGCCGCCCTGCGGGCCGGGCTGCCGCCGGGGATCGTCGGGAATTGGATTCACCGCAGGCCGAGGCGCTCGGAAGCCAGGCGCGCCCCCTCGCGCATCGCCTTCAGCTTCGCCCAGACCAGATCCTCGGTGACCCGGCCCATACCGGCGGAAGTGTCGAAGCCGCAATCGGTGCCGGCGAGCACGCGGCGCGGGTCGCCGACCGCGTGCGCGACGTTGACGAGCCGCTCGGCGACCAATTCCGGGTGCTCGACGAAATTCGTCAAATCGTCGACGACGCCGGCGACGATGACCTGATCCTCGTCGAGCCGCACTTTTTCGAGCACATGGTATTCGTGCGCATGCCGCGGATTGGCGAAGGGGAAGACGAAGCCGCCGACATGCGCCTCCTTCAGGATCGGCAGGATTTCGGCGAGCGGCACGTCGCGGTCGTGCGGCCCCTCGTAATTGCCCCAGCACACATGCAGCCGCACGCGGTCGCGCGGGATCCGCTCCAGGCCTTTGTTGATCGTCGCGACGATCCGCTCGACAAAGGCGAGGAAATCGGCGAGCGGGCGGTCCTGATAGCTGAGGTGCCGCTCGAGCGCCAGGTCCGGGCAGTCGAGCTGCAACAGAAAGCCGCGTTCGACGATCGTCTCGTATTCGATTGCGAGCGCCTTGCCGACAGCCGCGAGATAGGCGTCCTCGCTGTCGTAATATTCGTTCGTCATCGCCGCCGCGACGATCCCCGGCGAGGGCGCGGTCAGGAAGGGCTCGGCAAACCGCCCCGGCGCCGCGTCGAGGGCGGCGCGGAAATCCTCGCACTCGCTCTCGACCGCGCGGCGGTCGAGATAGCGCACCTCGCCGACCGCCTTCGGCGGGTTGTAATTGCCGACCGCCTCCTTGCCCGCGAGCATCTGCGCCATCGCCGCCTTGAACTGCGGGTAGCGCTCGACATCGCCCCGCGGCCAGCGCTGCCAGCTGCCGCCGAAGCCGCTCATGCGGTGGCGGACATAGAGAAAGAACGCCTCGCGCTGCTGCTCGCCGTTGTTGCCGACATCGATCCCGGCGTCGAGCTGCTTCTCGACGATCTGCCGCAACGCGTCGCGGCCGAGCGCTTCGATCGCGCCCGGCTCGACCGGCTCGCCCTTCTGCCGGCGCACATAGAGGCGCGTCAGCTCGGCCGGCCGCGGCAGGCTGCCGGTATGCGTCGTCAATATGCGTTCCGTGCTCCACCGCATCGAAAGCCCCCTTTGCGACCTCCGCGTATCCCCCGCGGCCGCTGCGGTAAAGCGTAATTTTTTATGTCATTGCCTGGCGCAGCGCGGCGGCGCAGTCGGCCAGCGCCCGGCGGGCCGTGCCGATCAGCTTGCCATAGCGGATGAAGCCGTGGTTGAGGCCCTCGTAGACCGTGAGGCTCGTCGGCACGCCCGCCTGCTCGAGCCGCGCCGCCAGGCGCTCGCTGTCGTCGAGGAGCGGGTCGAGCCGGCCGACGATCAGATGCGCGCGCGGCAGGCCCTCGAGCCGGCCGAGTATCGGCGCGGCGCGCCAGTCGCGGTATTCCTCGGGGCTCGTCAGATAGGTTTCCCAGATCCAGCGCATCTGCGCCTGGCTGAGGCCCGGCCCCTGGCCGAAGCGCTGCCATGACGGGCTGTCGCAATCGGTCGAGAAGCAACCGTAGACGAGAAGCATGAGGCGGATCGCCTTCTCGCCGATGTCGCGCGCCGCAAGCGCGGCGGCGAGCGCGAGATTGGCGCCCGCCGAGTCGCCGCCGACCGCGAGCCGCGTGGGATCGATGCCGAAGCCTGCCCCCTCGCGCGCCGCCAATCGCACCATCGCCGCCGTCTCGTCGAAGGCGACCGGGAATTTGTGCTCGGGCGAGAGCTTGTAATCGACCGAGAGCGCGGCGACGCCGCTCTGCCGCACGAGCTCGCGCAGCATGTGGTCCCAGCTGTCGAGGCTGCCCTGCATGAAGCCGCCGCCATGCGCATAGAGGATGAGCGGCGGCCGCGTGACGCCGTCCGGCAGATAGAGCCGGCACGGCACCTGCCCGTGTGGG
>DASYYD010000328.1:0-8995 GCA_035934195.1 Allostellaceae bacterium | reverse complement strand
AGCGCCTTGTATTGCTGAAGGATTTCCTGGACCCTGCGAGCCACTTGATAGTGCTCGTCGCCGATCACGAGGGGATCGAGGATGCGCGAGGTGGAATCCAGCGGATCCACCGCCGGAAAGATGCCGAGCGCGGCGATGTCGCGTGAGAGCACGGTCATGGCGTCGAGGTGCGCGAAGGACGTCGCCGGGGCCGGGTCGGTCATGTCGTCGGCGGGCACGAAAATCGCCTGCACCGAGGTGATCGAGCCCTTGGTGGTGGAGGTAATCCGTTCCTGCAGGCCGCCCATCTCGGTGGCCAGGGTCGGCTGGTAACCCACCGCGGAGGGTATGCGACCCAGAAGCGCCGACATCTCCGAACCCGCCTGGGTGAAGCGGAAGATGTTGTCGACGAAGAAGAGGACGTCCTGGCCCTCCTCGTCGCGAAAATACTCGGCCAAGGTGAGGCCGGAGAGGCCGACGCGGGCGCGCGCCCCCGGCGGCTCGTTCATCTGGCCGTAGACGAGGGCCGCTTTCGAACCCGGGCCGTCGAGGTTGATGACCCCCGACTCCATCATCTCGTGATAGAGGTCGTTGCCTTCGCGGGTGCGCTCGCCGACCCCGGCGAACACCGAATAGCCGCCATGCGCCTTGGCGATGTTGTTGATCAATTCCATGATGATGACGGTCTTGCCGACGCCGGCGCCGCCGAACAGGCCGACCTTGCCGCCCTTGGCGTAGGGCGCCAACAGATCGACGACCTTGATGCCGGTGACGAGGATCTCGGCCTCGGTAGACTGGTCGACGAATTCGGGCGCCGGCTTGTGGATCGGCGAGCGGCGGCTGGTGTTGACCGGGCCGCGCTCGTCGACCGGCTCGCCGACGACGTTGAGGATGCGGCCGAGCGTCTCCGGGCCGACCGGCATCGTGATCGGGCCGCCGCTGTCGACGACCTGGGTGCCGCGGACGAGCCCGTCTGTCGTGTCCATCGCGACGGTGCGCACCGTGTTCTCGCCGAGATGCTGCGCGACTTCGAGAACCAGCGTGCGCCCCGGCAGCTCGACGTGGAGCGCGGTCAAGATCCAGGGCAGCTCGCCGTCGAAGTGCACATCGACGACCGCGCCGATGATCTGGGTGATGGTGCCGATCGCGTTCCTGGGCATGTTCAGTTGTTCCTAGCCTGAGCGTTGTCGGTCGCCGCGCCCCTCATCCCAACCCTCGCCCCGCAGGCGGGGAGAGGGAGGGACCCGCGCAGCGGGAGGGTGAGGGGCAGCATGCGACGGGTCTCCTCGGTTCATGGGGGCTTACAGCGCCTCGGCGCCGGAGATGATCTCGATCAGCTCCTTGGTGATGACGGCCTGGCGCGTGCGGTTGTAGTTGAGAGTGAGCCGGTCGATCATGTCGCCGGCGTTGCGCGTCGCGCTGTCCATCGCGGTCATCCGCGCGCCCTGCTCGCTCGCCGAGTTCTCGAGCAATGCCGAATAGATTTGGACCGCGAGGTTGTTGGGCAGCAGCTCGGCGAGGATTTCCTCTTCCGAGGGCTCGAATTCGTAAACCGCGCCACCGATCGCAGAATCCTCTTCGCCGGCCTCGGCGGGAACCGCGAAAGGCACCAGTTGGCGCGCCGTGACGATCTGCGTCATCGCCGAGCGAAAACGGTTGAAGACGATCGTGCAGACGTCGAAACGGCCGTCGCGGAAGAGGTCGAGAATGCGCCCGGCGATGTCGCGCGCCTCCTCGAAGGAGAGGCGGCGGCGGCCGACTTCGATCAGGCTGTCGTGGATGAGGCGGGCATAGTCGCGGCGCAGGCTGTCGCGCCCCTTGCGACCGATCGTCAGGATCGTGACGCGCTTGCCCTGCCGCTCGAGCTCGCGGATGCGGCGGCGCGCCTCGCGCAGGATCGAGGCGTTGAAGCCGCCGGCGAGGCCGCGGTCGGAGGTCGCGACGACGACGAGATGCACCTCGTCCTTGCCGGTGCCGACGAGCAGCGGCGGCGCCCCCGACATTCCCGCCATGCGCCGCGACAGCGAGGCGAGCACGCGCTCCATGCGTTCGGCGTAGGGGCGCGCCGCCTCCGCCTGCTCCTGCGCCCGGCGCAGGCGGGAAGCGGCGACCATCTTCATCGCCGAGGTGATCTTCTGGGTCGACCTGACACTGCGGATGCGGTTGCGCAGGTCCTTCAGGCTCGGCATGGCACCTTCTCGGCGCGGATGGCCTGGCGTGGCGCCGATCCCCGGTTATTCCCCCTCTCCCCCCGCTGGGGGGAGAGGGCAGGGTGAGGGGGGAAGCTGCGGGATTTGCCGCGGTCACCCCCCTCACCCCGACCCTCTCCCCCCACAGACGGGGGGAGAGGGAAATTTTTATGCGACTGCTTGGTCATCGCGCCGGCGTCACGCGAAGTTCTTGACGAACCCGGCGAGGAATTCCTCGAGCGCCTTTTCGGCTTCGCCCGAGATCTCGCGCGTATCGCGGATCGAGGCGAGAAGCTCGGGCTTCTCGGCGCGCAGGGCGGCGAGCATCGCCGCCTCGAAGCGGGTCACCTCGGCGCTCTCGACGCGGTCGAGATAGCCGCGGGTGCCGGCGAAGATCGCCACCACCTGCTCTTCGACCGGCACGGGTGAGAATTGCGGCTGCTTCAACAGCTCGGTCAACCGGCTGCCGCGCGCCAGGAGGCGCTGCGTCGAGGCGTCGAGATCGGAGGCGAATTGCGCGAAGGCGGCCATCTCGCGGTACTGCGCGAGTTCGAGCTTGATGCGCCCGGCGACCTGCTTCATCGCCCGCACCTGTGCCGCCGAGCCGACCCGGCTGACCGACAGCCCGACATTGATCGCCGGGCGGATACCGCGATAGAAGAGCTCGGTCTCGAGAAAGATCTGCCCGTCGGTGATCGAGATGACGTTGGTCGGGATATAGGCCGACACGTCGCCGGCCTGCGTCTCGATCACCGGCAGCGCGGTCAGAGAGCCGCTGCCGTGCTCCTCGTTCATCTTGGCGGCGCGCTCCAGGAGCCGCGAGTGCAGATAGAAGACGTCGCCCGGATAGGCTTCACGGCCGGGCGGGCGGCGCAGCAGCAGCGACATCTGGCGATAGGCGACCGCGTGCTTCGACAGGTCGTCGTAGATCATCAGCGCGTGCATGCCGTTGTCGCGGAAGAACTCGCCCATCGCGCAGCCGGCATAAGGCGCGATGAACTGCAGCGGCGCCGGCTCGGAGGCGGTGGCGGCGACGACGATCGAATAGTCGAGGGCGCCGTAATCCTGCAAGGTCTTGACGATCTGCGCGACCGTCGAGCGCTTCTGCCCGATCGCGACATAGAGGCAGTAGAGCTTTTTCGCTTCGTCGCCGCCGGCGTTGACCGACCGCTGATTGAGGATGGTGTCGATGGCGAGCGCCGTCTTGCCGGTCTGGCGATCGCCGATGATCAGTTCGCGCTGGCCGCGCCCGATCGGCACCAGCGCGTCGATCGCCTTCAACCCGGTCTGCACCGGCTCGTGCACCGAGCGGCGCGGCACGATGCCCGGCGCCTTGACCTCGACCCGCGTGCGGGTCACGTCGGTCAAGGGCCCCTTGCCGTCGATCGGCTCGCCGAGCGCGTCGACGACGCGGCCGAGGAGCCCCTTGCCGACGGGCACGTCGACGATCGCGCCGGTGCGCTTGACGATGTCGCCCTCGCGGATGCCGCTGTCCTCGCCGAAAACCACGACGCCGACGTTGTCGGCTTCCAGATTGAGGGCCATGCCCTTCATCCCGTTCGGGAATTCGACCATTTCGCCAGCCTGGACATTATCGAGGCCGTAGACGCGCGCGATGCCGTCGCCGATCGACAGCACCTGGCCCACCTCCGCGACATCTGCCTCAGTGCCGAAATTGGCGATCTGCTGCTTCAGGATCGCCGATATTTCCGCCGCCCGAATTTCCATCTAAGCCTCTTCCATCGGCCCCATCGCGGATGAGCGCCGCGCGTCATCCGCCTGTCTTCATCGCGAGTTGCAGCCGCTGCAACTTGCTGCGCAGCGAGCCGTCGACCATGCGCGAGCCCAATTTGACGATCATGCCGCCGAGCAATTGCGGATCGACGCGGGTTTCGACCGAGACCCGGCGCCCGGCGCTCTTGCGCAGCTCGTCGATGAGCCGCGCCAGCTGCGCTTCGCTCAAGGGCTGCGCCGCGGTCACCTCGGCCGTCACCTCGCCGCGCCGCTCGGCGAGCCTTTGCAGGTAAGCTCCGATCATCGCCGGAACGGCGAAGAGCCGGCGGTTCCGCGCGACCAGGCCGAGGAAATCGCACACCAGCGGGATGAACCCCGCCGTTTCGGCAAGCGCGGTGATCGCCCTGCCCTGCTCGGCGCGCGCCAATACCGGGCTGCGCATGAGGCGCGCCAGCTCGGGGCTCTGCGCCAGCATGGCGCGCAACTCGCGCAGATTGCCGGCGACCTCGTCGAGCGCACGGCGCTCCTCGGCGAGTTCGAACAACGCCACCGCATAGCGCAGCGCCAGGCCGGAAACCCCGGTCGCTTCGGAAGCCACTGGAATGCAGTCCTCGCTCATCGCGCCGGCAATACGCCGGCCGCAGCAATTCCTTGTTGTTTTGGGATCGCGGCAACACCTCGCCGCCGGGACCGCGCAGCCCCGCCAAACCGGCGCGGTTCCTAGCACAATTAGGCGAGGGCGCGCAACCGTCCGGTAGCTGCGACGGAACGCGCCGGCGGCAAGGTTGCGGACTGGCGCTAGAGGAAACTGTAGGGATCGACATCGACCTGCAGGCGCACCGCGTTTTCGAGGCGCACGCGGCCGAGCCATTCGCGCAACACCGCCTGCAAATTCACCTCGCGCCCGGCCTTCACGAGAAAGCGGCGGCGATGCCGCCCGCGCAGGATCGCGAGCGGCGCCGGCGCGGGGCCCAGCACCGTGACGCCGGGAAAGCGCGGCGCGGCGCGCGCCAGCGCGCGGGCGGCGAAGTCGGCGGCCTCGTCGTCGGGGGCGGCAAGGATCAGCGCCGCGAGCCGGCCGAAAGGCGGCAGCCCGGCTTCTCGCCGCGCCTCGGCTTCGGCTTCGAGGAAGCGGTCGCGGCCGCCCGAGGCGAGCGCCGACATCACCGGCTGCTCGGGCATATAGGTCTGGAGGAGCACGCGGCCCGGCCGCTCGGCGCGCCCCGCCCGCCCACCGACTTGGTGCAACAGCTGGTAGGTGCGCTCGGCGGCGCGCAGATCGCCACCCGAGAGCCCCAGATCGGCATCGACGACGCCGACCAGCGTCAACATCGGGAAATGATGCCCCTTGGCGACGATCTGCGTCCCGATCAAGACGTCGTAGCGCCCATCGGTCATGCCCCGCGCCAGTTCGCCCGCGGCGTTCGGCCCGGCGAGCAGGTCGCTGACCATCAGCGCGGTGCGCGCGTCGGGGAAACGCGCCGCCACCTCCTCGTGCAACCGCTCGACCCCCGGCCCGCACGGCGTCATCGCATGCGCGGCAAGGCATTCCGGGCAGACGGGCGGGACCGGCTCGCCATAACCGCAATGGTGGCACAGGAGCCGGCCCGAAAAGCGATGCGCGACCAGCCAAGCGGTGCAGTTCGGGCAGCAAAAGCGATGGCCGCAGGCGCGGCACAGGGTCAACGGCGCATAGCCGCGCCGGTTGAGGAACAAGAGCGCCTGTTCCCCGGCCGCCAGGGTCTCGGCGAGCGCCTCGACGAGCGGCGGCGACAGAAAGCGACCCGGCTCCAGCCGCTCTTTGCGCATATCGACGACCCGCGTCTGCGGCAGGGCGGCCGCCGCGTGGCGCCGCGGCAGCTCGACGCGCTCGTAGCGGCCGCGCGCGACGTTGACGACGGTCTCGAGCGAGGGCGTGGCGGAGACGAGCACGATCGGGACATGGGCGATCGAGGCGCGCAGCACCGCCATGTCGCGAGCCTGGTAGGCGATCCCGTCCTCCTGCTTGTAGGAAGCGTCGTGCTCCTCGTCGACGACGACGAGCCCCAGATCGGGAAACGGCAGAAACAGCGCCGAGCGCGCGCCGACGACGACCGAGGCGCGGCCGGAGGCGACGGCCCGCCAGGTATCGCGGCGTCGGGCCGGGGCGACATCGGAATGCCATTCGAGCGGCGCGACGCCGAAATTGGCGCGGAACCGGTCGAGCCATTGGGCGCCGAGGGCGATCTCGGGAAGCAGCACCAGGACTTGCCGCCCCTGCGCGAACACGGCGGCGATGGCCGCGAAATAGGTCTCGGTCTTGCCCGAGCCAGTGACCCCGTCGAGGAGGGTGACGCCGAAGCCGCCCGCCTCGACCCGGGCGACGAGCCGGCGCGCGGCGTTCTGCTGATCGGGCGAGAGCGCCGGCCGCGGGCGCCGCCAATCGGGCTCGGCCGGGAGGGAGGGCTCGGTCGCGACCGGCCGCTCGGCGAGCAGACCCGCCGCCAAGAGATCGCGGACGACGCCGACGCCGCACCCCGCGCGTGCCGCGAGTTCCGCGGCCGGCAAGGCCTCCTCTCGTCGCGCCGCCAGAAGCGCGCGACGCCGCGCCGGGGTCAGCACAGCCGGATCGGCGAGCGCCGCGAGCCCGGCGGACGAGAGCGCGCAACCGCGCCGCGGGCGCGGCGGCGACAGCGCCTCGGGGACGCTCATCGCCATCTTCAGAACCATGCCCGGCGGCGCCAGCGTGTAATGCGCGACGCGCTCGACGAAGCGGCGCAGCTCTTCGGGCAGAGGCGGGGCCGGCAAGACCTCGCCGACGGGCTTCAGCCGCTCCGCGGGGACTTCGCCCCCCTCGCCTTCCCAGACCACGCCCACCAGCGAGCGCGGCCCGAGCGGCACGCGGACGAACGTCCCCGGCAGCGGCATCGAGACGGCATCCGACAGGCGATAGTCGAGGGCGTCGGGAAGCGGCACCGGCAACAGGACCCGAAGCGAACTCGCCGCACGGGAGAAGAGCGACGCGGCGGAACTGGCATGGCGCTCGGGCATCCGCTAAACTCGCGCGATCCGCGGCGCGCGGCAAGCCGGCGCGCCGCGGTCCTCCGCCGACGCGCCGTCGGCATTATGCGAGTGTCGATGACCTGCTGTCGCCGCGCCGCCGGTTTCTTGCACCGCCACCGCCTGCATCGCCGGGCGGGGAGCTGAGCGCCGTGGCCGATCGTCCGCAAGACCAGCCGAAACCACGCCCGGCGAGCGGCGCGGGCGCGATCGCGCCAAACGAGATCAGCGCTCGCGACGTGCTCTATTTCCTGCGCCGGCATCCCGACTTCCTCGATTCGCACCCGGAGGCATTGAAGCTGTTGCGCCCGCCGCAGCGGGAGTCCGGCGACGGTGTGCTCGATTTCCAGCATTTCATGCTCGAGCGAGTGCGCCGCGAGGTGGCGCAGCTGCATGACGAGCAGAAGAATTTGATTGCGACGAGCCGCCGCAATCTCGCGAGCCAGTGCCGGGTGCACAAGGCGGCGCTGGCGATCCTGCGCGCCCAGAGCTTCGAGCACCTGTTGCAGATCGTCACGACCGACCTCGCGGTCTTGATCGATGTCGATGTCGTGACGATCGCGGTCGAAAGCTCCTCGGCCCCGACCCGGCGGCTGCCGATGTCCGGCATTCACCTCCTGAAAGAGGGGATGGTCGATGCGCTACTCGGCGCCGACCGCGACGTGCTCTTGAGCGCCGGCATCCATGGCGACCCCGCGCTCTACGCCGCCGCCGCCGGCCTCGTTCGCTCGCAGGCGCTGCTGCGCCTTAATTTCCGCCGTTCGGCGCCGGTCGGGCTGATGTGCGTCGGCACCAGGAAGCCCGAGACCTTTCATCCCGGGCTCGGAACCGAGCTGCTGAGCTTTCTCGCCCGCACCCTCGAAATCACGATCTCGCAGTGGCTGTCGCTCGGGCCGTAAGGCCGGCGCGGGGGCCGGCCGGCCATTTTCCGCCGCTTCCGGAACCGCTGCCGCTCTTGCGCTTCGCCGCGGATGACGGGCTGCGCGCGGCGATCGAGATGTGGTCCCTGTGGCTCGCCGGCGAGCGCCGCGCCTCGCCCCACACGATCGCCGCCTATGGCCGCGACCTCGCGCTTTTTCTCGATTTCCTATGCGAACATTTGGGTGAAATACCGAGCCTGGCGGCGCTCGACAGGCTCAAGACCGCCGATTTCCGCGCCTTTCTCGCGGCGCGCGCGGCGGCCGGCATCGAGCGCGCCTCGCTGGCCCGCGGGCTTTCGGTACTGCGCGGCTTCCTGCGCTTTCTCGAACGCCGCGGGCTCGCCTCGACCGGCGCGCTCGCGGCATTGCGTTCACCGAAGCTGCCTGCCGCCGTGCCGAAGCCGCTCACCGTCGAGGATGCGGTGGCGACCGTCGATCGGGCGGCCGACCTGTCGACGAGCCGCTGGCAGGGCGCGCGCGACACGGCGATCTTCACGCTCCTCTATGGCTGCGGTTTGCGGCTCGCCGAGGCGCTCGGGCTCACCCGCGGCGAGGCGCCGCTCGGCGAGGTGCTGCGCGTCGTCGGCAAGGGGAAGAAGGAGCGCCTGCTCCCCGTCTTGCCGGCCATACGGCACGCGATCCTCGATTATCTGGCCGCCTGCCCCTACCCGCTCGCCAAGGACGGACCGCTCTTCGTCGGCGCCCGCGGCGGCCCGCTCAACCCGCGCCAAGTGCAGCGGCAGATGGCGGCATTGCGCGGCCATCTGGGGCTGCCGGAGAGCGCCAGCCCGCATGCGCTGCGGCACAGCTTTGCGACGCACCTTTTGGGCGCCGGCGGGGATCTCAGGGCGATCCAGGAACTCCTCGGGCATGCGAGCCTTTCGACGACGCAGCGCTACACCTCGGTCGAGACGGAGCGGCTCCTCGCCGTCTACGACGCCGCGCACCCGCGCGCCCGCGGATAGCGCCGCAGAAGAGGACCAGCGATGGCGCTCAAACGAATGGTGCTCGAAATCGGCATGGGAACCGACATCCGCGGCCGCGACTACACGAAGGCGGCCATCAGGGCATTGCGCGACGCGTTGTGGCACAATTCGCTGTCGGTCTCCGATGCCTGCGGCCTGCCGGTCGATG
>DASYYD010000284.1:0-2458 GCA_035934195.1 Allostellaceae bacterium | reverse complement strand
GCCTGTTCACTTGGAAGGAATGGGCCGCCACCCTGGCGGACGAGATCAGGCGCGCGCAGCAACGGGGCGATCCCGACCGCGGCGACACCTATTACCGCCACTGGCTCGCCGCGGTCGAAAGCGTGATCGCGAAAAAAGGCGCCGCCGATCACGAGTCGCTCGCGCGCTGCCGCGAAGCGTGGCGGCACGCCGCCCGCCGCACACCGCACGGCACCCCGATCGTGCTCGCGCCGGCCGATTTTTGTTGACGGGGGCGGCGCACGACGACACCGGCAGGTTCGCCGGCGTCATCCTCGGCCTGTTCAATAAACTCGCCGCGCCGATCGCCACCCAGGCGGAAAGCATCGCCGGCGGCATGGCCGGCGGCGGCGCCGACGTCGTTGCCGCGCCCCCGGTCGCGGGAATCGTCGGGCGCGCCGCCACGATCGGCATCGGCATGGTGGCTGACGGTCTCGACGAATCGTTGACCGGCGCCCGGTTCGAGAACAAGATCGACCGCGCGATATCGGCGACGCAAAAGGAAATCGGCGCGCGAATGAATGCGCGCCTCGATCGCCGGATCGACGCATGGTATGCCGAGGCGGCCAAGCCGTATCGGCGAACAGGGCAGGCCGCGAAGAATTGTTGTCGCCCGCGCGAGGGGTAGCCTCTCGATTTTCGGGTAATGGGAGATGGACCCTTCGGCCTTGAAAATCACCGATCCTCGGCTGGCAGAAGCGCTAGCCTATTGGCGGCGCAAATGTGCCGGCCGGGCGATGCCCGGGCGCGCCGACATCGACCCGGTCGAGATCCCGAAGCTGTTGCCGCACGTCATGCTCGTCGACGTGCTCGGGCCGGGCCGCTATCGCTACCGGCTGATCGGCACCGAAAACGCCATCGAGCACGGCATCAACGCCACCGGCCTCGATCTCGAGGATGTCTTGACCGGGCCGGATTACCGGGCGCACGTCCTCAATCTCTACGACGAGTGCGTCGCCGCCCGCCGCCCGCTCTACTCGGAAAGCCTCTTCCTGTCGCCGCAGAGCCAGATCGTCGAGCGGCACACCAAGGTCTTGTTCATGCCGCTCTCGGAGGATGGTGAGACCGTCAGCATCGTGTTCGTGATCCAGGTCTTCGTGCATCGCGACCAGACCGCGCGCGAGCGCCATCTGATCGAGCCCGGCCGCTACCGCGAGATCGCCCACCACCTGCTGTGACGGGTCAGCCCTTCAGAGAAGGCGCGGCAACAGCTTTTCCGTCAGCAGCATGAAGGTTTCGTGGCTGAGCGGCGCGCACAGGAGGTAGTCGAGCCCGATCTCTTCGCGCAAGCGCAGAATGTCGTCGCAAACCTTTTCCGGCGTGCCGTAGAGGATCACGCCGTCGAGGTAGCGCTCGACCGGGTCGGCGCCGCGCGGCGCGAATTCGGCCGTCAGTACCGGCCGGTGCTGCGCCCCGAGATAGGACGAGACGATCCATTCGGCGCCGCGGCGGGCGATTGCCACCGCCTCTTCTTCGCTGCCGGCGAGCGCCAGCAGCCGCGCCACCGGGATGTCGCGCCCCTCCCGCGAAAACCCGGCGAGCGCCAGCTTTTCTTCGTAATGGCGCCGCTTGCGGCCGATCTCGGCGTGCGGCGAATGCGGATCCATCAGGATCGAGAAGCCGTTCCCCGCCGCCCAGTCGATTGCCGGCTCCGAGGAGGCGGCCATCCATACCGGCGGGTGCGGTTGCTGCAGCGGCTTCGGCAACAGCTCGATGCCGTCGAAACGGAAATGCTGCCCGGCGAAGTGCAGCTCGTCCTCGGTCCAGGCGCGCAGCACGATCTCGACGGTCTCGCGAAAGCGCGAGGCGCTCTCTTCGGGCGGCACGCCAAAGGCGGTGAACTCGACCCGCGCGAAGCCCCGCCCGGCGCCCCAATTGACCCGCCCGCCCGACAGGATGTCGAGCAGCGCCACCTCTTCGGCGAGCCGCAGCGGATGGTAGAAGGGCGCGAGCGAGACCGCCGTGCCGATGCGCAGGCGCTCTGTCCTCGCCGCCGCCAGCGTCCCCATCATATGGACCGAGGGACAGATGCTGAAGCTGCTGAAATGATGCTCGGCGAGCCACACCGCGTCATAGCCGCCGCGGTCCATGATCTGGATGCGGTCGAGGGCGCGGGCATAGACGGAGGCCAGATCGACCCGCCGCTCCGGCCAGCTGAAGAACTGCAATACGCCGATCTTCATCGCTTGGCCGAGTCTTTGGCGGCCGCGTATTCCGCCTTCGATCGAGTCAGCCGTTCGGGATGCGCAATGACCTTGTTGACCGCCGCGCGCGCCGCCCCGAGGTTGGGAAACTCGGTCTCGGCGCCATCGCGCTCCAGCACATAGCTCGCCGACATCGAGCGGCCGCTCTTGCGGTCGGCCAGCATTCGCTTCTCGATCGTCCAAAAGACGCGCCGGCTGCCGCCCGCTTCTTCCTCGACATCCTCGAAGCCGTGATC
>DASYYD010000075.1:0-10151 GCA_035934195.1 Allostellaceae bacterium | reverse complement strand
CGATCATGAAATGCGTCTCACCGCCCGGCCGCGCCTCGGCATGCCCTTCGTGGCGGTGCGATTCGTCGATGATGTCGAGCCGGCTCGGCCGGAACCGCTCGCTGAGCTTCTCGCGCATCCTGTCGGCGACGGGCATCGGGCTCTCCTCACGCGCGCCCGGGCGGCGAGGCGGCGCCGAGAAAGCGGGCGAGATCGTCGATCACATAATGAATATGGGGCTCGGCCGCGCCTTCGAGGGCCCAGTCGTTGGGCGAGCGCAGCCACGCCGTCGTCATGCCGAGCGATGCCGCCGGCGCGAGGTTGCGCGCGATGTCCTCGATCATCAGCGCCCGCTCGGGCGCGACATCGTAGCGCCGCAACAGCTCGCGGTAGCCGGAGAGCGCCGGCTTCGGCTCCCATCCCGCCGCCTTCACGTCGAAGATGCCGCAGAAGGCGTCGGCGACGCCGAGCCGCTCCAGCACCCGCTCGGCGTGGCGCACCGAGCCGTTGGTATGGACGAGCTTCTTGCCGGGCAGCCGCTGCAGTGCGGCGACGAGGGCCGGGTCCGGCGGCAGGCAGGCGAGGTCGATCTGGTGGACGAAGGCGAGAAACTCCTCGGGATCGACGCCGTCCTCGACCATCAGCCCGCGCATCGTCGAGCCGTGTGCCCGGAAATAGGCCTTTTGCCGCGCCCGCGCCGGCTCGCGCTCGAGCGCGCAGCGCTCGGCGATGAACGCCGTCATGCGCGCCTCGATCTGCTCGAAGAGCCGACAAGAGGCCGGATAGAGCGTGTTGTCGAGATCGAAGATCCAGGTCTCGATCTCGGCGAGGGGCCGTCCGGAATTCGCCATCAGCCGGCGCGGATCAGGGTGCCCGCCCCTTCGCTGAAGAGTTCGAGCAGGATTGCGTGCGGCACCCGCCCGTCGACGATGACGGCCGCCTCGACGCCGCCGTCGACCGCTTCGAGGCAGGTCTCGACCTTGGGGATCATGCCGCCGTAGATCGTGCCCTCGGCGATCATCCGCCGCGCCGCGGCGGCGGACAGCTCGGGGATCAGCTTTTTCCCGCCGTCGAGGACCCCCGCGACATCGGTCAAAAGGAGCACCCGCGCCGCCTTGACGGCGGCGGCAATCGCGCCGGCGACGGTATCGGAATTGATGTTGTAAGTCTCGCCCGCCGCGCCGGCGCCGATCGGAGCGATGACCGGGATGATGTCGGAGGCCTTGAGGGTCTCGAGCACCCGCCCGTCGATCGCCTCCGGCTCGCCGACGAACCCGAGGTCGATCCCGTCGCGCAGCAGCTTTTTCGCGCGGATGAGGCCGCCGTCCTTGCCGCAGAGCCCGATCGCGCAGCCGCCCGCCGCGTTGATCAGCGCGACGAGGGCTTTGTTGACGGTGCCGGCGAGCACCATCTCGACGACCTCCATCGTCGCCTCGTCGGTGACCCTGAGCCCGTCGACGAAGCGGCTCTCGATGCCGAGCCGGCGCAGCATCCCGCCGATCTGCGGGCCGCCGCCGTGCACGACCACGGGATGGATGCCGACCTGCTTCAACAGCACGACGTCGCGCGCGAAGGATTGGCCGCCGGCGAGATCCTCCATCGCGTGGCCGCCGTATTTGATGACGATCGTGCGCCCGGCATAGCGGCGCATATAGGGCAAGGCCGCCGACAACACGGCGGCCTCCAGGGCGGGGTCGGAAATCGCTTCGCTCTTCATCGCGGCAGCGATTTTAGCGCGGCCGCGGCGGCTATGCCACGGCGGATGGCGATCCGCCTTTCGCCGCCTGCCTCGGCGGGCACGGCACCGAGCCGTAGGAGCAGAAGACACAGCAATCGCCCGGCTTCGGGCGCAGTCGCGTGCCGCAGCCGCTGCACTCGTAGAAATACCGGCACGCGTCGCGCGGCATCGCCTCGGCCTTCGCCGTGCCGCATACGGGACAGGTGATCGTCGATCGGCTGACGACGCCGCCCTCAGGCATAAGCGAGGCCGAGGCAGAGCAGCGCCAATCCGGCGACGAGCCCGATGACCGTGATGCCGCGCATCGCGGGCCGCGCGCAGACCACGCCGGGCGTGCAGGCGAGCGCGCGATGCTGTCGCCATAAGAGGACCGCCGCGCCCGCGAAACACAGGCTCGCGGCCGCCAGCAGGAAGAGCCGGTGCGGCGCCGCCAAGAGCGCTATGCCGCCGAGCCAGGCTGCGCCGACCCCCATCGCGGTCAGCAGCAAAGGCAGGGCGCAACACGCTGCGACCCCGAACGCCGCGGTCAATCCTCCCAGCGTCAGCAGCACCGCGCCGGTGCCGCTTACCCGCCGCTCGCGCGAGATATTGGACAAATCGGACATGGTGCAGCCTCCTTGACCCGGGCCGGGCAACCCTACAGTCTGTAGCAACTACAGACGCAAGCGCTTTTTTCGGAAGTGTCGGCCGCATGCGAAACGACGAAATTCCGATCGGCGAATTGTCGCGCCGCACCGGCTGCAACATCGAGACGATCCGCTATTACGAGCGCATCGGCCTGCTCCCCTTGCCCGACCGGGTCGGCCGCTACCGCAGGTTCGCCGCCGTTGACATCCGGCGGCTCGTCTTCGTGCGGCGGGCGCGCGCGTTGGGCTTTACGCTCGACGAGGTGCGCACACTCTTGCAGCTGTCGCTGACCGACGCCCGCAACGCCTGCGAGGATGTCCGGCGGGTCAGCGCCGGCCACCTCGCGGACGTCCGCGCCCGCATCGCCGATCTGCGGGCGATGGAGCGCGTCCTCGCCAACACGATCCGCGAATGCAACAGCGGCCGGCATTCCGGTTGTCCGTTGATCGACGCTCTCGGCCGGGACTCGCGCTGAAGATCCGCCTGGCTTTGGGCGCAGCGAGCCGCCGCATCTGCGGCGTTCGTAAAGCACCGGCGATCGCCCGCTGGGAGGCGGGATCTGTATGATGCGGCGCTTCGGGGGAGGCAATGCGACGATGCGCCGGCAGCACCGGGTTCCCGTAATTCCAGCAGTGTTGGCACTGATCGCCCTGGTGCGAGCCGGCCCCGCCGAGACGCCGGCATGCAAAGAGGACCCCCGCATCGTCGGGCAGTGCTTCGTCGTGCACGGCCGGCTCGCGGTGCGCGCCAACATGCGGCCCTATCTATGGCCGGTCGGAACCCGCCGCTTGCTCGGCATCGCGAGCCCGGACGGGGCGATCATCATGCCGGCAGCGCTGCAAAGCCTCTTTGCGGCGCATCTCGAGCGGCAGGCATTCGGAGATTTCGAGGTGTGCCCCTTTACCCTGCAGCGGCCGGGCATCATGCAAATGGTCTGCATCGCGGCGGTGACGCATCTCAGCGTCCGCGGCGAGCGGTAGCTCCTTTTCCGATCAGCGCCCCAAGTACCGCCGGAGCCCGGCCAAATCGTTCAGATCGAGATGCCGCCGCGCGGCCAGCCTGGGATTGTTCGCATACGAGGTTTCGGGATAGGCCAGGGCGGCAGCCTCGAGAGCGGCGAGCGCTCGACCGGCATCGCAGCGCTGGGCGGCCATCCAGCGCAGTCCCGGCAGCAGATCCTGCAAATCGTCGTCGATCGTCCCGAACGCCGGGTCGGCGCCCTTTGGGCGGTCGTTCGCCGCTCTCCGGACGAGATAATCGTTCGCGGCTCGGCAGAGACTGGGCGTCGGCCGCAATTCGAGCACCGGCAGGTTGCGTATCACGGCGAGCCCGAAATCTTCCCGCAGCAATTTCTCGGCCTGGGCCTGGCGCGTGTCGAGACGGTGCACGGCGGCCAATGCGCGGTCGCGCAACTCATCTCCGATACGCAGGTACCGCAGGTATTCTTCGAGCGGCGAAGAAGGGGTCAGTTGGGCGAACCGGGCGACCCGTTCCGCGCGCTCCTGCGCCCTGCGCTGCTGATCAGCCGGCCGCTGCAAATGCCGCAAGGCTCGCGCGCAAGGCGGCGATACCACGCGCTTTGAGCGCGCTCGTCAGGTGGATCTCGGGGTGCGCGGCCCTGCGGGTGGCTAGTTCGGCGGTCACGCCCGCGGCGACCCGCGCCAGCTCTTCGGCACCGATTTTGTCGCTCTTCGTCAGGACGATCTGGTACGACACGGCCAACTCGTCGAGCATCGCGATCAGCGGCCGGTCGATCTCTTTGATGCCGTGTCGCGCGTCGATGAGAAGGCAGAGGCGGCGCAGCGCCGCGCGCGTTGCGAGATAATGGCGCACGAGCGATGTCCATTCCTCGACGAGGCGCTTCGAGGCGGCGGCATAGCCGTAGCCCGGCAGATCGACGAGCATCAGCCGGCCGCCCAATTCGAAGAAGTTGATCTGCCGGGTGCGCCCGGGCGTGTCCGAGGTGCGGGCGAGCGCGCGTTGGCCGACGAGGGCGTTGACCAGGCTCGACTTGCCGACATTGGAGCGGCCGGCGAAGGCGATCTCGGGGAGGCCCGCGCGCGGCAGCCCCGCGGCCGCGGCAGCCCCGGCGACAAAGCGGCACTCTTTCGTGAAAAGCCGGCGCCCCTCTTCGACGGCATCCGCGTCCGCCTCGCGCGGCGGAAAGACGTCCGCCGTCGGCGCGGCGCTCAGACCGCGCCCTGACGATGCATGATGACCCATTGCTGGGCGATGCTGAGCGAGTTGTTCCACGCCCAATAGATGACCAGCCCGGCCGGGAAATGCGCCAGCATGAAGGTGAAGACGATCGGCAATGCCATGAACATGCGCGCCTGCATCGGATCGACCGGCTGCGGGTTCAATTTTTGCTGCAGGAACATCGTCACGCCCATGATGAGGGGCCAGGCGCCGATGTCGAGAAAGCCGCCGATCACCGGCACGTGCGTGGGATCGAAGGGCAACAGCCCGAAGAGATTGGCGAAGGAGGTCGGGTCCTGCGCCGACAAATCGTGGATCCAGCCGAAAAACGGCGCGTGCCGCATCTCGATCGTGACGAACAGCACCTTGTAGAGCGAGAAGAACACCGGGATCTGGATGACGATCGGCAGGCACCCGGCGAGCGGGTTCGCGCCCACCTTCTTGTAGACCGCCATCGTCTCCTGCTGCTGGCGCGCCTTGTCGTCGGGGAAGCGCTCGCGGATCTTCTGAATTTCCGGCTGCAAGAGCTTCATCTTGCTCATAGCCGAATAGGATTTGTTGGCGAGCGGGAAGAAGAGCAGCTTGACGCACAAGGTGAACAACAGGATCGCCAGCCCGAAATTGCCGAGCAGGTGATCGAAGAACTGCAGCGCCAGGAAGATCGGTTTCGTCAGGAAATAGAACCAGCCGAAATCGATCGCCCGGTCGAAGCGTGGAATGCCTGCCGCCGCATAGGCGTCGAGCAGGTTCACTTCCTTGGCGCCAGCGAAGAAGCGGGTCGAGAAGCTCGTCGTGCCGCCCGGCGCGAGGTTCGCCTGCGGCCCCACATAATCGACCTGATAGCGGTCGACGCCGTCCGCGACGGTATGCGTGAAGCGCGCCTCGAGGCGGGCGTTTTGCGGCGGGATCAGCGCCGTCAGCCAGTATTTGTCGGTGAAGCCGAGCCAGCCGCCGGTCGAGGCGTACTGGTCCGGCTGCTTCGGGTCGAGGGAGGGGTATTTGACCTCCTGCAGCGAGCCGTCGAGATAGCCGATCAGCCCCTCGAAGAGAATGTAATAGCCCAGGACCTGCGGCGTGCCGGTGCGGCTGACGAGCCCGTAGGGCGACAGCTCGACCGGCGCCGCTCCGGTGTTTTTGACGCTGTCCTCGACGGTGAACATGTAGTCCTTGTCGAGGCTGATCTTGCGCGTGAAGAGAAGCCCCGCGCCGTTGTCCCAGCTGAGCGTCACCGGATGCGTCGGCGCCAGCTTGCCGCCCGCCGCGCGCCACGGCGTCGTCGGCCCCGGCAGCTTGACGCCCGGCGTCTTCGCGACCCAGCCGAATTCCGCGAGATAGGCGCTCTTCGCCCCGCTTGGCCGCAACAACACGACCTCGGGACTGTGCGGGTCCACGCTGTCGTGGTATTTGGCGAGCGTCAGATCGTCGAGCCGGCCGCCGGCCAGATCGATCGAGCCGTGCAGGCTCGGCGTGTCGATCGCGACCCGCGGGTGCTCCTCGAGCGCCTCGGTGCGTGTCTTGCCGGCCGGCGCCGGTGAGGCAGCGCCGGGAACCATCGCCGAGGGTTTCGGCGTGCCCGGCGCGGCCGGGCTCGGTGCCTTCGAGCCGGGGGCCGCCGTCCCCTGAGAGGTCGCAGTCTTGTGGATCGGCGGCGGCGGATAGAAGCGCTCGGCAATGAATTGAAAAGCGATCAGAATCCCGACCGAGAGCACGATCGCGATCAGCAGGTTGCGCTGGTCCATCACGGTCGGGGCTCGGTCGGCACCGGGTCATAGCCGCTGCCGCCCCAGGGGTGGCAGCGGCAGAGCCGCCTGAGGGCGAGCGCGCCGCCCTGCAAGGCGCCGTGCCGCGCGATCGCTTCGGCGGCGTAGTCCGAGCAGCTCGGCAGATACCGGCAGGACGGCGGCAATACCGGCGAAAGCCCCAGCTGATAGGCGCGGATCATGCCGCGCAACACCAGGCCGACCGGCCCCGCTCGCCCATGCCGATGCATCTCACTCCTCCTTGCCGGCGCGCGGCGCTCGCGGCATGCCGCCGCCGACCCGGCGCAGCGCCTTTTGGAGATCCTCGACGAGCGCCCGGTAGGGCCGCTCGGCGGTGCCGGCGCGGGCCACCAGCACGTAATCGGTCCCGGCGCGCCCCTCCCGCGGCAACACCTCGCCGGCCACTGCGCGCAACCGCCGCTTCGCGCGGTTGCGAACGACCGCGTTGCCGACCTTGCGGCTCGCCGTGAACCCGACCCGCACCGCCGTGTCGCCGGCCGCGCCGGTCGTACGCGGCGCCGCCTGCAGCAAGAGCCCCGGCATCGCCGCCCGCTCGCGCGTCGCCGCGACACGCAGAAAATCGGCGCGAATCTTGAGCCTTGCAAGCCTGCCGCGGGCGGAAATCGGCGCCGCCGCGCCGCCTGTGTCCGTCACCGGGTCCGCGGCAGCCGGTTCGGCCGGCGCGTCAGGCGGAGAGGCGCTTGCGGCCTTTGGCACGCCGCGCCGCGAGCACCCGCCGGCCGCCGACGGTCGCCATCCGCGCGCGAAACCCATGGCGGCGCTTGCGGACGAGGTTGCTTGGCTGGTAAGTGCGCTTCACGGTACCCAACTCCGAACTGCCGCCTCCGTTTGCCGGGGGGCGCCGGCTGTATAGGGGAGCCGCCGCGGGGTGTCAACGCCGGCCGGGCCGGTCTCGGCCCCCGCGCTTCCTGCACCGAGGAGGAGACAAGAGGCCGATGCTCGACGACGCGGCGATCGCCAATGCCGACAAGGCCGGCCGCTTCTGGGGAGCGGCCGAGCCCGGGCCGATCGCATTCGGCAGCCCGGCCCACAAGGATTTGTTCTGCCGGATGCTCATCGAGACGCACAATCCCTATGAGCCGCATGTCGTCGTGTGGCCGCAGCTCGACGACGCGGCCCGCGCGCGGCTCGTCGGCCTGCCGATCTGGGACATCGCCGTGCAGACCGAGGGCAAAGCGCGCCAACGCGTCCTGAGCTATGGCGAGAGGATCGCCGATCCGCTGTTGCGGCGGGCGATCGAGCTCGACGGCTTCGAAGAGGGCCGCCACAAGGAGGTGCTCGCGCACCTTGTCGCCGCCTACGGCATCGCGCTCGCGCCCGAGCCCCCCTACCCGCCGCCGCGCGACACCGAATGGGCCTTCATGGTGACCGGGTTCAGCGAGTGCATCGACAGCGTCTTCGCCTTTGGCCTCTTCGCGCTGGCGCGTGGGTCGGGCTATTTCCCGTCCGCCCTCGTCGACACCTTCGAGCCGATCATGCAGGAAGAGGCGCGCCACATCCTGTTCTTCGTCAATTGGGTCGCCTGGCACCGGCGCAACCTCCCCTGGTGGCGGCGGCCGTGGTTTGCGCTCCGGATCCTCGCGGTGTGGGCGTTTCTCGTCTGGGAGCGGATCGGCATCGCCCGCGGCCTCGACGCCGAGGGCGGCGCTGCGACGCCGCAGGACAACAATTTCACGCTGACCGGCAGCAAGGCCCTGGGCGCCGTCGATTTGAGCCCGGCGGGCCTCATCGACGTCTGCCTCGCCGAGAACGAGCGGCGACTTTGCGGCTATGACGCACGCCTGTTGCGGCCGCGCACGGTGCCGGGTCTGTTGCGCTTGGCGCGCCGCTTTATGCGCGCTCCTGCATGATGGAAGGCCGGCGAAGCTGGCGCGGCCGGCTGATCCCGCTCGCTGCGGCGCTGTTGGGCCTCGCCCTGATCGCCGGCCTCGTCGTCCATATCGGCGCCGGCGCCGTCGGCGCCTCGCTCGCCGCCTTCGGCTGGCGGGCGCTCGCCGCCATCGTTGTCATCCACCTCGTCCTGATCGCGGTCATGGGGTTCGCCTGGCGCGAGCTCTTGCCCGAAACCCGGGCATGGGTCGGGGTCTGGGGCCGGCTCGTCCGCGATTCCGCCGCCGAGGTGTTGCCGCTGTCGCAGCTCGGCGGCTACGTGCTCGGCGCGCGCGCCCTCACCCTTGCCGGGGTCTCGGCCGCGGGCGCGGCGGGCAGCACGATCGTCGACGTGACGCTCGAATTTGTGGCGCAGCTTGCCTATACCGCGCTCGGCCTCGCTTGGCTCATCTATCTGCGGCCGCACGCGCCGCTGGCGCGGCCGGTCGCCGCCGGCCTCCTGGTCGCCGGCCTCGCCGCCGTCGGCTTTCTGCTCGTCCAGCATCGCGGCTTCGCTCTTTTCGATCGTCTGGCGCGCGCCGTCGGCCGGGGTTGGGCCGACCGCAGCGCCGCCGGCGCCGCCGCCCTGCACGCCGAGATCGCCGCCATCTACCGCCGCCGAGGGCGGCTGCTCGCGGGCTTACTGTTGCACTTCGGCTGCTGGATCGCCAGCGCCGTCGAATCGTGGCTGGCGCTCGAGATTGCCGGCGCGCCGCTCGGCTTCGCGGCGGTGCTGGTGATCGAGAGCCTGCTCTATGCGATCCGCACCGCCGCCTTCGCCGTGCCGAACGCGCTCGGCGTGCAGGAGGGCGCCTACATTCTGCTCGGCGCCGGCTTCGGCCTCAGCCCGGAAATGGCCTTGGCGCTGTCGCTCTTGAAGCGGGCGCGCGACCTCTCGATCGGGCTGCCGGGGCTCGGGCTCTGGCAGGCGGTCGAGAGCCGGCGCTTACTGCGCCGCTCGCGGCGAGCCTGAGCCCTCACGCGAAGGTGACCCGCTCTCACGCGAAGGTGAGCGTCGCCCGCCCGCCCTTCGGCTAACATCCTTGTTAGTGATTAGGTAATTGCGGATCAAAAACTCGCAGCCTATCCGCCCCCGTGGTCGTCATGCCGGCGAAGAACGGTATCCATGGTCGAGATTGGTTCCGGCGCCGCCGGGGACGACAGGGAGCCGGGACGAGTTCACGAGCCGTGTGACAGGTCATCACCGCGCGATCGAAAGCCGCCGATGCCCGACGACGCCCTCGAAAAGCACGCGGTCTCGCTGCGGCGAATGTTGCCGCTGGCGCTGCTGCTCATCGCGGGCGGCGTCTTTCTGGCGCTCGGCGGTCATCGCTATTTTGGTTTTGCCGCCCTCGCGCAGCACCGCCGCTGGCTCGCGGCGCTCGTCGCGGATTCCGAACTCGGCACTGCGCTCGCCTTCGTCGGCGCCTATGCCGGCCTCACCGCGCTCTCGGTCCCGGGCGCGGCGATCTTGACGATCGCCGGCGGGTTCCTGTTCGGGACCTCGATCGGAACGCTCCTCTCGGTCCTCGGGGCGAGCCTCGGGGCGAGCCTCATCTTCCTCGCGGCGCGCGCCGGGCTTGCCGGCCTGGTCGGCCGCATCGGGCCGGCCGGGCGGCGGCTCGAGGCCGGGTTCCGCGCCGACGCCTTCAATTACCTCCTGGCGCTGCGCCTCGTGCCGATCGTCCCCTTCTGGCTCGTCAACCTCGTCGCCGGCGCCGCCGGCATGAAGCTTCTGCCCTATGTGCTGGCGACCGTTCTCGGCATCATCCCCGCCGGGCTCGTCTATGCGAGCCTCGGCAGCGGGCTCGGCGCGCTCCTCGACCGCGGCGAAGCGCCCGATCTCGCGCTCCTCTTCCGCCCGGGCATCCTGCTGCCGATCTCGGGGCTCGCTTTCCTCGTCCTGTTGCCGCCCGCCTATCGCCGCTGGCGCGGCAAGCCCTCGGCATGAGCCCGCT
>DASYYD010000267.1:0-14072 GCA_035934195.1 Allostellaceae bacterium | reverse complement strand
TCCAGGAGGGTCGCGACGACGTGCGCGAGCCCTTCGGCATCGGTGATGGTTTCGCTCGCCCCCGCGGCGGCAAGCGCTGTCGCCATGACCGCGCAGTTGCTCATATCGGGGCCATGCAGCACGGCGCAGCCGAGTCGCGCCGCCTCGAACGGGTTGTGACCTCCTTTCCTCGACAGCGATCCGCCGACGAAGGCGATTCCGGCAAGGCTATAAAAGAGCCCGAGCTCTCCCATGGTGTCGGCGATATAGACGTTGGTGTCCGTGGCGATGGGATCGCTGGTGCTGCGCCGGGCGGTCGAGAGGCCGCGTGCGCCGAGCATTCTGCCGATCGCCTCGCCGCGTAGCGGGTGCCTGGGAACGATAATCGTCAGCAGCTCGGGATGGGTGGGCGCGAGCCGCTGGTGGACGTCGGCTGCGACTTCCTCCTCTCCGGGATGGGTGCTGGCAGCAAGCCATCGCGGTCGTGCGCCGATCTGCTGCTCGAGCCGGGAGAGCTCGCGACGATCGACCGGCAGCCGTTCGGCAGCCGATTTGAGATCACCGGCCTCGGCAACGTGGCGAGCCCCGAGCCGGCCAAGGCGGGAGGCTTGCTTGCTGTCCTGGGCAAGACACAACTGAAAGCTCTCGAGAACAGGCGCGATCAAACCGGGTGACCAGCGCCAGTGCCGGAACGAGCGCGTGGACAGCCGACCGTTCACCAGGACCATCGGAATGCCGCGCGCACGGGTTGCCAGGATGAGATTGGGCCACAGCTCGGATTCGACCCATAACGCGAGCGAAGGCCGCCAATGATCGAGAAACCGGGCGACGGCGTCCGGCAGATCAACAGGCACGAATTGATGCCGCGCGCGGGCGGGCAGCCGCTGCTCGAGGAGGTGCGCCGAAGCTACCGTGCCGGTGGTAATCAAGATCTCCAACATCGCTCGCGCCCGCAGAAGGCGTTCTATCAATCCCAACATCGTCGTCGCCTCGCCGACGCTTGCGGCGTGGATCCAAACGAGGGGTCCCGCGGGTCGCGCCATGCCGGGCCGGCCGAACCGTTCGCCAAAACGCTGCGCGTCCTCCTTGCCGCGCCGCCGTCGATACGCCAGATAGGCGAGAACGAGTGGCCTCGACAGCCGGGTCAGCGTGCGATACAGGCGGGGCAGCATCAAGCCTCGTCAGCCCCGGCAAAGTGTTGCGCCGGGGCGCCCGCGGGCAGTTCGGAAGCGGGATGCCCGACGCACCTGTCTGCCTCTCGCACCATCTCGACCATCCGCGATTCGATGAGCCGGCGTGCACGCTCGAGCCCTTCCGCGTCGAGCTCAGCTGGAAACTCGATCGGTTCACCCCACAGAAAGACACCGCGTCCAAAAGGCAATGCGAGGTGAAAGCGATCCCAGCTATCGATCACGCGCCGCCGGCTCGTGGCGTAGGTGACCGGCAGGATCGGTACTCGAGCGAGCCGGGCGACGTTGACGATCCCGACGCTTGCGGTCATCGCGGGGCCGCGTGGGCCGTCGGGGGTGATGCCGACGCAATCGCCGTCTCGCAAGCGCTTGAGCATCGCGCGCAGCGCCGCCGATCCGCCGCGGTTCGTCGAGCCGGCGATTGATTGCACTCCGAAATGCGTGACCGCGTCGGCGATGATTCGGCCGTCCCGATGCGCCGAAATCAACATGTGCATCGGCGCGAGCCGCCGCCAGGCCATGGGAATCATCAGCAGTCGGCCGTGCCAGAAGGCCAGGATGAACGGCCCTCGCTCGCACAGCAACCGACGCGGCAGCTCGCCTCCTTCACTTGTCCAGCGATTTGTCAGATAGACGATACGAACATAACCGGATATGAACCAACACGCCAATTGCCGCAACCGATCGTTGCGCAGCAGCCGACGCCACCCGCCTCTTGCCAAGTCTCGCCTCAAAGGGCCGGAGCAGCCGCGGCGAGGTCGCCCTCCCCGGCGAACTGCATCGCGTAAAGCCGAGCGTAAAGGCCGTCTCGGGCAAGAAGCTCAGTATGTCTGCCGCTTTCGACGATGCGGCCGCGATCGACGACGCAGATCATGTCGGCGCTCTGCACCGTCGACAGCCGGTGCGCGATGACGAGCGTCGTGCGCCCGCGCATCAGAGCGCCCAGCGCTGCCTGCACCTGTCGCTCTGACTCGCTGTCGAGCGCCGATGTCGCCTCGTCGAGCAGGAGGATCGGCGCATCTTTCAACATCGCTCGGGCGATCGCCAGCCGCTGTCGCTGCCCGCCCGAAAGGCGCACACCATGCTCGCCGACCAGCGTGTCGTACCCGTGCGGCAACTCACGAATGAACGCGTCGGCGGCGGCGGCCCTTGCCGCAGCCTCGATCTCGGCCATCGAGGCCCCGAACTTTCCATACGCGATGTTGGCCCTTACCGTGTCATCGAAAAGCGTGACTTCCTGAGCGACGAGCGCGATCGCGCTGCGCAACGACGCAAGGTTCACGCCCCGGATATCCTGCCCGTCGATGGTGATACCGCCCTCTACGACATCGTAGAAGCGTGGGATCAGGTTGAGGATCGTCGATTTCCCGGCCCCCGACGGGCCAACCAGCGCCAGCCTGCGACCGGCGGGAACGAAAAGCGAGATGCCGTCGAGCGCCACTGTGCCCGGACGGTAGCCGAAGTGGACGGCGTCGAACCGGATCTCGCCGCCGGTGACCGCGAGCGGCAGTGCGCCTGGGTGATCGCGGATCGCCGGCTCGATGTCCAGCATGTCGAAGATCCGTTGAGCCGCGGCTAGACCCTCCTGCAGCGAGGCGTTCAGATTGGCGAGATTCTTCAATGGCTGATAGGCAAGCAGCAACGCGGTGATGAATGAAAAGAAAGCACCGGGAGTGCGCGCCGCGACAATCACTTGATGACCGCCGTAGAGGATCACGATCGCGATCGCGACCCCACCCAGCGTCTCCATCATCGGCGAGGCTTTCGAGCGCGTGCGGGCGGCGCGGTTGTATAGGGTGAAGAGCCGCTCAAAGAGGCTTCGCGCCCGCGTCTCCTCATACTCCTCCATGCCGTACGCCTTTACGACGCGGGCGCCCTGAAAGGTCTGACTGAGGAGGCTGGTCAGCTGGCCGATCTCGGCCTGGGTGTTGGCCGAGACCCGGCGCATCCGACGGCCAATGCCGACGATCGGGTGGATCGCCAACGGGAAGACGAAGAACGAGGCCAGCGCCAGAACCCAATCCTGGTAGAACATCACGCCGACCAGAAATAGAACGGTGAGCGCTTCCTTGCCGATCGCCCCGAGGACGTTAGCCGTGGCGTTGCGCAGGAGAACGGCGTCGCTGGTAAAGCGCGACATCAGCGTGCCGCTCGGATGCGCGTGAAAAAACGCGAGATCGGCCCGCATCAGGCGCGCAAACAGGGCCAACTGAACATCGGCGATGATGCGCTGACCGACCCGCGTCATCAGCACTGCCTGGCCGTAATCGGCGACCCCCTTCAAGAGCGCTGTGGCCAGTGCGGCGCCGGCGATCAGCAGCAAGAGCGAGCCGTCGCGGGCGACGAAAATACGGTCGAGCACCGGTTCCATCAGCCAGGCGCGCAACGCCGTCGCGCCGGCAGCGAGGCCCATGCAGAGAAACGCTGCCGCAATCCGCCGCGCATGCGGGCGGATGAATTCCCGCCCAAGGCGCCAAACGAGCGCGGCGGAGCGAGCCCCTCTCTCGATGACCGGCGGCCCTTTCAGCATTCCGGTCGAAGTGTTAAAGAGCCGCACCGCGATTGGCAAGACCGCCCTGGCGGCGGCGTCGACCCCGGAAAATGCGGCCCCCCGAAGCCGCTATTCTGCCGCGGCGCGGACCTTCGGCGCCTTTAGTAACTCTGCGGCCTCCTTCGCGACGGCGGTGCCCTCGAAGAACTGCGGGTTCTGGGTGCCCCAGAGGCGCACGGCGTTGGCAAAGGTGAAGTCGCGGAAATCGTCCTTGGCGATGAGCCCGTCTTCGACCAGCTCCCACGCCTCCGGCAGGCACATCCGCATGTCGGGCACGTCGAAATGACCAATATCCGAGCCGAATATCGCGTTGAGGCGCGCTCCGAACGGGTTCGAGCGGCTGAAGGCCCAGACATTGCAGCGATCGTCCGCCTCGCACCCGAAGTAGAACGGCCGTACGTAAAGGTCGTGCCAGTCTTCCTTCCGGCTGATCTTGCAGGCGGCGTAGTCGTCGAGCACGTCGAGCCCGCCGGTGAGCTCGTCTTCCTCCTTCGACGGCCAGCCGTCGCGGCGGGCAAGCTCGGCCGCCATGTCCTGGTAGCCGTATTTCTGGACGAGGCTCTGCAACAGCGCGCGGTCGAGCTTTTTCGGGTCCATGTATTCGAGGCCCGCCTTGCCTCGCCGTTCCCAGTGCTCGATCAAATCGCCGAACAGCTGGCAGCCCCAGGCGACCCCGCCTTCCAGAAAGGCGAAGCGCAGATCGGGGAACCGGCGTGTCACGCCGCCCAGGAACAGCCCCTTTGCGACGGCATGCCCGGCGGCGGCGAAATGGCCGATGTGGTTGAAAGTGAAGTTGCTCGGGCAATTTCGCAGGCCGAAGCTGCGGCCGCCGGTGTGGAAGGTCGGTGCGATCTTCAATTCGCGGCATTTCTGCCACACCGGGTCGTAGTCGTAATCGCTATCGATGCCGAGCTGATCGAAATGCACGGCAAAACGGGCGATGTCCGGCTCCACTCCCTTGCCCCCGGGGAGCGGGCGCGCGATGCCGCTGCCGAACATCCCGACCTTGGCGCCGAGCTCGCGCGTGGCGAATTCCAGCTCGGCGATCGCCTCCTCGGGCGTGTGCATCGGGATTACCGCCGCCGGGGTCAGCCGATCCGAGAAATCGCGGAAATACTCGGCCGCCACGATGTTGAAGGCGCGGATCACGGCGCGCCGGGTCTCGCCGTCGGCGATGCGCGGGATGCTGAGCCCGGCCGTCGGATAAATGATGCCGAAATCGATGCCCAGTTCGTCGAGCCGGTCATACAACATCGCCGGCATCATCGCTGTCGCGCGGTCGCGGGTGTTCGTCGTCTGGCGGCCCCAGTACCCTTCCATCGCGATGCCGCGCCGCCGCCGTTCGGCGATCGACAGCGACAGTGAATCGGGGATGCGGCGGCTCGCCTTGCGGAAGCCTTCGGCCGCGAGTTCGCCGCCGGCCTTGCGCATGCGCTCCGCGAACACGGGCCCGTATTCGATCCAGTGGCCGTCAGCGTCGATGACGGGATGGCCGAGCCGGGAGCGAACCTCTTCGGGGTTCCAATCCTTGTGGGCGCTCATGCTGCTCTCCGCGAAGGCAATTGATCCTGCCTCCCATCCTGAGGCGAATCGGCACGCCGCGCCAGCCGCTATTTCTCGCGCCTCGTCACGCTCCGGCGACCGTCAGATCGTCGACGCGGAGCGTCGGCGAATCGGCGCCGGTTTTGAATTCGAGATCGTTGGCGGCGACGAGCCGGGCGAAGATGTCCTTCAAATTCCCGGCGACCGTCATTTCGCTGACCGGGTGGGCGGTCTCGCCGTTCTCGATCCAAAATCCGGCCGCGCCGCGGCTGTAGTCGCCGGTCACGCCATTGATCCCGAACCCCATCATTTCAGTAACATAAAAGCCGTTCTTGATATCGGATATCAGTTCTTTTTGGGTCTGTGCTCCAGGCTCGATCCAGATGTTGGTGGCTGCCGGAGTCGGCGGTGACGCGGTGCCGCGAGCGGCATGGCCGGTCGTCTTGAGCCCGAGCTGTCGGGCCGAGCGCAGGTCGAGAAGCCATGTCGTCAAGAGGCCCTTGTGGATGATCGCGCGCCGAGCGTTGGCGATGGCCTCGCCATCGAACGGTCTCGAGCGCAGGCCGCGATTGCGGTGGGGATCTTCGACGATCGTGATGGATGCGGGGAAAACCTGCTGGCCGAGGCGGTCCTTCAGAAAACTCGTGCCGCGCGCGATCGCCGGGCCGGATATCGCGCCCAAGAGATGCGAGAGAAAGCTGCGCGCCACGCGCGGATCGAACACGACCGGGCAACGGCAGGTCGGCATCTTGCGCGATTCTAGCCGCTTGATCGCCCGCTCGCCGGCGCTTTTCCCGATCTCGGCGGGGTCGGCGAGGTCGGCCGCGTAGACCGCGCTCGTAAAATCGTAATCGCGCTCCATAGCCGAGCCGGCGCCGCCGAGCACGCTGACGCTGACGCCGTGGCTCGAACCGGCATAGGTCCCGGCAAAGCCGTTCGAGGCGGCGAGCGCGACGCTGCTGCGCCCCCAACCGGCCTCCGCGCCTTCGGAATTGGTAACGCCCTTGACGGCGAGGGCCGCCTCTTCCGCCGCGCGGGCCCGCTCGATCAGCAGTTCGGCAGCAGGCTCTTCGGGATCGAGCATGTCGAGGCGAGGCCAGTCGCGGGCGATCTCCGCCGGGTCGGCGAGGCCGCAAAAGGGGTCCTCGGGCACGGCGCGCGCCATGGCGACCGCCCGCTCGACCAGTTCGGAAAGCGCCGCGGGCGAATGGTCGTTCGACGAAACGATGGCCTGGCGATGCCCGATCAGCACACGCAATCCCAGGTCGTGGCCCTCCGAGCGCTCGAGTTTCTCGGTCTTTCCGAGACGGCGCATATGCGACAGCGAGATACCCTCGAAGAACACCGCATCGGCGGCGTCCGCGCCGGCCCGGCGGGCGCGGCCGATCAGATCCTGCAACAAGTCAATGACGTTTTCGGCCGCTTTCGTGACGTCGTCCATTTTCAATCCTGATTGCTTCGCTATTTCCAAATCGGCTTGCCCGGTCCCGGCAGCCCATAGCTCGACCACTTCCGGGTCACTTCGGCGATCACCTCGTCGGTCATGCGGATCGGCCGGCCCCATGCCCGCGTCGTCTCGGGCGGCAGTTTGGTCGTGGCGTCGAGCCCGATCTTGCCGCCGAGCCCCGGCGCGGGAGATGCAAAATCGAGATAATCGATCGGGGTTCTGTCGATCAGCGTCACATCGCGCACCGGATCCATCCGCGTGGCGATCGCCCACATAACGTCTTTCCAGTTGCGGGCATCGATGTCGTCATCGACGACGACCACGAACTTTGTATAAAGAAATTGGCGCAGAAACGACCACACCCCCATCATTATCCGCTTGGCTTGGCCGGGATAGGATTTGCGGATCGCCACGACGGCGATGCGGTACGAGCACCCTTCGGGCGGCAGCCAGAAGTCGACGATCTCAGGAAATTGCTGCTGCAACAACGGGATGAAAACCTCGTTGAGCGCTTCGCCGAGGATCGACGGCTCGTCGGGCGGGCGTCCGGTGAAGGTCGAGAGATAAATCGGATTCTGCCGCATCGTGATCGCCGTCAGGCGAAAGACCGGAAAGGGTTCGACCGCATTGAAATACCCGGTATGGTCGCCATAGGGACCCTCCTCGCCGAGCTCGTCCGGGAGGACGTGACCCTCGAGGACGATTTCGGCCTGTGCCGGTACCAGGAGCGGCACGGTGCGGCATTTGACCAATTCGAGCTTCCGGCCGCGCAAAAGGCCCGCGAACTGATATTCCGAAAGCGTGTCGGGCACCGGCGTCACTGCGGCGATGATCGTCGCCGGATCGGCGCCGATGACTGCGGCAGCGGGCAGCGGTTCGGTGCGCTCGCTCTTCCAGCGCGCGTGATGCTGCGCGCCGCCGCGATGGCGCAGCCAGCGCATCAATGTCGTGTCGCGCCCGGTCACCTGCATGCGATAGATGCCGAGATTGAACCCGTCCTCGCGGCGCGTCCCCGGTCCCTTCGTGACGACGAGCGGCCAGGTGACGAGCGGGGCCGGCTCGCCCGGCCAGCAGGTCTGGATCGGCAATTTGCCGAGGTCGATGCCGTCCCCTTCGAGGACGATCTCCTGACACGGGGCAGCGCCGACGGTGCGCGGCCGCATCGCCATGACGGTTTTCAACAGCGGCAGCATGTCGAGCGCTTCCCGCCATCCGCCGGGCGGCTCCGGCTGCTTCAGAAAGGCGAGTGTCTCGCCGATCTCGCGGAGCTGAGCGGGCTCGCGATCCATGCCCCAGGCGACGCGCTCGACGCTGCCGAACAGGTTGACGAGAACCGGCATCGAATAGCCTTCGCCCGATGCGCGCACGACGTTCTCGAAGAGCACTGCTGGTCCCGCCTCGGCGAGCAGCCGGGTCTGGATCTCGGTCATCTCGAGAAAGGGGGAAACCGGCGCTGCAACCCTCGACAACCTGCCGCTCGCTTCGAGCCGGAAGATGAAATCGCGCAGGCTGGAATAGGGCATGGCGCGCTATATGGGGGCGTCGGCGCGGCTTGGCGAGGCGCGGGCCCGCAACAGAAAGAGCGATAGAAACGCCGCAATGTTGAGTCCGGCGGAAAGCGCCAGAGCGCCGACGCCAAAACGGTCGAGCAAGAGGCCGAAGAGGAACGGTGCCACGGCCTGCAGCGCGCGCGCCGGCGCGGAAAGCACGCCGCTTCGTCGGCCAAAGCCCGAGGGGCCGAACAGGGCGAGCGGCAAGGTGCCCTTGGCGATTGTGATGATGCCGTTCCCGGCGCCATGCAGGAGCGCGAAGAGCGCGACCGCGGGGGCGCCGAAGACCGATAGGACAATTGCGCCGAGCGGATGCAGAAGTGCGGCCAGCCGCCCCGAGACGAGGGGATGGAGTGATTTGAGAATACCGAGTTCGGCAAGGCGTGCCGCGACCTGCGCCGGTCCGACCAACGCGGCGGCTGCGATCGCCGCCGATTCCGAAGCCCCGGCAAGCTCGAGCAGACGCGGCAGATGCGCGGCCATCGCGGCGGTGACAAACCACGTCACCGAGAAATAGAAGGCGAGGACCGGCATCGCTCCGCGCGGCGGCGGCGGGGGGGCGGCGGCGGGCTCGGTGTGCGGCGGCGGGACGGCCTCCGGCTCGACAGGCGGAATCAACAGCCAATTGAGTGGCGCCGCAATGACAATATCGAGCGCCGCCCAGGCGAGACAAGCGGCGCGCCAGCCGAAGAGATGGAGGAAGAGTGCGGTCAGCGGCCAGCCGATGGTGCTGGCGAAGCCGGCGATCAGCGTCACCCCGCTGATCGAGCGCCGCGCCTCGCGGCCGTAAAGGCGGGTAAGCGCCGCGAAGGCCGGATCGTAAAGCCCCATCGCGATGCCGACCCCGAGCGCCGTCCAGGCGCCCGCGAGCAGCGCGAAGCCGTGGGCGGCCGCCAGCAGCAAGAGGCCGGCGGCGATGACCAGATGGGCGAGCGTGAGCACGACCCGCCCACCGTGCCGGTCGATCACCCTCCCGACCGCCGGTCCCAATGCGGCAGAGAGCAAGAGGGCCGCCGAAAACGCTGCGAAGAAGACGCTTTGCGAAAGGCCGAGCCCTTTCGCGATCGGTCCGGCGAGGATCGCCGGCAGGTAATAGCTCGACGCCCATGCGATCGTCTGGGTAGCGCCGATCGCAGCGGCAACGACGACGCGGCGGGAGATGACGGGGGTCATCGCTCGGGAAGGGAGCGCTGCATCAGGGCAGGATCTCGAAGACGCTCCCTTCCCGACTGTCGCGATCCTCGATTTCGCGGCTTGTCGGGACGAGATACCGGGCGCGCTCACACAGGCCCTGTCGCGGGAGGTAGGCGCGCCCGGGGTCGCCGAGGAAGACATGCGCACCGCGCCGGGCGAGGCCTCGAAGCCAGGCGACGGCGCGCTCGGCCATATCGCGCTCATAACAAACGTCGCCGGCGGTGACCATGGTCCATGCACGATCGGGCTCGTCGATCGGATCCGCCGTCGAGATAGCGATCGAGACATCGTTCAGCGCGGCGTTCAACGCGATCGCGGCGGCCGCGAAGTGATCGATCTCGGCGGCGACGACATGGGCGGCGCCGGCTTTTTTGGCGGCGATCGCAACGAGCCCGGAACCGGCGCCGAAGTCGAGCAGGCTGATGCCGTCGACGAGCTGCGGATGGTCGAGCAGAAAACGGGCGAGCGCCTGACCGCCCGCCCAAGCGAAGGCCCAAAAGGGCGGCGGTACCTCGGCGCGCGCCAGGGTTTCCTCGCTCGCCTGCCAGATCGGCGTGATCTCGGTTGCAAGATGCAGGCGAATCTCCGGTACGAGGGGCGGCGCCTCGATCGTCGTGTTGCTGCGGACAAAGTGAACGGGATCCATTGCAGTCCCCTCAGGCGAGATGCCCGGCGATGATGCCGGCGAGGAGCAGCCATCCGACGATCCGGTTCGAACGGAATTTTTCGAGGCAGTCGGCCGGATCCTCGGTCCTGACGCGCGCGGCCTGCCAAAAAAGCTGCGAAGCCGCGCCGGCGAGAGCGATCCAGAAAGGGACGGCGAGTTCCGCGGCGGCGCCCGCTGTTCCCCACAACACGATCGCCGCGCCGAAAAAGGCGAAAAGCCATGGTCGCGTGCGGTCGCCGAGCGCCAAGGCCGAAGATCTGACGCCGATCCTGGCGTCGTCCTCCTTGTCCTGATGGGCATAGATCGTGTCGTACCCGAGCGTCCAAGAGATGCCGCCCAAGTAGAGGAGCACGGGCGGCCAGGCGAGGGAGCCCGTCGCCGCGGTCCAGCCGATAAGCGCCCCCCAATTGAAATTGAGGCCGAGAAAAACCTGCGGCCACCAAGTGACGCGCTTCATGAACGGATAGGTGCCGACGAGGCCCAGCACGGCGACGCCGAGGAGGATCGTCAAGCGGTTGAGGCTGAACAGTACGAGGGCGCCGATGGCGAGCTGCGCCAGGAGGAAGGCGGCGGCCTGCGGCAGGCGGACGGCGCCGCTCGGCAACGGGCGACGGCGTGTGCGGGCGACGAGGCCGTCATAGTGGCGGTCGGCGATGTCGTTAAGGGTGCAACCGGCGCCGCGCATGACGACCGCCCCGATGGCGAACAGTGCGATCAGCAGCGGGTCGGGCCAGCGCGGCGCGGCTAACGCGATCCCCCACCAGCCCGGGAACAACAGCAGCCACGTGCCGATCGGCCGATCGAGCCGCGCCAGGCGTGCGTATGGCGCGAGCGAAGCCGGGAGAAAACGGCCGACCCAATCACCGGGCTGGATGTCGCTGGGATCCGCCGGTCCCGTTCGCGCTGTCATGGTTTAATCTAGGCGCCGGGGTCAGCCGGACTCAAGCACGGCGGCGGGTGAAGATGACGACCGAGCCATCGGCAAGCCGGGTGTATGTCGCCGGGCAGCTCGCAGAGGGCGGCGTGCTCACCGTGACGAAGGCGCAGGCGCATCACTTGCGCGTGGTGCTGCGCTTATCGGCAGGGTCGCCGGTTGCCGCGTTCAACGGCGCCGACGGCGAATGGCTCTGCCGGATCGCCGCGTGGGCGAAGGGCGGGGCCCAGCTGGCGGTAGAGCGGCGCCTGCGGGCACCGATGGCGGAACCCGAGCTGTCGCTCCTGTTCGCGCCGCTTAGGCGCTCGCGCCTCGACTGGCTCGTCGAGAAGGCGACCGAGCTCGGCGTCAGCGAGCTTTTGCCGGTAACCACCGTTCGCACGCAGATCGCCCGGCTCAACCCCGGCCGCCTCCATGCCGTGGCCGTCGCGGCGGCAGAGCAGAGCGAAAGACTGTCGTTGCCCGCGATCCGCCCGGTCGAGCGGTTGGACGGAGTGCTCGACCGTTGGCCTGTGTCCCGGCCGCTCATCGTCTGTGATGAGAGTGGCGGGGGCGAGCCGATCGTTGCCGCGGCAATGCGGCTGCGAACCGGGCCGGCGGCGCTGCTGATCGGACCCGAAGGCGGGTTCGCCCAATCTGAGCTTGACGCTTTCGGCAAACTCTCCTTTGTTAGCCGCGTCGGGCTCGGCCCGAGGGTGCTGCGGGCCGAGACGGCCGCTCTCGCAGGCTTGGCGGTGCTGCAAGCGATCGCCGGGGATTGGCGAAGCACCCGGCCGCGTTGACGTTTTCTCGCCAGCCGCGGCCGAGCGCGCTTGCGTCGCCTTCTCTTGGAGTTCCGCCGTCGATGACCACCACCCCGAGTTCGCAGGGACCACCGATCACCGACAAGCGCCAGCTCGTCGAGCATCTGGAATTCGGTTCGAAGCCGCGCCAAGCCTGGCGCGTCGGCACGGAGCACGAGAAATTCGTGTTTCGCCGCAGCGATTTGCGACGCACTCCCTATGACGGCCCGGACGGCATCGCCGCGCTGTTGCAAGGAATGACCCGTTTCGGCTGGGAGCCGGTTCTCGAGCAAGGCAACCCGATCGCCCTCTCCAACGACGCGCAATGCTCGATCACCCTCGAGCCCGGCGGACAGTTTGAACTCTCCGGAGCGCCTCTCGAAAACCTCCACCAGACCTGTGACGAGGTGCACGAGCATCTGCGCCAGGTCCGTGAGGTTTGCGACGAACTCGGGCTCGGGATGCTTGGCCTCGGCTTCGACCCGAAATGGCGCCGCGACGAGATTGCCTGGATGCCGAAGCAGCGCTACCGGATCATGCGCGACTATATGCCGAAGAAGGGCCGGTTCGGCCTCGACATGATGCTGCGCACCTGCACGGTGCAAGCGAACCTCGACTACGGTTCGGAACGCGACATGGTCCGCAAGTTCCGGGCCGCCCTCGCGCTGCAGCCCGTTGCGGTCGCGCTGTTCGCCAACTCGCCCTTCGTCGAGGGTCGGCCTTCCGGATATTTGAGTTATCGCAGCTTGGTTTGGACGGACACCGACCCTGACCGATGCGGCACGCTGCCTTTTGTCTTCGACCCGGGTTTCGGGTTCGAGCGCTATGTCGACTACATGCTCGACGTGCCGATGTATTTCGTCTACCGCGGCGGCCGGTACATCGATGCGAGCGGGCAGTCGTTTCGCGATTTCATGGGCGGCCGCTTGCCGGCGTTGCCGGGCGAGGTACCGACGCGTGGCGATTGGAACGACCATCTGACGACCGCTTTCCCGGAAGTACGGCTGAAGACCTATCTTGAGATGCGCGGCGCCGACGGCGGTCCGTGGCTGCGCCTGTGCGCGCTCCCGGCGCTGTGGGTGGGCATCCTCTACGACGACGCGGCGCTCGATGCCGCCTGCGATCTGATCGCTGATTGGACGGCCGAGGAGCGCGAACAGATGCGTCGCGACGTGCCGCAGCGCGGGCTCGCCACCCGGCATCGCTCGCGTAGCTTGCGCGACATCGCGCTCGAAATGCTGGAAATCGCTCGCGAGGGCTTGTCGCGCCGCGCCCGCCGCGACCCGGGCGGCGAGGACGAGTCGCATTTCCTCGACCCGCTCTTTGCCATCGCGCGCTCGGGCCGCAGCCCGGCCGAGGAGCTGATCGAGGACTATCAGACCCGGTGGAATGGGAATATCGATCCGGTTTTCGCCAGCTACTCTTACTAACTAAACGGCGAGGATAGGGAGAAGAAGCGTGATGGACTTCGGCATCGGCATCGCCACCTCGAGCGACGCTTGGAAACTGGCGGTGCGGGCCGAGGAATTGGGCTTCACCCACGCCTGGTTCTACGACACCCAGATGATCACCGCCGACTGTTTCGTTGCGATGGGCGCGGCGGCGATGAAGACCTCGCGCATCCGGCTCGGAACCGGCGTTTTGGTGCCGTCGAACCGTATCGCGGCCGTCACCGCCAACGCGCTCGCGACGCTCAACGGCCTTGCGCCGGGCCGCATCGATTTCGGCATCGGCACCGGTTTTTCGGCGCGCCGCGCGATGGGACTCGGCGCGATGCGCCTCGGCGACATGGAGGAATACATTCGCGTCGTCTACGCGTTGCTGGCCGGCGAGACCGTCGCGACCGAGATCGAGGGCAAGCGCCGCAAGGTCCGCTTCCTTAACCCCGAGATCGGCCTAATCAACAGCACGGATCCGATCCCTCTCCATATCTCGGCCTACGGCCCCAAATCGCAGGCGTTGACCGCGAAGCTCGAGGCCTGCTGGAAATGCTTCATCCAGGACGTGCCCGGCGCGCTCGGCGCGATCGCCGGCATGCAGCGCGCCTGGGCCGCTGCCGGTCGGCCGGCCGGCGAGCTTTATGCTACCGCCTGGGTCTGCGGTTGCGTCCTGGAGCCCGGTGAGCCGGCGGATGGCCCGCGGGCGGTAGCTCAGGCCGGCCCCCGCGCCGCAACCCTGCTGCATCGTGCCGCCGATGTCGAGGAGCAGGGCTGGCAGAATACGATGAGCGTCGCGC
>DASYYD010000266.1:0-1773 GCA_035934195.1 Allostellaceae bacterium | reverse complement strand
ATCGGGATGTCGTGCTGGATCGCCGTCATCAGCCCGTTCATCGTCATCGCGAAGCCGCCGTCGCCGCACACCGCGACGACCGGCCGGCCAGGATGCACCAACTTCGCTCCGAGCGCGGCCGGAATGGCGAACCCCATCGGCCCCGAGCCCGCCGCCTGCAGAAACCCCTCGGCCCGCTTCGTCTGGTAGAAATGCGTCATCAGGATGCGGTTCTCGCCGGCGTCGCAAGTGACGATCGCGTCCTCGGGCAATGCCCGCTGCAATTCGCCGATCAGCCGCTGCGGCAATATCGGCCGGCCTTCCGCGTAATAGCTCTTGTCGTCGAAATAGCCGTGGCGCCGGCGGTGGCCGGCGACGCGGTCCTCGGCCGCGGCGCGGCGCGAAGGATGACCGCCGATTTCGTCGGCGAGCGCTTCGAGCGCCGCTTTCGCGTCGCCGATGAGCACGGTCTCGGCCGGAAAATTCCACGAGGCGTTCCTCGGCTCGAGGTCGATCTGGATGAAGCTTTGCCGCGTCGGGTCGAGCAGCGTCTTGTGCTCCCAGGCGGTGTCGCTGGGCGACAGTTTCGAGCCGATGACGAGAACGAGGTCGGCTTCGCCGACGCAGGCATTGGCGGCGGTGGTGCCGAAGGTGCCGAAGGCGCCGAGCGCCAGCGGATGGGTTTCCGCGAAGGTGCCCTTGCCGGCCGCCGTCGTGGCGACCGGCAGCCCAGCCGCTTCGGCGAGCCGGGCGAGCGCCCGATAGGCTTGCGCGATGCGCACGCCGTTGCCGGCGATGATGACCGGTGCCTTCGCAGCTGAGAGCGCCGCTGCCGCCCGCTTCACCTGCGCCGCGTCGGGGGCGGGCGGGGCCGGCGGCAGGTAATGCCGCGTCGGGTAGAGCGCCGGCTGCGAATCCGGCGCCACCGAGCCGGCCAGCGAATCATGCGCATAGAGGACCGCGACCGGCCCCGGCTGCCCCGAGACCGCGTGCTTGATCGCGAGCTGCGTCGCCTGCACCGCCGCGACGGGGTCGTGCGCCTGCATCACCGCCTTGGTGACGCCGCCGAAGCTGCGCCGCGCGTCCCAGCTGCCCCAGTCGCCGGTGCCTTGCTGGTAGGGCGCGTGCAGCTGGAAGCGCGGCGCGTCGCTGAAATCGGTCAACAGCAGCATCGGCGAACTCGACAGAAACGCCTCGATCGTGCCGATCAGGCCGTTCCCCAACACCCACGGCCCCTGGCCGATCATCACGCCGGGCCGGCGCGTCAGGCGGCCGTAGATTTCCGCCATGACGCCGGCCAGCGATTCTTCGCGCACCAGCATGGTGCGGATCGAGTTCTGGTATTTGGCGAGGCCCGAGACGATGCGCCCGGTATGGCCGCCCGATATGCCGAACACCATCTCGATCCCGGCTTCCTCGAGCACCCGTCCGACCAGCGCGCTCGCCGGCACTTCCTCGCTCAGCATCCGCTCGATCGCCATCGCCCTCTCCTCCCGCGAACCTGCCGGTTGAGCTTGCCTCGCCGGCGGCGGCGAGACAACCATCGGCGCAACCGACCCTTGAGTTGTCATTGCGAGGAGCGAAGCGACGAAGCAATCTGGTCCGGACGAAGGAGGGGAGGGGGAAATGCCTGCGCAGGTCAATGCACTCACGGCGGATTACGTCGTCGTCGGCGCCGGCTCGGCCGGCTGCGTCGTCGCTTCGCGCCTCTCCGAGACGGGGGCGACGGTCATCCTCATCGAGGCCGGCCCCAGCGACTGGCACCCGATGATCCATGTGCCGGCCGGGGCGCTG
>DASYYD010000265.1:0-7471 GCA_035934195.1 Allostellaceae bacterium | reverse complement strand
GGCTGGAGGCCGGCGCGCTGGGGCTCTCGGTGTCGCGCGAGAAGGGCCATTACGACCCGCAGGGCGTGCCGATCCCGGCGCTGTGGGCCGACGAGAGCGAGAGCTTCGCGCTCGCCGACGTGTTGCGCGAGATGGGCACCGGCACGATCCAGGCCGGCGGCGGGCAATATGTCGAGATGACGGACGGCATGATGCGCCGGCTGGCCGAAGCCTGCGGCCGCACCGTCCTCTACAACTCGCTGATGCAGAACGTGCGCCGGCCCGGCGAATGGCAAGCGCACATGGCGCGGGTCGAGGAAACGGCCGCGCTGGGCATCCGCGCCTATCCGATGTGCACGCCGAACCGCATCACGCAGGACTTCACGATGAAGAACTGCCAGGTGTTCCGCGGCCTCAAAACCTGGCATCCGATCCTGTTGCTGCCGGACGCGGAAAAGCTGCGCCTCTACGCCGACCCCGAGATCCGCGCGAAGCTGCACGACGAGGCGGTCGCGAACAAGCCCGACAGCGCCGTCGGCTTCTCGAAGGTCTGGTGGGACTACATGTGGGTCAACGAGCCGAGGCTCGAAAAGAACCGGTGGATGCAGTTCAAGACGATCGGCCAGATCGCCGAAAAGCAGAAGAAGCGCGTCATCGACGCCTTCCTCGACCTCGTCGTCGAGGAGCAGCTCGAAACCCGCTTCCTCTTGGCCGAGAACAACGTCGACGACGATGCGATGCGGCAGATCCTGACGCATCCCAACGCCGTCATCGGGCTGGGCGACGGCGGCGCGCACGTCCAGTTCCACGGCGGCTACGGCTATTTGACGAAGCTGCTCGGCGAATGGGTGCGCGACAGGCAAGCGATGAGCCTCGAAGCCGCGGTGCGGCGGCTCACCTTCGATTCCGCCTCGGCCTTCGGCCTCTACGACCGGGGCCTCTTGCGCCCCGGCATGGCCGCCGACATCGTGATCTTCGACCCCGATACCGTCAAATGCGGGCCGGAGACCATCGTCCACGATTTCCCGGCCGGCGGCTGGCGCATCAAGGAGCCGGCCGAGGGCGTGCACATGACGATCGTCAACGGCGAGGTTCTCATCGAGGAAGGCCGGCACACCGGCGCCCTTCCCGGCCGCGTGCTGCGCAACAGCTGGCACCACGCCAACCGCGCAGAATGACCCCCTCCCCATCGAGGGGGATGGCCGGACAAGGCCGATCGGCAGTCCGATGGAGCTGAACGAAGAAGAAAAGGCGATGCTCGCCGGCGCGCAGGGGCCGGCGCGGCAATGGGCGGTCGAGCATCAGCTGCAGGTCGGCCGCTATTTCGGCGCCCGCGACCTCGTGCCCATCGCGCAGGCGCACATCATGGCCGACACCGAGTCGCTGGGCGAGGCCGGCATCCTGTGGCTCGAGCGCTGGGCCGCCTTGCCGGTGCCGGAGCGCCGCGTGCGCGTGCCGACGACGAGCGACCCGCGCGGCACCGATTTCGCCGCCGCCGCGCGATTGAAGCACGAACCCTGGATGATCGAGCGCGAAAAGCGCGCCGCTGCCGCGCTCGCCGCTCTGGGCGTCCTCATGACCGACACCTGCATCACCTACCAGACGGTCATGCCGCCCGTGTTCGGCGAGCATCTCGCTTATGGCGACACCGGCGTCGTCATCTATTCGAACAGCATCTTCGGCGCACGCTCCAATTTCGAGGGCGGCCCCTCGGCGGTCGCCGCCGCCTTGACCGGGCGCACGCCGCGCTACGGCTATCACCTGGACGAATGCCGCCGGCCGAGCCTGCTCATCGACCTCGGCTGGACGCCGCGGGATCTCAACGAATGGGGCGCGCTCGGCGGCGTCGTCGGGCGGCTCGCCGGCGATTACTGGGCGGTGCCGCTCCTCCTCGGAGTGGATCGCGTGCCGGGCTCGGACGAGATGAAGCATTTCGGCGCGGCGGCGGCGAGCCACGGCTCGCTCGCCCTCTTCCATATTGAAGGGATCACGCCCGAGGCGCGGCACCTCGGCGATATTGGAAACCTGCCGGCACACCCCGTCGGCGAGGCCGAGATCCGCGCGTTTCAGAGGAGCTACGGCGGCCCCGAGGACGGCGCCGATGTCGTCGTCTTCGCGGCGCCGCAATTGAGCCTCGTCGAGATGCAGAGCCTCGCGGGTCTCCTCGACGGGCGCCGCGCGACGGTCCCGCTCTTTGCGGCGACGAGCCCGCAGGTGAAGGCCGACGCCGACCGCTTGGGCCTATCGCATCGCATCGAGGCGGCGGGCGGCACCGTCCTCTCCGGCATGTGCTTCTACAACAGCTACGCGCGCGAGATGGCCGAGGCGAGCGGCTGGCGGCGGCTCGCCAGCAACTCGGCGAAGCTCGTCAACATCCTCGGCGGCTACGGCTACCGGGCGATCCTGTTGTCGATGGCCGAGTGCGTCGATCTCGCTTGCAAGCGATGACGGTCTTCTATGCCGAGGCGGCGATGGGGCCGCGGGTCGCCGGCGAGGCGCTCGTCGCCAAGGACGGGTTTTCGGCGCGCTACGACCTCGACCGCTCGGCCGGCGTCTTCTGCCGCCCGGAGCACAAGCTTTGCGGCCAAAGCTATCAGGGGCGCGTCCTCGTCCTCGATGTCGCCAAGGGCGGCGTCGCCACCGCCTGGATGCTTTACGAGATGGGGGCGCGCGGCATGCTGCCGCTGGCCCTCGTCCTCAACCGCGCCAACCCGATCATGGCGCAAGGCGCCGCGCTCGCCGGTTTGACGCTCCTCTCCGGCTTCGCCTGCGATATCACCGCCGCGATCCCCTCGGGCGCGATGGTCGAGATCGACCCGACCGCGGCCCGCCCCTTTATTCGGATTCGGTAGAGCCGACTCAGCCGGCGGGGGCGCTTTCGAGCAACCGTCCGAACCCGGAAAGGCGCTCGTCGGGGGCGAGCGCCCGCAGCATCGCCCAGACCGAGGCCTGGTTTGTCGTCACCACGGGCTTTGTGAACTCCCGCTCCCAGGCCGCGATATGCGGCATCGTCGGGAAATTGCCGCCGGGGACGACGAAAGCCTCGATCTCCGGGCGGTCGATGCGGCGAAAAGCGGCGTGCGCGTTTTCCGGCCCGAGCCCGCCGATCGCATAGGAATCGGTGGCGGCGAAGCCTTCGCGCGCGACTGTATCGAGCCCGTAATTGCGCGCGAAATAGCGTGCGGCGCGCTCGTTGACTTCGTCCGAATAGGGCGAGACGAGAGCGATCCGACGCAATCCGAGCGCCCGCACCGCGCGACCGACGGCCTGCGCCGAAGTGAGGGCCGGCGCGCCTGACGCCTCGCTCATGCGCTTCACCGTGACCTCGTCGTAATCCTCGGCGAAGAGGCTTGCCGAGGTTTGCGCGAGGATGACGAGCCCCACCCGCGCCGTGCCGAGCAGGCGCGCCTGGTAGTCGATGTCCTCCTCCCGGCTCGGCGAGAACGGGAAGCCCGGCCGGCTCGACTGGAGCCGCCCGAAATGCGCCTGGAATACGGGCGGCAGGAGGCGGCCGAACTCGATCTCGCAGGTCGTGTTGGTCGAGGGGATCAGCACCCCGAAATGGCGGGTCATAAGCAGCCTTTGTGATGCGACTAGCGAGGGAAGATCGTAGGGGCTGCGGTGCTCCCCTGTCGACTCTCCCTCTCCGAAATCAGGCATCGCCGCCCTTCCGCCGATTTGCTAGGCTCGCGGCAACGCGCCGCCACAACAAAGGATCATCCGATGAACGACGCCCTGACGCTCTCCGAGCGCGCCGACGCGCTCGAACGCAAGATGATGCGCGAACTCGACGCGATCATCGTCAAGTCGCGCCTCTATAAGCTCGCCGACGCCGATTTCGCGATGCCGAACGGCGCCCAGCTCCTCTCTGAGAACCCGGGCAAATACATGCTGATGGGCGACGACCCGCGGCTGCCGAAAATGCCGGAGCGCCCGACCCTCATGGATTTCTTCAAATACCGTTTCGCGCCGGCGAACCACCTGTTGCAGAGCGCCCGCCACGCGAAGAAGGCGGGCATGGGCGAAAAACTCGTGCTCGCCTGCCTGTTGCACGACATCGGCGTCATCGGCTTCATCCGCGCCGACCACGGCTATTGGGGCGCGCAGATGGTCGAGCCCTATGTCGAGGCGGAGGTCGCCTGGGCGATCCGCGCGCACCAGGCGCTGCGCTTCTATGCGGACGAGTCGGTCGGCTATTCGTACCCCGCCGCCTACGTCAAGAATTTCGGCCCCGGCTACCGCCCCGAGCCGTATATCGAAGAGGAATACAAGCGCGCCCGCAAACACAAATGGTACATGACGGCGCGCATGATCTGCGTCCACGACATCTATTCCTTCGATCCGAACGTGCACGTCGAATTGGAGGAGTTCGAGGACGTGATCGGCCGCAACTTCCGCCAGCCGAAGGAGGGCCTGGGCTTCGACAACAGCCCGTCGGCGCATATGTGGCGCACTCTCAACCGCCCGACCCGATACCTCTGAGGAAGGAGAAGAGTGATGCCGTCGCCGATCCGCCCGCAACTCTCGCACGCCGGCATCTACGCCCGCGACGTCGGGAAAATGGTCGATTTCTATACGAGCGTCATCGGCCTCGTGCTCTCCGACCGCGGCGTCAGCAGCCGCGGCGGCGAGATCGCCTTCATGACCGGCGCGACCCAGCATCACCACCAGTTCGTCGTCGCCTCGGGCCGCGCCCCGGAGGGGGTCAGCACCGTCAACCAGCTCTCCTTCAAGGTGCCCGACCTCCAAGCGCTGAAGGCGATGCACGCCCGCGTGCGCGCCGCCGGCATCGACAAGTTCCGCGAAGTCAGCCACGGCAACGCGCTTTCCTTCTATTTCGCCGATCCGGAAGGCAACCAGGTCGAAATCTACATGGATACGCCCTGGTACGTGCCGCAGCCGCACAGCGTGCCGATCGACCTCACCCGCCCCGAGGATGAGATCGTCGCGCAGAACGACCGGCATTGCCGCGAGACGCCGGGCTCTTTGCCGCTCGCCGATTGGCAGCGCAAGATCGGCGATCGCCTCTTGACCGGCTGACGTGCCGCAGGCCCCGCCCACCTACGGCAGGCTCTTCTTCCAGGCGGAGGTGTTTCGCGCCGGCCGGCTTTTCGCCCGGCGCGCGCGGCCCGAGGGCGTCGTCGTCGAGCCGGCGCGGCAGATCCCGGTTTTCCGCGATTGCGACGTGCTGGTTGCCGGCGGCGGCCCGGCCGGCACGGCGGCGGCCGTCGCCGCCGCCCGCGCCGGGGCCGATGTCGTGCTGCTCGAACGGCACAATCATCTGGGCGGGCTGTCGACCGGCGGGCTCGTCATCTGGATCGACCGCATGACCGACTGGTCGGGAAGGCCGGTGATCCGCGGCTTTGCCGAGGAAATTTTCGAGCTGCTGCCGAAGGAAGCGGTGGCGGGGCCGCCGCGGGGCCAATGGGGCGCCGCCGACGCGGCGACGGCGCAATATTGGAAGGAGCGCACCGCCGCCTTTCACGGCATCGTCACCTGGTCGCCGACGCTCGACCCCGAGGCCCTCAAGCTGTTGAGCCAGGAACTTGTGCTGAAGGAAGGCGTGCACCTCGTGCTGCATGCAGCAGCGGCGATGCCGATCCTCGCGGACGGCCGCGTCGCCGGCATCGTCTTCGAGTGCAAGGAAGGCCGGCTCGCGATCCGCGCCAAGGTCACGATCGACTGCACCGGCGACGGCGACATTTTCCACCGTGCCGGGGCGGCGAGCGACAACGACATCGACGAGCGCGACATCCACCATTGCATGAACACGGCCTGGCTCTTCGCCGGCGTCGATATGGCGCGCTGGATCGACTTCAAGGCCGGCGACTCCGCCGGCTATGCCGAGTTCATGGAGGGCGGGCGCGAGGCATGCGGCGGGCTCTTCGAGCGGCCGTTCGTCTCCTGGCGCGACGACGTGGCGCTTTTCTTGGGGCCCCGGCTCGCCGGCTATTCGGCGGTCGATGTCGAGGACCAGACGGAGGTCGAGATCCGCTCGCACCGCCTGATGATGGCGCATCTCGACTTCTATCGCCGGCAGGCGCCGGGCTTCGGCGAAGCCTATGCGATGCTGTCGGCGCCGCAGCTCGGCGTGCGCCACGCGCGCCGCCTCGTCGGGGTCGGCCGCATCCGTCGCGAAAACTGGGACGAGCCGGCGCCCACGCCCGACGAGATCGGCATCTCGCCCTCGCTGTCGCCGAAATTCCCGCCTTTGTCGGTGCCCTACGGCGCTCTCGTGCCACAGCGCCTCGACGGGCTCCTCGCGGCCGGCCGGCACGTCTCCTGCGACCCGAGCAGCCATTCGTTCCTGCGCGAGATCCCGCAATGCTGGCTGACGGGCCAGGCCGCCGGCGCCGCCGCGGCGCTTGCCGCAACGCAAGGCTGCGAGCCGCGCGCCGTGCCGATCGTCCCGTTGCAGGCGCTGTTGCGCCAACAAGGGGTGCTGCTGCGCACGGCCCGCGAAAGGGGATAGCGAGCGATGGACGCGGGCGATCTGAGGGTGTTCGAGGCGGTGGCGCGGCTGGGCGCGATGAACCGCGCCGCCGACGAGCTGCATACCGTGCAGTCGAACGTGACGGCGCGCATCCGGCAGATCGAGGCGGAGCTGGGCACCGCGCTCTTCGAGCGGCACAGCCGCGGCGTCGTGCCGACCGCCGCGGGCAGGCGTCTCTTGCCCTATGCCGAGCGGGTGCGCCAGCTCCTCGCGGAAGCCCGCCGCGCCGTCAAGGACGAGGGCGAGCCGGCGGGGACGCTGGCGATCGGCTCCCTCGAAACGACGGCCGGGCTGCGCCTGCCGCCGCTTCTCGCGCAATATGCCGCCGCCTATCCGGCGGTCGATCTGTCGCTCACGACCGGCACCACCGCGGCGCTCGTCAAGGAGGTGCTCGACCATCGCCTCGAAGGCGCCTTCGTCTGCGGCCCGGTCGAGCACAAGGAACTCGTCGAGGAGCGGGTCTTCCGCGAGGAGCTGGTGGCCGTGACGAGCCCGCGGATCGCCTCGCTCGACCAATTGTTCGGGGCGCGCGACCTCAAGATCATCGTCTTCCGCATCGGCTGCTCCTACCGGCAGCGCCTCGAGGCGATCCTCGCCGAGCGCGGCCTCGTCGTCACGCGCAGCCTCGAATTCGGCACGATCGAGGGGATTTTGGGCTGCGTCGCCGCAGGGATCGGCGTCTCGCTCCTGCCGCGCGCCGTCGTCGCCGAGGCGGCGCGCGAGGGGCGGATCGCGCTGCATACGCTGCCGCCGACGCAAGCGCAGGTCGAAACCGTCTTCGTGCGCCGGCGCGACGGCTTCGTATCGAGCGCCCTCAAAGCCTTTCTCGCGCTGGCGCGGCCGCTGCGCGAGGCGAGCGCGGCCGAATGACAGATAAGATTTCTTGGGAATGGGGTAACGAGGTTCTTTATCGCATGTGTCGCGAGGAGCCGAGGCATTCGGATCGCAATAAAGTTGCCGCGAAACTCTGGTTGATCGGACGCGCGTACGCTGCACCGA
>DASYYD010000074.1:0-9935 GCA_035934195.1 Allostellaceae bacterium | reverse complement strand
GCCGCGGAAACCGGTCGAGCCCGGCGGCGACGCTGTTGGCGCTGACGAAGCCGACGCTCGCGACGAAGAGGAAGAGCGGCACGAGGATGCCGAGGAAGCCGCCCCGGCCGGTCGCGCCGGCGAGCGCCAGGAGCGAGCCCGCGGCGGCGGCGAGCCCGACCCCGAAACAGAGCATCCGCTCGACCCCGAAGCGGCCGACGAGGCGGCGGTTGAGCCAGGCGCAGAGCATGATGCCGAGGGCGTTGGCGCCGAAATAGAGGCCGTAATTCTCGGGCCTGACGCCGTAGCGCTCGATGAAGAGGGCGGGCGAGGCGGTGATGTAGGCGAACATGCCGCCGAGCACGAGGGCGCCGCCGAGCGCCGGCGCGACAAATTGGCGATCGTGAAAGAGCCGGCCGTAGCCGAGGAAGAGCGAGACGAAGGAGCCGCCGAGGCGGCGCTCGGGCGGCAGGGTTTCGACATAGGCCTTGAGCGTGCCGAGCAGGCAGAGGGCGCCGATCGCGGCCAAGAGCCAGAAGACGGCGCGCCAGTCGAGATGCACCACCAGCTGGCCGCCCAACAGCGGCGCCAGGATCGGCGCCAGCGCCATGATCGAGGCGAGCAGGGAGAGGAGCCGCGCCGCCTCCGTCCTGCCGTGCAGATCGCGCACGCTGGCGCGCACCAGGATCGGGCCGGCGCAGCCGCCGAGCGCTTCGAGAAAGCGCAGCACGACGAGAAAGCCGAGGCTCGGCGCCAGCGCGCAGCCGGCGCTCGCCAGCGTGAAGAGCGCGAGCCCGGCGATCAGCGGCCGCCGCCGCCCGAGCCGGTCGGCGAGCGGGCCGTAGAGCAGCTGGCCGGAGCCGAAACCGAGAAGAAAGCTGCCGACCGTCAGCTGCGCCCCGGCGGCGCTCGCGCCGAAGCCGGCGGCGAGCTGCGGCAGCCCCGGCAGGTACATGTCGATCGACAGCGGCCCGAAGGCGGTGAGCGCCGCGAACAACAGGATAAGCCGCTTCTGTCGCCAGTCGGCGACGCCGAAGCGGGTGGGCGTTCCTGCGGGGCGCAGATTGGTCATCGCGGACCCGGCGGAGCCATTTTCGCGTATTTGGGCGCGCCTCTTCGCGCCCCCTAGTCGAAAGCCGCCATGGGACCCATGCAGGAACCGCGCGGCTGATCGCCGATGGAGGCTCTCTCAGCCGCCCGGAGCGCCTTGCGCCTCGACGAAGAGCGAATAGACCGACTGGCTCGCCGCCATGAAGAGGCGGTTGCGCTTCACCCCGCCGAAACAGAGGTTGGCGCAGCGCTCGGGCAACAGGATGCGGCCGATCAGCGCCCCGTCGGGGGCGAAGACGGCGACCCCGTCCTCGCCCTCGCCGCCCGAGAAGCCGGCCCACACATTGCCTTGGCAGTCGACCCGGATGCCGTCGGCGAAGCCCGGCGAGGCGTCGAAGAAGAGGCGGCCGTCCGCGAGCCGCGTGCCGTCCGCCGCGACGTCGTAGACGCGCGTCGTGCGCGGCCCCGTATTGGACGTATCGACGACATAGAGCCGGCGCTCGTCGGGCGAGAAGGCAAGCCCGTTCGGCCGGTCCATGTCGTCGACGACGACGGCGAGCGCGCCCGTCTTCGGGTCGACCCGGTAGACGCGATAGGGCAGTTCCTGCGCTGCCGTGTGGCCGAGATAGTTGCCGCGCGTGCCGGCGCCGTTGTCGCTGAACCAGATCGAGCCGTCCGACTTGACGACGACATCGTTGGGGGCGGTCAGGCGCTTTCCCTCGAAGCTCTCGGCGATGACGGTAAGCGTGCCGTCGTGCTCGGTGCGCACGAGGCGCTGGCTGTCGTGCTCGCAGGTCAAGAGCCGCCCCTCGCGGTCGCGGGTGTTGCCGTTCGCATAGTGCGAGGGCTTGCGGAAGAGGCTGACGGCGCCCGTCTCCTCCTCCCATTTGAGCATCCGGTCGTTCGGGATGTCGCTCCAGATGAGGCAGCGCAGATCGCCGAACCACACCGGCCCCTCGGTGAAGCGGCAGCCCGAGGCGACGATTTCGATCGCCGCCATCGGCAGCACGAGCGGGGCAAAGCGGGGGTCGAGGACCTTGATGTTCGGGTCGGGATAGCGGATCGGCGCCGCTCCGGGCGCCCAACGGTTCTCGGATGCCATCTGCTCTTGCCTCCCGCGAGCCCCTCACCCCCGCCCTCTCCCCGCGTGCGGGGATTGGGCGGGACCCGCAACGCGGGAGGGTGAGGGGCAATTCCTACGAATTCGGGCCGCGTTCCATCGACACTGGCTGCCAGCGCTTCAAATCGCTCGCCGCCAAAACGGACGGGTTGACGCAGGACATCGGCCATCGGCCCGACAAGACCAGCGACAGTTCGAGCCCGACCCGCCGCCGCCGCGCCGGGTCGAAGCGGGCGGTCGCCGAGGCGACGTGCGCGGTCAGGACGACCTTGTCCATCTTGAGGAGCGGGTTGTTGCCGCCCGGCGGCTCCTTTTCCAAGACGTCGAGCCCGGCGCCGGCGATCCAGCCCTCGTCGAGCGCCTTGATGAGGGCCGTCTCGTCGGTCGTGGGACCCCGCCCGGTCGAGACGTAGATCGCGCTCTTCTTCATCTGCCGGAAGTGCTCCTCGCGGATCATCCGGTTGGCGCTTTCGGTGGCCGGCGAATGCATCGAGACGATGTCGGCGCGCGCCAAGAGCTCGGACAGGCTGACCGGCTCGACGCCGCGCTCGACCATGACGATCTCTTCGATGTAGGGGTCGTAGGCGATGACGTTGAGGCCGAACGGCTTGGCGCGCTCGGCGACGGCGCGGGCGACATGGCCGAAGGCGACGAGGCCCAGGGTCATGCCGCGAAGGCGCGGGAATTGTAAGAGCATCGGCCGCCCTTCGGCCCAGCGGCCCTCGCGCACCAGCCGGTCCTGCACGATGAGGCGCCGATGCGCCGCGAGGATCAGGGTCATCGCGTGGTCTGCGACTTCCTCGATGAAGGTGTCGGGGCAGTTGGTGACCGGGATGCCGCGAAGGGTGGCGGCGGAAACGTCGACGCTGTCGACCCCGACGCTGCCGAGGGCGATGATCCGGCAGTGCTCGAGCCCGTCGATGATGCGCTTGGTGATCGGCCGCCCCTTTGCGTAGAGCGCGTCGGCCTGCCGCGCGGCGGCGACGAAATCCTCTTCCGTGCCGGCGGGAATTTCGAAGATCTCGGCGTCGATCGGGGCGAGCGCCTCCATCTCGTAGCCGTAGCCGCCGCCGGCGACGGTGAAGCTGGCGCCGGCTGGTGTCGCGATCCTGAACTTGGCCAACCCGGACCTCCCCTCGATTCGTTCGGGAGGCGGATCAGATCGTCGCTTCAGGCGGTTGTCAATCTCCGCTCACGCCTTCCGCGCCGCCGGCATGGCCGTCGCGCGGGGAGCGCCAGGTGGCGCGCAAGCCGGCCAGGCCGTGGCGCTCGATCGAATTCTGCCAGTCGAGAAATTCCTCGACCGTCAGGCCATAGCGGCAGCACGCGTCGTCGAGGGAGAGCGCGCCCGAACGCACGGCGGCGACGACGAGGGCCTTGCGCCGCACGACCCAGCGCTTTGTCTGCGCGGGCGGCAGCTCGACCTCGGCGGCGCGCGCGGAGGCTGCTTCGCGGTTTTCAGTCATGACGGAACGCTAGGGGGGAAGCCTTAAAGATCTCCTAAGTCAATCGGTTGGGTTTCTTAGGGTTTTAGTTCAATTTTTCCGAAATCCTGAAGAACCGGCGATGCGGCGTTGGGCGCCGCCCGGCCGCTCGCCCGCCCTCGCCGTCGCGGCGGCTTCGGCGGACCCCCGACGGAAATGCGAGGGCCCATGCGATTCTAGCTCTTGACCGGCGGAAGACGCTTCATATTCTCCGCGCCGCCGGAGTCCGCGCGGTTTCGGGGAGATCGATGCAGCCGTCACTGCCTCCAGACTATCGTCCGTCCGAGGACGAAGAGTTCATGAATCCGCTGCAGCTCGAATATTTCCGGCAGAAGCTGTTGCGCTGGCGCGCCGAGTTGTTGGCCGAGTCTACCGACACGCTGCAGCACTTGCAGGAGGAGAGCCTCTTACAGCCCGATCTGACCGATCGCGCCTCGCTCGAAACCGAGCGCGCGATCGAATTGCGGACCCGCGCCCGCGAGCGCCGCCTGATTTCGAAGATCGACGCGGCGCTGCTGCGCATCGAGGACGGCAGCTACGGCTATTGCGAGGAAACCTACGAGCCGATCGGCATCCGCCGGCTCGAGGCCCGGCCGATCGCGACCTTGAGCATCGAGGCGCAGGAGCGGCACGAGCGCATCGAGCGCACGCATCGCGACGATTGACCGCCGCGCCGGCGCGGGAGGACGGGCCGGCGCCCGCATTAATCCCCCCTTAACGGCAACCGGCGATAGATAGCGAGCGCCCAATCAAGCTTTGTGCTAGGTTCCGGTCGGGAAAATGCTCGCGGACACAGCGATGGTCGTCGATGCCGAACGACTACGGCGGCGGGCCGGCTGGGCCGGAGAACGCGTCCACGCGCACGCCATTCGCCGGCTGACCTCGATCGCCCTCGTCATCGCCGGCGTCGGCGGCGGCTTCGGCCTGCTCTATCTCGCCCGGCTCGTCTCCGGCACGCACATCGTGTTTTCCGCGTTCGTCCTGATGGCGCTCGCCGGGCTCGCCGGCATCGCCTTCATGGCCGCCCGCGTGCTGCACGCGGCGCTGGCCGGCCGGCTCGACATTCTGATCCAGGCGCTCGACGCCTCGCCCGACGCGCAGCTGATCCTCTCGCCGGACGGCCGCCTGGCGCACGCCAACATCGCCTTCCACGAGCTGTTCCCCGACGGTAGCGAGCCGCCGCTCGAGCGGATCGAGCGGGCGCTCGCCGCCGATCCCGAGAGCCAAGCCGATTTTCGCCGGCTGCGCGATCGCGGCGCGGCCGGCGCGCGGGCGATCGCCGCCTTGTCGCTCAAGAATTCGCGCGGCGGGGCGGCCGGGCGCTTCAACATCTCGGTCAACCCGATCGCCGGCCAGCCGGGCTACACGCTGTGGAACGTGCAGGACATCACCGTGCAGCACGAGATGGAGGCGGTGATCCGCGACGAGCGCAACAAGCTCGTCGATTTCCTCGACAACGCGCCGGTCGGCTTTTATTCGGTCGATGCGCAGGGCCGCTTCCTGTTCGTCAATCAGACCTTCGCGCAGTGGCTCGGCGCCACCGCCGCCGAGGTCGTCGCCGGCGCCGCCCGGCTGCACGACTTCCTCGAGGCGCCGCCGCCCGAGGGGACGCCGGCCTTCGAGGCCTCGAGCGAGCCGCAGCACGGCGTCGAGCGCGCCGCGATCGTCTTCCAGGGCCTGCAGGGCCGGCGCGTGCATGTCGCCGTGCGCCAGAGCGTCGTCGGCGCGGACAGCGAATTGCGCACCCGTTCGGTGGTGCGCGACCTGACCCCGGAACGCGAATGGGAGACCGCGCTCAGGCTGTCGCGCGAGCGTTTCCAGCGCTTTTTCGTCAACGCGCCGGTCGGCATCGCGCTGCTCGACCGCTTCGGCCGGCTGGAAGAAGCCAACCGCGCGGTCGGCGAGCTGTTCGCCGCCGCGCCGCAGGATTTGATCGGGCAGCCCTTGATCGGCTTCCTCAACGAGGAGGACCGGCGCGGCTTCACCGTCGAGCTCGCCGCGACGGCGGCGGGAGAGGTCGGGCGCGGGCCGGTCGAGGTGCGCCTGAAGCGGCCGCGCGAGAGGACGCTCGTCGTCTATCTGAGCCGCCTCGACGGCGCCGAGGACAGCGATGGCGGCGTCATCCTGCATTTCATCGACGTGACCGAGCAGAAGAACCTCGAGCTGCAATTCACGCAGTCGCAGAAGATGCAGGCGGTCGGCCAGCTCGCGGGCGGGGTGGCGCACGACTTCAACAATCTGCTGACCGCGATGATCGGCTTCTGCGACCTCTTGCTGTTGCGCTTCCGGCCCGGCGACCCGTCCTTCGCCGACATCATGCAGATCAAGCAGAACGCCAACCGGGCGGCCAATCTGGTGCGGCAGCTCTTGGCCTTCTCGCGGCAGCAGACATTGCAGCCGCGCATCCTCGACATCACCGACGTGCTGGTCGAGCTGTCGCATCTCTTGCGGCGCCTGATTGGCGAGAACATCGAGCTGAAGGTCGTGCTCGGCCGCGACCTCGGCCTTGCCAAGGTCGATCAGGGCCAGCTCGAGCAGGTCATCATCAACCTCGCGGTCAACGCCCGCGACGCGATGCCGAACGGCGGCCGCCTGCAGATCCGCACCGCCGATGTCCACCAGCCGCACGCGGTGCGGCGCGGGCTCGAGGTCATGCCGGCCGGGGATTATGTGCTGATCGAGGTCGCCGACACCGGGCTCGGCATCGCGCAGGAGAATCTCGTCCGCATTTTCGAGCCGTTCTTCTCGACCAAGGAGGTGGGCTCCGGAACCGGGCTCGGCCTGTCCACCGTCTACGGCATCGTCAAGCAGACCGGCGGCTTCATCTTCGTCGACAGCGCCCCCGGCCGCGGCGCCACCTTCGAGATCTACCTGCCGCGCCACGAGGCGGCCGACGGCGCGCTCGCGGCGCGGCCGGAGGCCGTCGAGCCGCCGCTCGCCGCCAAGGACCTGACCGGGATCGGCACGGTGATGCTGGTCGAAGACGACGACCCGGTGCGCATCTTCAGCGCCCGCGCGCTGCGCAACAAGGGCTACAAGGTGATCGAAGCCTCGTGCGGGGAAGCCGCGCTCGAGCTGATCCGGGAGGGCAGCGAAAAGATCGACCTGCTCGTCACCGACGTGGTGATGCCGCGGATCGACGGCCCCGGCCTGATCCGCGAGGTGCGCGAGCTCTATCCCGGCATGAAGGTCATCTTCATCTCGGGCTACGCCGAGGATTCGTTCCGCCAGCGGCTCGACGCCGACAGCGAACTGCATTTCCTGCCGAAGCCCTTCAGCCTGAAGCAGCTCGCGTCGAAGGTGAAGGAGCTGATGGACGGCGAAGCAGGCTGCTGAGGGTTCGCCTCGAAGCCGGGCAACCGGCTTGCTTCCGGCCGGTCGCTTGCCTGAATAGAACAGATCGAGCCCGGCGGCTAACCTCGCACATCCCGGTGCCTCGACGTCCGAGCCCCGGCGCCGGGCGAGCACGGAGGACCGCGATGAAATCGGCTTACGGACGGCAGACCCCGGCGCCCGATTACGAGCTCGCCTGCGTCGAGCCGGGCAGCCCGATGGGCGAGCTGATGCGCCGCTACTGGCAGCCGGTCTGTACCTCGGACGAACTGCGCGATCGGCCGCGCAAGGAGAAGCTCCTGTGCGAGGAGATCGTCGTCTTTCGCGACAGAAAGGGGCGGGTCGGCGCCCTCGACGCGCATTGCGCGCATCGCGGCACCTCGCTCGAATGGGGCCGGGTCGAGGCGGCGGGGCTGCGCTGCTGCTATCACGGCTGGCTCTACGATGTCGAAGGCCGGTGCATCGACATGCCGTGCGAGACACAAGAGTTCCGCGAGCGCATGGACGTGTGGCAGCCCGCCTATCCGACGCTCGAATATGGCGGGCTCGTCTTCCTCTATATGGGCCCGCCCGGCAGCGAGCCCTTATTCCCGCAGTTCGACATCATCGACCCGGACCCCGGCGAGGACGTGGTTTTGCGCGGCATGCGGCTGTGGGGCGACTACGCGGTCGGCATGGTCAAGGACTGCAACTGGCTGCAGCACTTCGAGAACATCGTCGACCCGTACCACCTGCTGATGCTGCATCAGTGGATCAGCGGCGACCAGTTCGAGGGCGCGCTGATGCAGGGCAGGCCCGCGATCGACTGGGAGAAGACGCCGCTCGGCGTGCGCTACAACCTGATAAAGGATCTGCCGAACGGCAACCGGATGGTGCGGCATGCCGAGTGCATCGTGCCGAACATGTTCGTCATCCCGAGCATCCGCGAGCCCGGCACCGTGCCCAAACGCCGGGAACGCGGCACCGAATTGTCTTGGGCGGTGCCGATCGACAACGAGCACGTGCGCGGCATCAGCATCGTCGCCTGGCCGCTCGAGAACGGCGAGCCGAAGCCGGGCTGGAAGCCGGGGACCGACACGATCGCCGACATCCGGCCGGGCTCGTCCCTCGAGCGCAGCTACGAGGAGCGGCAGCAGAAGCCCGACGATCTCGAAGCGCAGGAGGGGCAGCGCAGGGTCGCGGTGCACGCGCTCGAAAACCTGGCGCATTCCGATACCGGCATCGTCATGCTGCGGCGGCTCTTGCGCGAGCAGCTGAAGCGCCTCGATGAAGGCCTCGACCCGGTCAACGTGTTGCGCGACCCGGCGGCGAACCGGCGCATCCCGACCGGCGCCTGGAACACGGTCCTGTCGCCGGCCGAAGCCGCCGCGCTTCCCTACAGCCCGGACCTCTGAGCACCCGGCGCGCCGCCGCGCAACCGAGCGGGCGATGCGATTTTAGATCTCGGCCGGCCTGTCACGCTGGCAAGGTCGGTAAAAGGGGCAGCAGCGTCCGTTTCGATCGGTCGGTCGACCCCGGCCCTTAGAAACTCGAACTGAGGCGCCACGCACGATTTTGCCGCTTGCATATAGGAACAAAACAGGTACACTCCGCCCGTTCGGCTCGCGTTGCGCGGCTTCGCCGGCTGTGGAATAAGGGAGGACGGGAAAGATGCAGGCAGCATTGCGGCTTCTCGACAGGCAGACAATGGACAAGCAGCGGGCCCTCGAGGCGGCTTTGGGGCAGATCGAACGCGCCTTCGGCAAGGGCTCGATCATGAAATTGGGCTCGCGCGAGGCGGCGACCGATACCGAGGTGGTTTCGACCGGCTCCTTGGGGCTCGACATCGCGCTCGGCATCGGCGGCCTGCCGCGCGGCCGGGTCATCGAGATCTACGGCCCCGAAAGCTCGGGCAAGACGACGCTCGCCTTGCACGTCATCGCCGAGGCGCAGAAGCTCGGCGGCACCTGCGGCTTCATCGACGCCGAGCACGCGCTCGACCCGGCCTATGCCAAAAAGCTCGGGGTCAATGTCGACGAGCTGTTGATCTCGCAGCCCGACGCCGGCGAGCAGGCGCTCGAAATCACCGACACGCTCGTGCGCTCGGGGGCGATCGACGTGCTCGTCATCGATTCGGTCGCGGCCCTGGTGCCGCGCGCCGAACTCGAAGGCGAGATGGGCGACAGCCATATGGGGCTGCACGCGCGCCTGATGAGCCAGGCGCTGCGCAAGCTGACGGGCTCGATCTCGCGTTCGCGCACGATCGTCGTCTTCATCAACCAGATCCGCATGAAGATCGGCGTCATGTTCGGCAATCCGGAGACGACGACCGGCGGCAACGCGCTCAAGTTCTATGCCTCGGTCCGCCTCGACATCCGGCGCATCGGCGCCATCAAGGAGCGCGACCAGGTGATCGGCAACCAGACCCGCGTCAAGGTCGTCAAGAACAAGATGGCGCCGCCCTTCAAGGCGGTCGATTTCGACATCATGTACGGCGAGGGCATCTCGAAGCGCGGCGAGTTGATCGACCTCGGCGTGCAGGCGGGGGTCGTCGAGAAATCCGGTTCCTGGTACTCCCATGACGGGCAGCGCATCGGCCAGGGGCGCGAGAACGCCAAGGCCTATCTGCTCGAGAACCCGGACGTCGGCGAGGCGATCGAGCGGGCGATCCGCGCCAATGCCGGCCTCGTCGCCGAGGCGATGATGAGCTCCTCCGGCGAGGCGGCGGCCGAGGAGTAGCCGCGCGGCCCCGGCGCTTGCGCTGGCTGCTGATTCTCTGCCGAAGCAGCGCGGAAGCAGCGAAAAAGGGCGTCTGGCGGACGGCGATTCTCCGCGCTCCCCGCGCCCGGGGCGGGGGGCTCTTCCAGGATTATCCGGCGACCTGCGCCCGCGGCGCCGGCGGCGCGCCCACGGGTTCGAGGAAGTCCTCGGCATCGACATCGGCGCCGACCGGCTCCCACCGGATGCTGAGCGTCGTCACGAGGCTGATG
>DASYYD010000073.1:0-6296 GCA_035934195.1 Allostellaceae bacterium | reverse complement strand
TCGCCGCGGCGCTCGCCTATGTGCCGCTCGCTCTCCTGTTCACGCCGATGCGCTGGTCGATGCTGGGGCCATTCTCGCTGCAGCTCAGCCGGCCGCTCTACTACGCGGTCTGGTTTTTCGCCGGCATCGGCTTCGGCGCCGCCGGGGTGGAGCGCGAGCTTTTCGCCGCGGCAGGGCCGCTCGCTCGGCGCTGGCCCTGGTGGCTCGCCGCCGCCGCCGCCGCGATGGGGCTGTGGATGGGTCTCACCGACCTGACGATGCGCCTCGCCGGCAAGGCGGCTCTCGCATTGCAGGCGGCCGACGATTTGAGCTTCGTCCTCGCCTCCTTCGCCAACGTCTTTTGCGTGCTGGGCCTCGCGCTGCGCTTTGCCCGCGCACGCTCGCGCCTCTTCGACAGCCTCAAGGCGAACGCCTACGGCATGTATCTCGTGCACTATCCCATTGTCGTATGGCTGCAATACGCGCTGCTCGCGGCGGCGTTGCCGGCGATCGCCAAGGCGGATTGCGTCTTCACCGCCGTCGTGCTGCTGAGTTGGGGAACGAGTGCGGCGTTGCGCCGCGCCCCCCCGATCGCCTCTATTCTCGGCGCGCAACCGCCGGCAGGCGCGGCCGTGCGGCCCTCTTAGGCGGCGGCGAGGAACTCGCCGACGCGGCGGATCGCGCGCCGCGACTCCGGCACGAACGGCGCGAAGGCATGCCAGACATGCGGCATGCGCGGCCAGATCTCGAGCGTGACCAGCGAGCCGGCCGCGCGCAGCCGGTCGGCCATGCGCAGCGAATCGTCGAGGAGGATTTCGTCGCCGCCGACCTGAATGAGGCTCGGCGGCAGGCGGGCGAGGTCGCCGTAGAGCGGCGAGGCGTAAGGCGTGCGCGGCTCGGCGCCAGCCAGATAAAGTTCGGCGAGCCGCGGCACCGCGGCGGCGTCGATCATCGGGTCGGCTTCGGCGTTGCGCCGCAGCGAATCGCCGGTCAACGCGAGATCGGTCCACGGCGACAACGCGACCGCTGCGCCGGGAAGCGGCACGCCCCCGTCGCGCAAGCGCAACAACAGCGAAAAGACGAGCCCGCCGCCCGCCGAATCTCCGAGCAGCACGATCCGCCGCGGATCGGCGCCGGCGGCGAGCAATCCGCGATAGCCGGCGAGCGCATCCTCGACCGCCGCCGGGAAGGGATGCTCGGGCGCCAGGCGATAGTCGAGAAAGTAGAGCGGCGCCCCTGCCGCCGCGGCAAAGCGCCAGGTCAGGTTGCGGTAGAGCCGCGCCGAACCGCTGACATAGCCGCCGCCGTGCAGGAAGAGGATATGGCGATCGCCGTGGACGCACGGCGGGGCGACCCGCTCAGCCCGAACGCCGCCCAAATCGATGGCGCGCGTGGCGACCCCCGAGGGCGCACTCGGGACGAACCGCTCGGCCGCCGCGAGCCCGCGCCGCGTCTCGGCAAGGCTGTACCCCGCCGCGCCGCCGCGTTTCATGAACCGGCGCAGCAAGAGGCGCACCAATTCGGCCCGCAAACTCATGATTTGATTACGCTCGCGACGAAATTCGCCACGCTCGTCCCCTGTCTTTTGCCTTATCGAGCCCCCGCCCGCTTCTTTTAATATCACGAAAAAAGAGCCGCAGGCGAGGATGGATTCCTATTGCATTTGGCTGCGCCGCTTGCGGTCCGCCGGTTCGGCGTCTTGCTCGGCACTCGCCTCGATCGCGTCGGCCCGGGCGAGGAGTTCAGCCGCGTACCGGCCCAGCGCCGCCTTCGTCTGATCGTCGCCGACCAGGTATCCGAGTTTGCGATAGCGCGCCGCCCGTACCCGCAGTTCCAGCGCCTCGCTGCGCATTCGCCTGCCGCTCCAAAACGATCACAGCGGCAGCTTGCCCCCGATATGCGACGAGCAGATTGATCCCGATCAATGCCGGGGCGACCCTCGCCAAATTCTTTTCGCGATCTTTTGCCTGCGACGGCGGCGGACATCGTGTAAATCAACGGGAACGCTCGCGCCCGCAGGAATTGCCCCGTGTCGCAACCGCCGCCGATTTTGAGCGACAAGGATTTCGCCGCGAGTTCGGTGTTCGAGCCGGCGAACCTGCTGCGCGAGGCGCGCCGGCAGAAGGGGCTGCCGCCGGCGCCGGTGCCGGAAATCTGCCTGCTCGATCCGGACGGCGACATCCTGCGGGCGCTCAGGCGGCTGGGGCGGGCCGAGCGCTCGCGCGATTGGGCGTGCTACCACACCGATCTTTACGAATTCGTCGATGACGGCGAGCGGTTCGGCATTATCGGCTGCGCCGTCGGCGCCGCCTTCGCGGTGCTCCTCGCGGAGGAGCTCTTCGCCTGCGGCTGCGGGCTGCTCCTCAGCATGACCTCGGCCGGGCAGATCGCGCCTGCCGGCGAGCCGCCCTATTTCATCCTGATCGATCGGGCGTTGCGCGACGAGGGAACGAGCTACCACTACCTGCCGCCGGCGGATTTCGCCGAGGCCGAGGCGGCGCTCGCCGCGGCGGCGATGGCGGCGCTTTCCGGCATCGCGCAACGGGTGCATCGCGGCGCCAGCTGGACCACCGACGCGCCGTTCCGCGAGACCGCGCGGGCCATCGAAAGCCGCCGCGCCCGCGGCATCCTGTGCGTCGAGATGGAAGCGGCGGGGCTTTACGCCTTTGCCCGGCGTTGCGGCAGGCCGGTCTTGTGCTTTGCCCATGTGACGAACCGGATGGCGGTCGCCGAGGGCGATTTCGAGAAGGGCGAAGAGGACGGGGCGCTCGCCTCGCTCGCCGTATTGCGCGCCGCGGCGGGCGCCTGGCGAGAATTCGCGGCCGGAACGTAGCGGAGGACCGAATGAACCCCAATCCGTGGACCGACATCGGCAATTTTCTGCGCGCCCCGGGCTGGCCGACGCCGGTCTTCTGGCTGCTCTTGGCGGCGAGCGCCGTCATCGCCCTCTACGCCTGGGTCGCCGTTCCGGGGCAGCGCCGCTTCGGCCATTTCGCCGATTGGCTCTTTCGCCTCGCGATCGGTTCGATGTGGTGGCAGCAGACATTGTGGAAGCTGCCGCCCTATTACACCGACCATCCCGACAAGCCCTTCGGCGCCACGGGCCTTGCCTACTGGATGGGCCTCATGGGCAAGCACGCCGCGATCCCGCTGCAGGCGGATTTCGTCAATCACATCGTGCTGCCGCATTTCTACCTGTTCGCGCCGATCGTCTATGGCCTCGAAACCCTGACCGCGGTGTCGCTGCTGCTCGGCCTCTGCGTGCGCCTGATGGGGCTCGTCGGCGCCTTGCAGATCGTCAATTTGTGGCTCGGGCTCTACAGCGCGCCCGGCGAATGGCCGTGGACCTACTTCTTCCTGATCGTGCTGCAGCTGATCTTCGCGCTGCACCGCTACGGCCGCAGCCTCGGGCTCGACGCCGTCATCGTGGCGCGCTCGGAAGCGGCGGGCGAGCGGCGGACATTCGCGCGGTTTCTGATCGGCGCCGCGACATGAGCGTTGCTCCGCTCACACAAGATTGATGGGGTGCATCGCGGCACGCGTGCTATGGAGCGCGAATGATCAGGCACCACATCTTTACCCTCGCCCCACTCCTGCTGCTGCTCGGCCTCGCCCCGGCGCTCGCCGGCGAGCGCCCGGTCCTTGTCGAGCTCTTCACCTCGCAGGGCTGCTCCTCCTGTCCGCCGGCCGACGCGCTGTTGCGCCAGCTGGCGCATCGGCCGGATCTTCTGGCCTTGGCCTATCACATCGATTACTGGGACAGGCTCGGCTGGAAGGACCCGTTCTCGAGCCCCGCCGCGACCGCGCGGCAACAGCGCTACGCGCGGCTCCTCGGCCTGCCGACGATCTACACGCCGCAGATCGTCGTCGACGGGCGCTTCGAGGCGGTCGGCTCGGACAGTGACGCAGTCGCCGCCGCGATCGACAAAGCCCGGCAACAGCCGCCGGCGCGCCGCGTGGCGCTCGCGGTCGCGGACGGACGGGCGCATATCGAGATCGGCCCCGGCGAAGGGGTGAAATCGGCCTCGGTCGTGCTGGTCGGCTTCGATCGCCGGCACTTGACCAAGGTCGAGGCCGGCGAGAACGACGGGCGCGAATTGACCGATGTCGATGTCGTGCGGGGCATCGCCCGGGTCGGGCGGCTGGGCCGCGCGGCGACGACGATCGACGCCGCGATCCCGTGGCAAAGCGAGCGCCTCGCGGCGATCGTCGAGGCCGCCGACGGCCGGGTGCTCGGGGTGGCGGCGCCGCTGAAGCGCTGATCGTCGGCCCCGCGCGGGCGCCGGCCTAGAGTCCAAGATCGCTCAGGCCTGCGTGATCATCGGGGCGGCGGCCGAGCGACCAGTGGTATTTGCGCTCGCTTTCCTGGATCGGCAGATCGTTGATGCTGGCGATGCGCAGGCGCATCAGGCCGTGCTCGTCGAACTCCCAGTTCTCGTTGCCGTAGCTGCGCCACCAATTGCCGCTGTCGTCGTGCCATTCATAGGCGAAACGGACGGCGATCCGGTTGTCGCGAAAAGCCCAGATCTCCTTGATCAGACGGTAGTCGAGCTCGCGCCGCCACTTGCGCGTCAGGAACTCCTCGATCGCATCGCGCCCGTGCAGGAATTCCGCCCGGTTGCGCCAGCGGCTGTCGATCGTATAGGCGCGCGCGACGCGCTCCGGTTCGCGCGTGTTCCACGCATCTTCCGCCATGCGGACCTTCGCTATCGCGGTTTCGAGCGTGAAGGGCGGAAGCGGCGGCCGGATCTCGCTCATCGCATTCTCCCCTGAAGCTCAGAGTCGCACCCCGGCGGCGCCGAGCAGCTCCTTCACCCGCCCGCGCTCCTTCTCCGAGATCGACAGGCGCTCGGCGAAATCGACGCCCTTCGGCTTTGTCGCGTCGATGCCGATCTTGGTGACCGTGTTGTCGGCGGGGTCGGAGGAGGGGTCGAGCACCGCCCCCATGACGCGCGGGATCATCACGACATCGCGCTCGGCGCGGGTACGCGTCGCCACCGCCCACATCACGTCCGCGAGGTTGAAGATATCGACGTCCTCGTCGACGACGACCGCGATCTTGCAATAGATCTCGGTGCCGAAGGCGGCGGCGATCGCGGTCTGCGGCTGGCCCTCGGCCGTCTTCTTCATTTGGATGACCGCCATCAGCCCGCCGCAGGTGATCGTCGGCACGTGCACGCCCAAGACGTTCGGCAGGTTGCGCCTGAGCGCGTTCAGGATCTCCGCCTCGCGCGAGACGCAGCTGATCTGGATGTGGTCCCCCGAGGTGCCCGAGGCGACCGAATGAAAGATCGCGTCCTTGCGCATCTGGATGCGCTTCGCGACAAAGACGTTCTGCGTCGAGCGGTAGGAGGCGTAGCCGGTGAATTCGCCGAATGGGCCTTCCGGCTCGTGCACGCCGGCGAGGATCTCGCCTTCGATGACGATCTCGGCGCCGGCCGCGACTTCGAGATCGGCGGTGCCGCAGCGCGCGACTCGGTAGGGCTCGCCGAAGAGCCCGCCGATGATCTCGTATTTGCGCACGTTCGGGGGGTAGTGATAGGCCATCGAGCCCATGTAGTGCACGGGGTGGATGCCGAGCGTTATCGCGGCGGGAAGCGCTTCGCCTCTGGCTTCGGCGCGGCGGTGGAACTCGTACATGCGCCGGCGCGAATGCAGTGACACGCCGAGCCGGTTCTTGCCCTTCAGCATCAGGCGGTGAAAGCCGGTCGTATCGACGCCGGTCTCGGGGTCGCGGGCGCAGATCTGCCCGGCCGTGATGTAGGGCGCCGCATCGATCGCGAAATGCAGCGGGATCGGCAGCTTGGTCAAATCGACCGCATCGCCTTCGAGCACGATGTCCTGCCACGGCGCATGGCCGACGCGCTCGACCGGAATGTACCTTTGGCAGCGCTCGCGATAGGTCGCGACCATCTCCTCGGGCGCGACGCCGAGCGCGGCGGCGAGCAGCCTGCGGTTGCCGTTGAGGTTGGTGACGACCGGCAGGCCGAAGCCCGCGACCTTTTCGAAATAGAGGATCGGGCTCCTGCCGGCGCGCTCGCATTCGAAGACGCAGGAAGTGATGTCGAGCTCGCGCCGCACCGGCTCCTTGATGCGCACGATCTCGCTCGGATGGTCGCGCTCGACCATCGCGAGGAAGCCGCGCATGCTCTGCTTGTCCACGACGCCTCCGCGGGTCAGCCGGTTCGCGCTTCGCTCGGCAGCAATTCCTTCGAGTATTGCGGCCGCAGCACGTCGAGCTTCATCGGCACGGGCGTCCCGAGCCACAAGGCGCGGCTCGAATGGTCGGCGACCGAATCCTCGGTCAGCGCGTGGAT
>DASYYD010000215.1:0-12630 GCA_035934195.1 Allostellaceae bacterium | reverse complement strand
CCGGTGCCGGCGAAGAACACGCGCTTCCTGCCGTAGAGGTCGGCGAGCCGGCCGTAGACCGGAATGCTGACCGCCATCGTCAGGAGGTAGGCCGCGAACACCCAGCTGAAGACGCGGAAGCCGCCGAGGTCCGCGATGATCGTCGGCATGGCGGTCGCGACGATCGAGCTCTCTACCGCCGTGATGAAGGTCGCCATCAGCGAGGCGAGCAGGATCAGCCGCCGCCGCGCGGCGGGCGGATACTGCCGGACGCGTTCTGCCGCGGCTTCGTCCACGCTGTGACCCGGCGGTTCTGCCTTACCCGTCATTCCGGGATCGCCCGAAGGGCGAGACCCGGAATCCATGAACATCGGCCCTTGGAAAATGGATTCCGGGTTCGCCGCCGCGCGGCGCCCCGGAATGACGATCTCTGGGAGGTCGGACGACCAGAGCCATTTTTCAATCCGCTACCGGTCGGCGAGCGGCGGCTGGCCTTGTTCCTTCCGCACCTCGTTGATGATCTGCAGGACGCGCTGGCGATAGGGGAGATACTGGACGCCGAATTCCTGGACGAGCCGGGTGTTGTCGATCAGATAGTTGCCGGAATTCTCCCGGCCGCCCGTCTCGTGCTCGAATTCGATGCGCGCGTCGGGAATGAACTCGCGCACCAGCCCGGCCAATTCGCCGAGGCTGATCGCCGTGCCGCCGGTATTGTAGATCCAGTGATTCGGCTTGTCGGTCAATAGGACGCGCGCGAACACCTCGGCGATGTCGTCGACATGGATCGGGCAGCGCATCGCGTCCTTGTAGGGGAAGGAGATCCTCTCCCGGCGCGCCGGGAAGGTGATGCATTTGACGTGATCGACCGAGCCGACGATCTTGTCGGGGCCGGTGACGTTGGCGGGGCGGATCGCGGTGATCTCCATGCCGTATTTCTCGCGGTAGTCCTGCGCCTGCCATTCGTTGAAGATCTTGTGCATCGCGTATTGCACATGGCCGTGGCGGAAATCGTCCTCGGTCACCAGGCGCTCGCCGTAATGCTTCTGCTCGCCCGAGACGGCGAGCGAACTGGCATAGACGACGCGGTTGACGCCCGCGAGCCGCGCCGCCTCGAAGCAATTATCCATGCCGATGATGTTGAGCTTCAAGGCGGCGTGCGGCGGATGCTCGCTGCCGAGGTAATAGGCGAGGTTGACGACGCGCGACGGTCTGGCGGCGGCCATCGCGCCCATGACCTCGTCGAAATGCGTGACGTCGCCGCGCATGACGCGCACCGCCTTGCCGAGGCCTTCGTAGGAGGCGGTCTGCGGGTTGATGTCCATCGTGACGATCTCTTCGCCGCGCGCGACGAGAAGCGGGATCAGCCGCCGCCCGATGAAGCCGGTGCCGCCGAGGACGAGTATCGTCATGGGTTTCCTCCCGATCGCTAATTGGGGTGACGTTAGCCTTTCGCCGGGCCGCGCGGCAAGCCGGGGCTGCATATCGGCCCGGTGCGCGGTTCGAGACGCGCCCGGCGCGCGCCTCACCATGAGGGCTTTCTTGATGGCATTGCGGAGAGCCCTCATCCTGAGCCGTCGCGGAGCGCCGTGTCGAAGGACGCCAATTGCCGATCCAGCTGAACCGGGAGTGAGCCGATGAGCGCCGTCATCCTCGAAAACTGCGCGATCCTCGATGGTACGCGGCCCGAGCGGCGCGAAGACCATCACGTGCTCGTCGAAGAGGGGCATATCCGCGAGGTCGCGGATCGCCGGCTCAAAAGCGCCTCGGCCGAAGTGATCGACCTCAAGGGGCGCACGCTGATGCCGGGCCTGATCGACGCGCATGTCCATGTGATGGCCGTCGATTCGACGCTGGCGCGGCTCGCCGAGCGGCCGGCGAGCCTGCTCGCCTTCGAAGCGGGCCAGGTATTGCGCGGCATGCTGGCGCGCGGCTTCACGACCGTGCGCGACGCCGGCGGCGCCGATGGCGGCCTCGCCGAGGCGATCGAGAAGGGCCTCGTCACGGGGCCGCGGCTTTTCCCTTCCGGCTTCGCCTTGAGCCAGACCGGCGGGCACGGCGATCTGCGGCCGCGCGGGGTTGCCGTCTGCGCCTGCTGCGCGGCGGGCTCGGGCCTGACGCGCATCGCCGACGGCGTCGCCGAGTGCCGGCGCGCGGCGCGCGACGAGTTGCGCAAGGGGGCGACGCAATTGAAGATCATGGCCTCGGGCGGCGTCGCCTCGCCGCACGACCCGATCGCCAATCTGCAATACAGCGAAGAAGAGGTGCGCGCGATCGTCGAGGAGGCGCGGCACTGGCACACTTACGTGCTGGCCCACGCCTATACGCCGGAAGCGATCAGCCGCTCGGTCGAATTCGGGGTGCGCTCGATCGAGCACGCCAATCTGATCGACCGCGAGACGGCGGAGCGGGTCGCCGCGGCCGGCGCCTTTGTCGTGCCGACGCTCGCCACCTTCGACGCGCTGCATCGCGACGGCCGCGCGCTCGGCTTTCCCGAAGCCAGCCTCGAAAAGCTGAAGGAGGTGCGCGAGGCGGGGCTTGCCTCGCTCGAGATCCTCGAGCGGGCGCAAGTCAAGATCGGCTTCGGCACCGACCTCTTGGGCGCGATGCACCGCTACGAGAGCCGTGAATTCGTGCTGCGCGCCGAGGCGATGGCGCCCTTCGACATCATCCGCTCGGCGACCCTCGTCAACGCCGAGATCCTCCACCGCGCGGGCGAACTGGGCGTCGTCGCGCCCGGCGCACGCGCCGACCTGATCGCGCTCGACGGCGACCCGCTCGCCGACATCGGGCTGCTCGACGGCGAGGGCGAGCACATCGCCATGATCATGAAGGACGGCGCGTTCTGCAAGCGGCCGTAAGGCCGCCGCGGCTCAGGGCGCGGCGGCGGCGAGCTTGCCGAACTCCTGCGGCGACCAGGCGCGGACCGTCGTCGTGCGTACGTTGCCGGTCTTCATCAAGGCGATGACGAATTTCGTCATCGCGTCGCCGTCCGGCATTTCGAGCGTCAGCACGACGTCGTATTGCCCCGTCGTCACATAGCCGCTCGAGAGCTTGCCGCCCAGCTTTTCGGCGAGCGCCTTCGCCCCGGCATGGCGCTTCGGCGCGTCCTTCGCCGCCATCGCCGCCTTCTCGGTCCAGTTAAGGAAGCACATGAACGTCAGCATTTGGCACCTCCCGTTCTTCGCAAGGGCGGGCATGATCGCTCCCGCGCCGCCTTCCGGCAAGAGTTGGGCTACAATCCGGCCCAAGGCCATTGACGGGAGGGGTCTGCAGTGTCCGAGACGGCGGCCGGGCGCGTCCTCAGCGGCAATCGCGAGATGACGCAGCAGGCGATCTTGCGCCTATAGGCGCGGCCTTGCGCGGCTGGATGGCTCCAGCGGTCAGCGCAGGGGAATTCACAATCCAGCGCCGGGGGTTTAAATAGCAGCGGAACTTTGGCAACGTTCATTTACGTAACGCGTGAGCATAGCGGGGGAGAGCCGGTGATTTGACGAGTTCCGCCGGTCAAGCCGCCAAATTGGTGAAAGCTCAGTCAATGCTCGCATGATCGATCTCACCGTCCGGCAATTGGGACCGGCTGATGCCGAACAATATCGGCGGATCCGACTGGAAGCGCTGGCCACCGATCCCGACGCCTTCTCAAGCACATTCGCCGCCGAAAACGCGCGACCTTTGGCGTGGTTCGCCGACTGTCTGGAAGAAGCCATCATCCTCGCCGCCTTTTGCGGAGCAGACTTGGTGGGCGTTGCCGGATTATCCATGTGCAGCGACGCCCGCACCGGAACGTTATGGGGAATGTATGTCCGGTCGCACGCCCGGCGACGCGGCATAGGTCGAGGCCTCGTCGACGCCGTCATCAAGCATGTCCGGGGCCGTGTCGATGTGCTTCAACTCAACGTGGTCCCGCAAAATCGGGGCGCGCGCCGGTTCTATGCGAACTGCGGCTTCAGCGAATGCGGCATGCGACGTTTGCTGCCATGGTTCGTGTGGAGATGGGCCGTCGCGAGATGGGCGCTAGGGCGCTTCCGGCCGGGTTCGGAGGGCAGCGATCCGGCCCTCACAATGCAGTACCGCCTGGGCCGTGATATTTCGGAAACGTAGCCGCCGAGTGCGCCAGGCCATGGTTCTCGGCGGCAGTCACTCCGACCGGTTCCTGCCGCCGTAGCGGCGCACCCTGAGATCGGCCTGCTCCTTGTGGCCCCAGAAGCGCTCGATGGCGCAGAGCCGGCTGCAGTATTCGCCGACCAGGGCGCTCGCCTGCGGCGTCCTCACCTCCTGCCAGGTGCAGGTCTTCAAAAACTTGCCGACCCAGAGGCCGCCCGTATAGCGGGCCGCGCCCTTGGTCGGCAGCGTGTGGTTGGTGCCGATCACCTTGTCGCCGTAAGCGACGTTGGTCTCGGGGCCGAGGAAGAGGGCGCCGTAATTCTTGAGGCGGCTGAGCCAGGCTTTCGGCTCGCGTGTCAGCACCTCGACATGCTCGGCGGCGATGCGGTCCGCTTCCCGCGCCATCTCATCGTCGTCGGCGCAGAGGATGACTTCGCCCCAGTCGCGCCAGGCGACCCCGGCGACATCGGCCGTCGGCAGCACCCGGAGTTGCCGCTCGATCTCGGCGAGCGTGTCGCGCGCGAGGCGCTCGGAGGTGGTCAGCAGGGTCGCGGGCGAGGTCGGCCCGTGCTCGGCCTGGCCCAACAGATCGGTCGCGCACATCTCGCCGTCGGCCGTCTCGTCGGCGATGACGAGGATCTCGGTCGGGCCGGCGAAGAGATCGATGCCGACGCGCCCATAGAGCTGGCGCTTCGCCTCCGCGACATAGGCGTTGCCGGGGCCGACCAGCATGTCGACGGCGCGCATCGCCTCGGTCCCGAGGCCCATCGCCGCCACCGCCTGGACGCCGCCCAAGACGTAGATCTCGTCGGCGCCGCCCAGATGCATCGCGGCGATCGTCTCGGGGTGCGGGCCCCCTTGGTTCGGCGGCGTGCAGGCGACGATGTGGCCGACCCCGGCGACCCGGGCCGTCACGATCGACATGTGCGCCGAGGCGACCATCGGGTAGCGGCCGCCCGGCACATAGCAGCCGACGCTCGCGACCGGGATGTGGCGGTGCCCGAGCACGACGCCGGGCAGGGTCTCGACCTCGACGTCCTGCATCGACGCCCGCTGGATCTTCGCGAAATTGCGGATCTGCGCCTGCGCGAATTTTATGTCCTCGATGGTCTGCGCCGGCACTCGGGCGAGGAGCGCGCGGATCTCGGCGTCCGACAGGCGGAAGCTCGGCGGCGACCATTTGTCGAAGCGCTCGGAGAGTTCGCGCACTGCCTCGTCGCCGCGTTTCGCGACATCGGCGAGGATCGCTTCCACCGTCGCCTTGACCTTGGCGTCCGCCTCTTCCTTCTGGCCCGCCAGCGCGCCCGTCTTGATGTTGCGGGGCATTGCGTCCTCCTATTCGATGACCTCGTCGGCCTGCGCCAATATGATCGGCGGCACGGTGAGGCCGAGCGCCTTGGCGGTTTTCAGGTTTATCACCAAGTCGAACTTGGTGGGCTCCATGACCGGCAATTCCGCCGGGCTGGCGCCCGCCAATATCTTGCCGACGTAACGGCCAACTTGCGCGTAAAGCCGGGGAAAGTTCGTACCGTAGCTCATCAGGCCGCCGGCAATCGGGTATGCCCGGTCATTGTAGATCGCCGGAATCGACTCCCGTGAAGCTAGAGCGACTATCCGTTCGAGTTGGTCCCGGAAAAACACATCGGCGCCGACGATCACGCCGCCAATCCGTTGCCTCTTCAAATTTGAGAAAACCGTGTCGAGTTGGCTCGCAGTGCTGGCCGACAGGACGACCAACTTGACGTTCGCGGCTGCTGCCGCCCGTTCCGCTCCCTCCGCCTGAGGTTTTGCCACCAGGCTCTTCGGATTCACGAGCAGGCCGATCGACGTAGCTTCCGGGACGAGATCGCGCAGCAATCCGACCAGTTTCGATATCAGGTCGACCGCGAGACCGACAACACCGGTGAGATTACCGCCGGGATGCGCAAGGCTTTCGACGAGCCACCCTGCGATCGGGTCAACGGCAGTGTAGAACACAATCGGTATCGATGCCGTTTGCGCTTTGGCGGCGGCGGCGGCCGAATAGGCAATCGCAGCGATGACATTGACTCGACGATTGACCAAATCGGCGGCGAGTCCGGCGAGGCGGTCGAGACGCCCCTCGGCCCAGCGATACTCGATCGTGACGGTCTGGCCCTCGACGTAATGCTCTTCAGCGAGCCCTTCCCGGAAGCCAACGGTTTCTTGCGTATTCGGTCCGGGTGCGAAGCTGCTGAGAAAACCGACAGTCGGCACCGCGGTCCGCTGTGCATGGGCGGCCAGCGGAAAGGCGATGGCGCCGCCGAGGCCGAGGATCAGTTCGCGCCGCCGCATCGCCTCACCACGCCGTCCAGCCGCCATCGACGAGCAGGCTCGAACCGGTGACGAGGCTGGCGGCGGGCGAGCAGAGAAAGACGACCGCCATCGCCACCTCCTCGACCGTGCCGATCCGGCCCAGCGGAACGCGGGCCTCGACCCAGCGGCGGAACTCCGCGTTCTCGAAAAACGGCTTCGTCAGCGGCGTGTCGATAAAGGTCGGCGCGATCGAGACGACGCGCACGCCCCGCGGCGCCAATTCGGCCGCCATCGCCTTCGTCATGCCTTCGACCGCGTGCTTCGTCATGACATAGGCGGTGCGGTCGCGCTCCGAGCCGACATGGCCCATTTGCGACGACATGTTGACCACAACCCCGCCCTTGCCCGCGATCATCAGCCGGACGGCGTGCTGCGCGACGCGAAACGGCGCCTTGACGTTGAGCGCCAGCATCCGGTCGAGGGTTTCCTCGTCGACTTCGAGAAAGGGCTGCGGCCGGTTGACGCCGGCATTGTTGACGAGGATGTCGAGCCGCGCGAGCCCGGCGAAGGCTTGCGCCACCGCGCCGCTGTCGGTCACGTCGCAGACGATCGGCCGGGCGGCGCCTCCCTTCGCCCGAATCTCTTCGGCGACCGCGACGAGCTCGCGCTCCGTGCGGGCGAGCAGCACGAGCTCGGCACCGGCCTCGGCGAGCGCGAGCGCGATCGCGCGGCCGATGCCGCGCCCGGCGCCGGTGACGAGCGCGAGCTTGCCGTCGAGGCGAAAGGCGTCGGGGAAAGTCATCGGCATCAGGCGAAGATCTCGCCGGCATAGGTTTCGAGGAGGCGCCACGCCTCGGCGCCCGCCCGCTCGCGCCATTGCGCATAAAACGGCCCGAGCATTTTGCGGAAGCTCGCGGTGTCGGCCTCGTTGACGGCCATGCCGTGCCTTGCCAATTGCTCGGCGCCCGCCGCATTGACGCGCTCGACATCCGCGCGCTGCGCGAGCGCGGCGGCCTCGGCGTGCCGCCCGACGATCTCGCGGATGCGCTCCGGCAAGGCCGCCCACGCGGCGGCGTTGCCGAGCAGCGTGAAGCCCGACCACCAATGCGCCATCAGGCTCAGCCAGCTCTGCACCTCGTAGAGGCAAAGCGCGAGTACGATTTGCAGCGGGTCGCTCTGGCCGTCGAAGGTGCGCGATTGCAACGCCCCGTACATGCGGTTGAAGGGGATCATGCCGGGCTCGGCGCCAAGCGCGCGGAAGAAATCGGCGGCGATGTCGCCGCCCGGCGTGCGGATCTTGAGCCCGGCGAGATCGGCGGCCTCGCGGATCGGCCTCACGCTCGTCGTCAGATGGTGGAAGCCGTTCTGCCAGGAGCGGGGAAAGGCGTAGGTGCCGTGGCCGGCGAGTTCGCCGCGGATGCGCTCGCCGAGGGCGCCGTCGAGGGCGGCGAAGACGGCCGCCGAATCCTTGAACGCGAAAGGCAGCATCGCGAGCGCGCTGGCCGGCGCGAGGCCGCCGAGGTGCGCCCCCGACATGTAGAATTCGAGGCTGCCCGCGCGCATGTCGGCGAGCATTTGCGGGTCGAGCCCGAGCCGCGCCTCGGGGAAGGTGTCGAGGCGGAATTCGCCGTCCGCCTCAAGGTTGATGGCGTCCGCCATCTCGGCGGTGCGCAATTGCGTCGGCGTGCCGAGCGGCTGATTGAGCCCGAGCCGGTAATGGATCGGAAATGTCGTCATTCGGTAGCCCTGGACCTCTTCGTTCGTGGCCGGGCTCGGCCCGGCCATCCACGAGATTGCCGCCTATCGGGCGACGAGACAAACTGGAATGTATGGCGGAGGGCTGGGTCTACTTCATGATGAACCGGGCTAACGGCACGCTGTATGTTGGCGTGACCGACAACCTCGCGCGCCGCGCCTGGGAGCATCGGGAAGGGCTCGTGCCGGGCTTCACCAAGAAATACGGCTCGAAGCGGCTCGTCTATGCCGAGCGGCACGACGACATTCGGCAAGCGCGTCAGCGCGAACAGAACATCAAGCATTATCCGCGCGCCTGGAAAGTGCGTCTCATACTGTCGACCAATCCGGATTGGGAAGATCTCTACCCCCGTCCGACGTGATGCCGTGGGTGGCCGGGCCAAGCCCGGCCATGAACGAGTTTTGATCCGACTTGGAGGTTTCGCTCGTGACCGGGCTCGGCCCGTTCATCCACGGCAATCAGACTGCTTGACACCCCTGCCGCCGCGGTCTAACAAGCGCGCACGTGGTGAATTTGAGCCGACCGGCTTGCGGCCACGCTAAAAAAGCGCTAACAGGTCGGGTGTTCGAAAGGAACCCTGGCCCGCGCGGGACCGGGGTTTTTTGTTGGCTCCCCGGCGCGCGGCCTCTGCCCAAGGAGACGCGCCGATGCCGAAGCCCGTGCTGCCCGCCGATCTCGCCGCCAAGGTCGCGCCCGCGACGCTCCTGGTGCGCGGCGGCGCCACCCGCAGCCCCTTCGAGGAAACCTCGGAGGCGCTCTTCATGACTTCGGGCTTCGTCTACGAGAATGCCGCGGCGGCCGAGGCGGCCTTTGCCAATGACGGCTCGCGCTACGTCTATTCGCGCTACCGCAACCCGACGGTGGCGATGTTCGAGGAGCGGCTGCGGCTGATCGAGGGGGCGGAAGCCTGCCGCGCCACGGCGAGCGGCATGGCCGCGGTCTTCGCCGCGCTGCTCTGCAAATTGAAGGCCGGGCAGCGAGTCGTCTCCAGCCGCGCCCTCTTCGGCAGCTGCCATTACATCGTCGCCGACCTGCTGCCGCGCTTCGGCATCGAGACGGTCCTCATCGACGGGCGCGACCTCGCGGCCTGGGAGGAGGCGCTTGCCCCCGGCGCCGCGCTCACGTTCTGCGAGAGCCCGTCGAACCCGGCGATGGAACTGATCGACCTGGAAGCGGTCGCCCGGCTCACGCACCGCGCCGGCGGCATCTTCGTCGTCGACAACGTGTTCGCGACGCCCTTGCTGCAAAAGCCCTTGGCGCTCGGCGCCGACGTCGTCGTCTATTCGGCGACGAAGCACATCGACGGGCAGGGCCGCTCGCTCGGCGGCGCGATCCTCGGCTCGCAGAAGTACCTGAAGGAGGATCTGGGGCCCTTCTACCGGCACACCGGGCCGTCGCTGTCGCCGTTCAACGCCTGGCTGCTGCTGAAGGGCATCGAGACGCTCGAACTGCGCGTCGAGCGGCAATGCCGCACGGCGCTGGCGATTGCCCGGCATCTGGAGGGGCACCCCAAGGTCGCGCGCGTCGTCTACCCGGGGCTGCCGAGCCACCCGCAATACGAACTCGCGCAACGCCAGATGAAGGCGGGCGGCAGCCTCGTCGTCTTCGATGTCGCGGGCGGCAAGGAGGCCTGTTTTCGCTTTCTCGATGCGCTGAAGCTCGTCGACATCTCGAACAACCTCGGGGATTCGAAGAGCCTCGTCACCCACCCGGCGACGACGACGCATTCGCGATTGAAGCCCGAGGAGCGGGCACTGCTCGGCATCGGCGACACGCTGGTGCGGGTCTCGGCCGGGCTCGAGGCCGAGGCCGATCTGATCGAGGACATCGACCGCGCGCTGCAGGATATATAGCAGTTATAATATGTGATTTAATATATTTGACATAGAAAAATCGGTCTTTATATCTGAACCACGCCATCGAGCCGGCATTTGCCGCCTCGCCTCGCAAGGGGTGCGCCATGGTTCAGATCGAGAGGCTCGGCAAGGCCGAGGCGGTCAAGAAAGAGAGCCGCCAATTGCGCGGCCATATCGCCCGCGACCTCGCCGACGAGAAGGCGCCTTTCGACAACGAGGGCCATGCGCTCCTCAAATTCCACGGCGTCTATCAAGGCTATGACCGCGACAGCGCCACCGAGCGAAAGCAGCGCGGCGACGAGAAGATCTGGCAGTTCATGGTGCGCGCCCGGATCCCGGGCGGGCGCCTGACGGCCGCGCAATATCTGGCGCTCGACGACATCGCCGGGCGCCGGGCCGGCGGCGCGCTGCGCATCACGACACGCGAGGGCATCCAGCTCCACGGGGTCGTCAAGCGCGACCTGAAGCGGACGATCGCCGCCATCAACGCGGCGATGCTGACGACCCTGTCGGCCTGCGGCGACGTCGTGCGCAACGTGACGACGGTGCCGGCGCCGATCCGCGACCCTGTCCATCGCCGGCTCGAAGCGGATGCGCGGCGCCTCTCGCTGCATCTGTTGCCGCGCACCGCGGCCTATCACGAGATCTGGATCGACGGAGAACCTTGGCGGGAGGATGCCGGCGCCGAGGAGAGCCCCGACCCGCTCTACGGCGAGCGCTACCTGCCGCGGAAGTTCAAGATCGGCCTCGCGATACCAGAGGACAACACGATCGACGTGTTGACCAACGACCTCGCGATCGTCGCGCTTTTCGAGGGCGGGAAACTGGCCGGCTACAATTTCTTCCTCGGCGGCGGCCACGGGATGACGCACAACAAGCCCGAGACCTATCCGCGCCTCGCGACGCCCGTTGCCTTCGTCGGCGCGGAAGACCTGCTCGAGGCCGCCGCCGCCGTCGTCAAACTGCACCGCGACTGGGGCGACCGCGGCAACCGCCGCCATGCCCGGCTCAAATACATTGTCGCCGAACGCGGCGAGGAATGGGCGCGCGCGCGGCTCTGCGAATATCTCGCGCGGCCGCTCGAACCGGCGCGGCCGATGCCCGCTTTCGCCGTCCCGGACCATATGGGATGGCATAAGCAAGGCGACGGCCGGCTCTATCTCGGCGTGCCGGTGCCGAGCGGGCGCATCGCGGGCGCGATCCGCGCCGCCTTGCGCGAGATCGTCGCGCGCCTCGGCTGCGATCCCGTGCTGATGCCGAGCCAGGACATCATCCTGTCCGGCATCGACCCCGCCGAGTGCGCCGCGATCGAGGCGATCCTCGCCGCCCATCGCGTGCCGCTCGCGCGCGAGCTGTTGCCGGTCGAGCGCTGGGCGCTCGCCTGCCCGGCCTTGCCGACCTGCGGCCTCGCGCTCACCGAAGCCGAGCGCGTGCGCGACGATATCGTAGGGATGATCGCCACCGCGCTCGCCCGGCACGGGCTCGAGCGCGAGCGCATCTCGGTGCGCATCACCGGCTGCCCGAACGGCTGCGCCCGCCCTTATACCGGCGACATCGGCATCGTCGGCCGCATGCCGGGCTATTACGCGCTCTACGTCGGCGGCGACTTTGCCGGCACCCGGCTCAACGCGGCGCTCGCCGACAAGGTGGCGCTGGGCGAGATCGGCGAGGTGCTGGAGCCGCTCTTTGCGCTCTTCGCCGAAAAGCGCGAGAAAGGCGAGGGTTTCGGCGATTTCTGCCACCGCATCGGGCGGCCGGCCCTGGAGGCGGCGCTCGCCGCGCGACTCAAGGGCGCGGCCTGATCTTTTCACGGCGCGCCGGGCTCGCTAGCCTCCGGCGGATTGACCCACGCCGCAGGAGGCACCGATGAGCATCACCGTCGCGATCATCGCGCAAGGCACGATGGGGGCCGGCATCGGCCGCCGCCTCACCGAGAACGGGGCGCAGGTGCGCACGCTCCTGTCCGGGCGCAGCCCCGAAAGCGCCGGGCGGGCGGGCGCGGCGGGGATGGCGGCGGCCGCCGACGAGCGCGATCTGCTCTCCGGCGCCGATTTCTTCCTGTCCGTGTTGCCGCCCGCCGCCGCCGAAGGGCTCGCGCGGCGTCTCGCCCCCGCCCTTGCCGCGCTCGACAAGAAGCCAGTTTATCTCGATTGCAACGCGGTCAGCCCGCAGACGGCACAGCGCGTCGCCGCCGTCGTGTCTGCGACCGGCGCGCATTTCGTCGATGCCGGCATCATCGGCGGGCCGCCGCAGCCGGGGAAAAAGGGGCCGGCGATCTATGCCTCGGGGGAATATGTGCGCGAGGCATTGCCGCTCAGGGATTGGGGGCTCGATCTGCGGGCGATTCCGGGGCCGGTCGGCGCCGCCTCGGGGCTCAAGATGAGCTATGCCGGGATCACCAAGGGGACGACCGCGATCGCCGCCGCGATGCTGTTGGGCGCGGCGCGCTTCGGCTGCGCCGAGGCGCTTCTGGCCGAGCTGTCGGCGAGCCAGCCGCAGCTCCTCGCGCAATTCCGCGCCGCCATCCCGCGGATGTACGACAAGGCCTACCGCTGGGTCGGCGAGATGGAGGAGATCTCGGATTTTCTCGCCGACAACAAGGCGTCGGCCGACGTCTACGCGGCGGTCGCCCGGCTCTACGCCGATCTCGCCGCTGCCGAC
>DASYYD010000209.1:0-4581 GCA_035934195.1 Allostellaceae bacterium | reverse complement strand
CGCGCGAGCCCTTGTTCGAGCCGGCCGATATAGCCTTCGACGATCGGCCGGATGGCGGCGTTGATCGCGGTCAAGACGGCGCGCTCGTATTCGCGAGCCTGCGGCCACACCTCGCTCGACAGCTCGACGGGAAGGCCCTTTTCCCGCGCGATCGCGCGCACCCGCCGCTCGTGCGCCGGGTTGTTGTAGCTGTGCAGCAGCGCGACGACGGCGATTTCGACGCCGGCGCCGCAGAGCGCCTCGGCCGCCGCCGCGACATCCCCCTCGGCGAGCGGCTCGATCTCGACGCCCTCGGCGTCGATGCGGCCCCGAGCCTCGCATACCAGGGCCCGCGGCACGAGCGGGCTCGGGCGGCGCGAATCGAAGCGCATCGGATGCGGGATAGCCAAACGCTGCAGTTCGAAAAGATCGCGAAACCCGGCCGAGACGATGAGCCCGATCTTGGCGCCCTTGCGCTCGATCAGCGCATTGGTGGCGACCGTGCTGCTGTGCGTGTGCGCGAGCCCGCGCCATTCGCCGTCGCCGAGGGAAAGGCTCGCGCGGATCTCGTCGACGCCGTCCAGCACGCTGTCGCCCGGCCGCGCCGGCGTGCTCGGTACCTTCCAGCAATGCACCTCGCCCGATTCCGAATAGAAGACGAAATCGGTGAAGGTGCCGCCGACATCGGTGCCGAGGTAGGAGGTCATGGCTACAGAACTGTCATCGTGAGCCCACGGGTCCGCGCTGCGCGCGGCCCGAGGATAAACTCCGCAAAGCAATCCCGCCGAGATTGCCGCGGCGCTGCGCGCCTCGCAATGACACTGGCCGAGCCATCAGCTCGCGATCGGCGAGGGCATCGGGCGCGACCCGTCGGTGAAGCGGGAAAAACGGAACGGCGACGGATCGACGATGGGCGCATCGCCGGCGACCATGTCGGCGACGAGCCGCCCCGCCCCCGGCCCGATGCCGAAGCCGTGCCCGGAGAAGCCGGTCGCGATCACGAGGCCGGGCAAGCTCTCGACCGGCGAGATGACCGGCACCGCGTCCGGCGTCACGTCGATCATGCCGGCCCAGCTTTCGGCCATCTCGACGCCGCGGAACAGCGGAAAGGCCGCGGCGAGGGTCGAGCGCGCGCGCTCGACGACGAAGGGGTCGGGCTCCGGATCGAGGACGCGCACCGCCTCGAAGGGCGAAGGCGCGTCGAGCGCCCAGCGGCGCGGCGTCCGCCATTCCTCGACGAAGCGACCGCCGACCCGAAACCGCAGCTTCTTCCAGTGCAGCCGCACCGCCGGCATGAACTCGCTGAAAAGGTGGAAATGGTCGGGCACCAGATCGATCGTGCGCACCCCCAGCGTCGCCACCGTGTAGCCGCCGTCCATGCGCTTGCGCCAGGCAAAGAGCCCGCCCGAGGCGGAGATGTCGGGGCCGCCGGAGAGCGGCGTCGTGCGCATCACCGAGGCGCGCACCTTCAATTGCGGCAGTTCGATGCCGTGGTTGCCGCAAAAGAGCCGCGACCAGGCGCCGCCGGCGAGCACCACCGATTGGCAGGCGATCCGCCCCTTCTCGGTGATGGCGGCGGCGACCCGCCCGCCCGCCGTCTCGAGGCCGCGCACGGCGCAATTCTGCATGATGACGGCGCCCCTGCGGCGCGCCGCTTCGGCAATCGCCGGCGCTCCTTTCTGCGGCTCGGCGCGGCCATCGCTCGGCGTGTAGAGCGCCCCCGCCCATCTGCCGCCGAGCCCCGGCAGCAATTGGCTCGCCTCGGCGCCCGACAGCATCCGCGTGTCGAGCTGGTACTGCTTAGCGAGATCGAGCCAGGCCTCGTGCCGCTCCGCCTCCGCCTCGCTCTCGAACAGGTAGACGATGCCGCAGGTGCGAAAGCCGGTCTCGGCCTCGACCCGCTCGTTCATGCCCTCCCAGAGCCTGAGGCTCTCGATAATCAGCGGCGCCTCGCGCGGGTCGCGCGCCATCTTGCGGCACCAGCCCCAATTGCGGCTCGACTGCTCGCCGGCGATGTGGCCCTTTTCGCACAGCACCGCACTGATGCCCTTCTCGGCGAGAAAGAAGGCGGTGCTGACGCCGATGATGCCGCCGCCGATGATGACGACGTCGGCGCGCGGCGGCAAACTCTCGTCGGAGGCTACGGGATCGACTTTCGGGGCCATGTCCGTACGCTCGCAATCCGGCTCAAACAGGAGGATCGCCATGAACCGTCTCGATGGCAAGGTCGCGCTGATTTCGGGGGGCGCGCGCGGCATCGGCGCCGAGACCGCGCGCCGGATGATCGAAGCAGGCGCGACGGTCGTGATCGGCGATGTGCGCGACGAGTTGGGGCGCGCGACCGCCGCGGCGCTCGGGGCCAGTGCCTCCTATCTGCATCTCGACGTGACGCGCGAGGAGGATTGGCGCGAGGCGGTCGCCGCCGCCCTCGCGCGGCACGGCGGGCTCGACATCCTCGTCAACAATGCCGGGCTCTTCTTGGGCAAGGGCCTCGAAGAGGCGAGCCTCGACGACTGGCACCGCCTGTGCGCGGTCAACCTGACCGGCGTCTTTCTCGGCACCAAGTTCTCGCTCCCAGCCCTCGCCGAGCGCGGCCAAGCGAGCCCGCACGGCAGCGCCATCGTCAACCTCGCCTCGGTCGCCGGGCTCGTCGGCTCGCAGCTCGACCCGCTCTATTCGATGACGAAGGGCGGCGTCACGCTCTTCACCAAATCGACCGCCCTCGAATGCGCCCGCAAGGGCTACCGGGTGCGGGTCAATTCGATCCATCCCGGCGTCATCGAGACCGACATGGGCGAGCAGACGTTTTCGAGCCGCGCCCGCAACCTCGGCAGCAACGACGTCGCGGCGGCGCGGCAGGTGGCGCTGAAGGGCCATCCGATCGGCCGGCTTGGAGAGCCCGCCGACATCGCCAAGGGGATCGTCTTTCTCGCCTCCGACGACGCCGGCTTCATGACCGGCTCGGGGCTCGTCGTCGATGGCGGGCTGACCGCGCAGTAGTCGTCATCGGGAGGCGGCGCCCTTCAATAGTTCGAGATCTCGACGAGGTTCTGGTCCGGATCGCGGATGTAGACCGACTGGATCTCGCCGATGGCGCCGGCGCGCGGGCCGGGCCCGGCGACGATCGGGATGCCGCAACGATCGAGATGGGCGACGACGGCCGAGAGCGGCTCGGTCGTGATGAAGCAGAGATCGCCCGAACCGGGCGTCGGCGTCGCGGCGACGAGCCCGGGCGCCCTGCCGGCCGCGTGCAGGTTGATCTTTTGCCGGCCGAATTTGAGCGCCGTCCTGCCGTTGCCGAATTCGACCACCTCCATGCCGAGCACCCGCGCATAGAAGTCGCAGGTCCGCGCGATATCGGCGACGGTCAGCACCAGGTGGTCGAGCCGGTCGATCTGCATCCGGGGCCTCGCAATCCTGTGGCGGGCGAGCTTAGCATGTGCCGGCGCCTGCTGTTATGATGCCGCAACCGAAAGGGGGATCCGCCATGGCCGGTCAGTCCGTCGAGAACCGCGGCTATCATGCGCATGTCTATTACGATGCCGCGACAAAGCCTGTGGCCGAGCGGGTGTGCGCGGCGCTGCAGGAAAGGTTTCCGGTCGAATTCGGCGGCTTTCGCGACGAGCCCGTGGGCCCGCATCCGATCTCGAACGCGCGCGCCACCTTCACGCCCGGCGAATTCCAGAACATCGTGCCGTGGCTGATGCTGCACCACGAAGGCCTTGCCGTGCTGATCCACGCGCTGACCGAGGATTCGGTCGCCGACCATTCGAGCCGCGCGCTGTGGCTCGGCACGCCGGTGCCGATGAAGCTCGAGGTGCTGCGACCGCAATACAGCAAGGAATTGCTGCCGAGCGAAGCGCGCGCCGAGTGACCCCGGGAGGCACCGTGGACAATCAGAGCATGCGCGGCTTTCTCGCGATGGTCGAGCGCGACCATCCGGGCGAGATCGTGCGCGTCAAGGAGCCGGTGCGGCGCGAGCTCGACATCACCTCGGCCGTCTTCGAGTGCGAGCGCGCCGGCAAGAGCCCGATCCTCTACTTCGAGAAGGTCGCGAGCTTCGACCTGCCGGTCGTCACCAACCTCAACGGCAACCGCAAGCTGCTCGCCGCCGCGCTCGGCGTTTCTCCCGACGAAATGGTCGCCGCCTACCGGGAGCGCTGCCAGAATTACATCCCGGTCGAGCGGGTCGAGCGGGCGCCGTGGCAGGAGATCGTCATCGAAGGCGAGGCGGTGGACCTGACCAGATTGCCGATCCCGCTGCATTTCGCGGTCGACGCCGCGCCTTACATCACGGCGGGGCAGATCTGCGCCCGCGACCCCGAGACCGGCGTCGATACGACGGGATTCCACCGCCTGATGCTGAAGGGCAAGAACCGCCTCGGCGTATCGCTGCATTCGCGCCGCCGCATGTACGAGTTCCACCGCCGCGCCGAAGCCAAGGGCGAGGCGCTGCCGGCCGCCGTGACGCTCGGCATCCACCCGGTCCACTACATGGGCTCGATGGCCTACCACTACCCGCCTAACGTGCGCAAATGCGAGATCATCGGCGGGCTCTTCGGCGAGCCCTACCGGGTCGCGCGCTGCGGCACCGCCGATCTC
>DASYYD010000169.1:0-1707 GCA_035934195.1 Allostellaceae bacterium | reverse complement strand
TTCGGGCGTGGCGCCGTTCCGTGGTCGTCGAGGGCCAAGGCGGACCTGCCACGCGATTGATCTCGTCCGAGACGAACAACTCGCGCATGACGGGGGCTCCGGGGAGAAGCGGCGGAAGGAAGAAAAGTCGCGGCGGGCGCTCCATCGTTAGGCGGCGTATCTCATCTCGGATTGACATATAAGTCAAGATAGATGAATAGAAGGTTAGGGAACGTCTGAATAAGGGGCGACCGCGCGGCGGCGGGGCATGGGAATGGCGTCGGCCGGCATGAAGGCGGGGAAACGGGGCGCGGGAACGGGTGTTGTGCGTTGCACCCCGAGCGATTTGGCCGGGAATGCGCTCTGCTTGCGCCAGCCGGGCATGCTACGCCTCCTGCAAGCGCAAAAGTTGCCGGCGCGCCATGAACAGGTTGGCCAGCGCGCAGGTCACGATGAGGCGATGCGCGTTCTTCCTGAGCCCGCGATAGCGCACCTTGGCGAAGCCGAACACCCGCTTGATGACCCCGATCGCGTGCTCGACCTTGGCCCGCACCTTCGACTTCGTGCGGTTTTTTGCCCGCTCGGCCGCGTCCACGACGCCGCGGAAGCGATAGCGGCGATTGACGAAGTCGCGCGCCCGCGGCGCCTTCCGCCGGATCGCCGCCCGCTGCCCGCGATAGGCTTGGTCGCCCCACACGCGGGTCTCCCGGCCATGCAAGAGAGCGGGCAACACCGTGCCGTCGGCGACATTGGCCGGCGTTGCCACCGCCGCGTGGATCAGCTTCGTGCGGCTGTCGACGCCGAAATGCGCCTTCATCCCGAAATACCACTGGTTGCCCTTCTTCGTCTGGTGCATCTCGGGATCGCGCGCCTTTCGGGCGTTCTTCGTCGAGGACGGCGCAGTGATGATCGTCGCATCGACGATCGTGCCGGTGGCCACCTTCAGCCCGTTCGCCGCCAGGTGCCGCTGCACCCGCTCGAACAGCCGCCGGCCGAGATCGTGCGCCTCCAGCAAATGGCGGAAGCGGCACACCGTCGTCTCGTCCGGCACCGGCTCGCGCCCGAGATCGATGCCGACAAACCCGCGCATCGCCGCCGAATCGTAAAGCGCCTCCTCCACCGCCGGATCGGAGAGGTTGAACCATTGCTGCAGAAAATACAGGCGCAGCAGCCGCTCGACGCCGATCGGCGGGCGGCCATTGCCCGGCTTCGGATAATGGGGCTCGATCAGCCGGCACAGCGCCGCCCACGGCACCACCCGCTCCATCTCCGACAGAAACACCGCCCGCCGCGTCGTCTTGGCGTAGCGCTCAAACCCGGCCGTCGCCAGCGTCAGCTGCTTCATCCCCCAACCCCTGCGTACCGCCTGCCCCCGCACACACTATATCATGATCGCTGGGCCACGGCTTTTGCAGAGTGTCCCTAAAGGGGCGCACCCTGATGCCCGGCCTCATCGACGCGCATGTGCATGTGATGGCGGTCGATTCGACGCTGGCGCGGCTCGCCGAGCGGCCGCAGAGCCTTCTCGCCTTCGAGGCCGGGCAGGTATTGCAAGGGATGCTGGCGCGCGGCTTCACGACGGTGCGCGATGCGGGGGGCGCCGATGGCGGCCTCGCCGAGGCGATCGAGAAGGGCCTCGTCCGCGGCCCGCGGCTCTTCCCCTCGGGCTTTGCCTTGAGCCAGACCGGCGGGCACGGCGATCTGCGGCCGCGCAGCGTCACCGCCTGC
>DASYYD010000153.1:0-8923 GCA_035934195.1 Allostellaceae bacterium | reverse complement strand
GACCGGGATCGCGACGATCGAATGATAGGCGGTATTGTTGACGAAAAGCGTCGTGCCGGCCTTGTTGAAGGTCATGCCGTTGGCGCCGAAGGGCGGGATCAGCACCTCGCCCGGGCCGGCGGTCGGCAGCAGCAAGGGGCTCTGTATCCAGGCCGTCGCCGCGCCGCCGTTCGGCCCGGTGGTCCAGACCGCGCCCTGGAAGGAATCCGATACATAGACGTTGCCCTTGCTGTCTAAGGCGAGCGCGTTGAGGCCGGCATTATTCGGGTCCGGCACCTGCATAAAGACGGAACTCGTCCCGTGGACCGGATCGACCTTCCACACGACCCCGCCGAACAGATCGGCAATCAGCACGCTGTTCGAGGAGGATTGCCAGATCGCGCCGATCAAGTGCGGGCTCGACCCCGGCACCGGAAAGTGGCGAACGACTTTACCGTTCGGCGAAATGACGAACAATTCGCTCTCGCCGGTCAGTGCCCCGTCCTTGTTGAAGCCGAAGGAGGGGGCGTAGATCGTGCCGTCGGGCGCGACGGCGACGCCCTCGATGTCCGAGACGCATTGCGCCGAGCCGTCGGGACAGGTCCCGCCACTGGGCGCAAAAGCCGGCAGCGTCGCAAAACTCTGAACCGCGCCGCGATCCCAGGCGCCGGCCGGCGCCGCCATTACAACGAGAGCGCCGAAGAGCGTCGCACACAGCCAAAGCCTGGTCATCCGCGCCTCCTCCCGATCTCCCCGGCAACTCGCGTGCCGGTCTTGGAACCTTAGCGGCGGCCGCCTTCCGGCACAAGAACGGCCGTTGGGAGAGCGAAGCGGAAATGAAAGGGTCGGAGGGTCGCTCGCGCGTGTTCCGACGCGGCTATCTTAAGATTCTCGCCTCGTACCTCCTGAGAATTCTCGTTGGCGCGGCGCCGTAATCGAGTTCCGTGCTCCGTCTTTCGGCTGCGGTCTAGTCCTCCGGCGCGCAGCCGGCGAATTTTTCCCGCCGCATCTTGGCGGCGTAGGGGCGGGCCACCGCCTTGCCCGGAACGAGCATCCCCGTCGCCGCCGCCCAATCGTCCGGGCGCACCGCGACGAGCCAGCCCTCGCCGTAGGGGTCGCGGCCTGCCCGCCACGGTTCTTCCAGGAGTGGCTCGTTGCTGCGCTCGACAAAGCCCGAAAAGGCGATGCGCGCCGCGCTCACCGTCTTGCCGGTCTCGACGACGGCGCAGGCTTCGCCCGCCTCGATCCGGCGCTGCGGCCGCTTCGGCGTCACCGCGACGAGCGCCGCCGCCATCGTCAGCGCCACCGCGGTCATGCCGATTTCGACGAGCCCATCCGCGAGCGGGCGATACCAGAGCTGGTTTTCGACATCGTAGAGGAGGTCGTCGGGAAGGAAGCAGCCCTTGACGATCGGCATCGGCTCAGTACGACAGCACCCGGCAATCGTCTTCCATGATCCGGGCGATCAGCGCCGCGGCGCCGAGCAGCCCCCGGCATTCCGGCACCAGATCCTCTTCTCTCATGTCGAAGAGGTCGAGGTTCATCGGGCAGGCGTAGAACTTGACGCCGTGCTCGCAGGCCTCGCGGATGAAATCGTAGACGGTCTTTTGCCCGCCCGGCTTGACGACGAGCCTCTCGGCGACGCCTTTTTTGAGGAGCCGGCCGGCGGTCCCGGCGCAGATCACCTCGACCTCGTAATCCATCGCCGCGGCGACCGCGGCGTGCACCAGCGGCGTCCCCAGCTCCTCGGGGTTTCGCGGGTCGGAATTGGCCATGACGACGACGAGCTTTCGCGGCATCGGCTGATTGTGCACGATGGCCGGCGAGCCGCCAAGGAGGCGCGCCCGATGCGTCTCAGAGTAATCGATTTCGGCCTCGTGCCGGCATTGCGCTCGCAGGCCGCTTGGTACGGCCTCGCCGACGGGCTGCAGGAGGGCGACGCGCCGATCCTGACGCTCGTCGAGACCGCCGAGCCCTATGTCTGCATCGGCCTGCATCAGGACGCCGATCTCGAGCTCGACCGCGCCTTTTGCGCCGCAAACGGCATCGCAGTCGTCCGCCGCCGGCTCGGCGGCGGCGCCGTTCTTCTCGACCGGCGGCAGCTGATCTTTCATTTCATCTTCCCGCGCACGAGGGTGCCCGAGCGCGGCGAACGCCTCTATCCCCTCTTCATCGAGCCGGTGGTGCGCACCTATCGCGACCTCGGCATCGCCGCCCGCTACCGCCCGCTCAACGACATCCATGTCGAGGAGCGCAAGATCGGCGGCACGGCGGCTGCACACTTCGAGCGGGCGAGCGTCTGCGGCGGCATGTTCCTTTTCGATTTCGACGGCGCGCTGATGGCCCGCGTTCTCAAGGTGCCGTCCGAGAAGTTCCGCGACAAGCTGACGACGAGCCTCGAGGATTACGTCACTTCGATGCGCCGGCTTCTGCCCGTGGTGCCGTCGCGCGAGGCGGTGAAGGCGCGGTTTCTCGGCCGCGTCGCCGAGTGCCTCTCGGTCGAACCCGCCGCCGATCGGCCGCTGGCCGTCGAATGGGCGGCGATCGAGGCGGAAGAGGCGCGGCTCGCCGCCCCCGCCTGGCGCGAGCGGGTCGGCCGCAAGCTGGTGCCGCAGGGCGTCAAGCTCGCCGCCGGCGTGCATCTGACCGAAGGGCGCCACAAGGCGCCCGGCGGCCTGGTGCGCGCCCGCCTCCTCGAACGCGATGGCAGGGTCGCCGACATAGAACTGTCGGGCGATTTCGATTGCGCGCCGGCCGAGGGCCTCCTCGCGCTCGGGGCGCGGCTCGTCGGCGCGAGCCTCGACGCGGCGAGCCTGCCTGAGGCCGTGTCGCGGGCGATGGCGGAAATCGGGATCATGGCGGCCGGGGTGGCGGCCTGCGACATCGCCGCCGCGATCGCGGCGAGCCGGCATCGCGAGGCGTAGCCGTCGCGGCTCACCGCGTCAGTTCGGCGAGCAGCGCCTGCGCGGTCTCCAGGTCTTCCGGCTTGTTGGCGTTGAAGAAAGGGTCGACCGGCTCGGCGGCGAACGCGACCGTGGCGAGCCCGTAGCGCGCCGTGAAGAGATCGACCTTGCGCACCCCTTCCTCGACGAGCGCCCGCCGCAACTCCTCCTTGAGGCGCACCGGCCACAGGCCGAAGACCGGGTGGGCGCGGCCTCGGCTGGCGGCGCAGGCAAGCGGCGCGCCGGCCTCGCGCGCACCCGCGCAGAGCCGCTCGACGAGGTCGCCGGGGAGAAAGGGCGCGTCTGTCGCGACGCTGACGACGGAATCGCAATCCGGGCGGTTCGCCGCGGTCCAGTCGAGCCCGGCGAGGATGCCGGCGAGCGGCCCGGCAAAATCGGGCACGCTGTCCGGGACGACCGGCAAGCCGAACCCGGCAAAGCGGGCCGGGTCGCCGTTGGCGTTGATGACGAGCGCGGCGACCTGCGGGCGCAGCCGCTCGGCGACGCGCTCGAGAATCGTGCGCCCGCCCAAAGGGCGCAGCGCCTTGTCGCCGCCGCCCATGCGCCGCGACTGCCCGCCGGCGAGCAAGAGCCCGGCGATCGTCACTCGATCTCCTCGGCGAGGCTCGCCTTGCGGGCGAGGCGCCTCGGCTCGTCTTCGACCGCGCGCGGGTCGCCGTCGAATAGGATGCGCTCGGCCCCCGAGAGCGCGATGAAGCGCTTCCCCTTGGCGCGCCCGATAAGGGTGAGGCCCGCCTGCCGCGCCAGATCGACCCCCCAGGCGGTGAAGCCGGAGCGCGAGATCAGGATCGGGATGCTCATTTGCACGGTCTTGATCACCATCTCCGAGGTCAACCGCCCGGTCGTGTAAAAGATCTTCCCCGCGGGCGAGACGGCGTTGAGGCGCATGTAGCCGGCGATCTTGTCGATCGCGTTGTGCCGGCCGACGTCCTCCATGTAGAGCAGCGGCCGGTCCTCTTCGCAGAGGACGCAGCCGTGGATCGCACCGGCGGCGAGATAGAGGCTCGGCGCGGTGTTGATCTTGCGGGAGAGCGCGTAGAGCCAGGAGGTGCGCAAGACCGCGGCGGGATCGAGGCGGATCTCCTCGAATTTCTCCATCAGATCGCCGAACACGGTGCCCTGGGCGCAGCCCGAGGTTAGCGTCTTCTTCTTCAGCTTGTCCTCGAAATCGGTCTCGCGCTCGGTGCGCACGACGACCGTCTCCAGCTCCTCGTCGTAATCGATGCCGGTGATCCGGTCGTCGGCGCGCAGCATGTTCTGGTTGATCAGATAGCCGACCGCGAGATAGTCCGGATGGTCGCCGATCGTCATCATCGTGACGATCTCGCGGCCGTTGAGAAACAGGGTCAGCGGCCGCTCCATGACGACCGCGGTCTCGACCGTCTTGCCCTCGTGGTCGAGGCCGGCGACGCGGCGCGTCAGGCGCGGGTCGTCGGGGTCGGGGCGCAGGGTGAATTCTTCCATGGCTTATGATTATGTAGGATGTCGCCGGCAGGTGCCACTCGGCGAAGCGTCAAAATGGCGGCGGCGAAAGCCTATGCGACGCGGATTTCCTGCTCCGGTCGAAAGAACGGGCCGGGAGCGCATCGCCGAGGAGCAGGGGCGCGGCGACTGGTTCCCCGAGAGCTGGTGGCGATGCCCGAGTTATGCCCCCGGGGCTTCGGAACGGGGAGGAAGCTCCGCGTGCTGCGGTAGATCGTCGGTGATCTCAAACCAGGGGGCTTTGCTCGCTGCATAGAAGTGGCGTTCCGGGCGCACACCTGGGTCATCGTCGAGACCGCCCAGAGCAATTCCGAGTTCCGGGGTACGATCAGGGCGGTTTACAATGGGTGAACCGCAGACACTGCAAAACCCACGATGAAACCCAGGCGATGATTCAAAGTATTTGACCAGCCTCTCCCCTCGCACCCATCGAAAATCTTCGATACGAACGCGGGCACGACTGCGAAAAGCCGCACCATGAGCCTTTCGGCAGTTTGAACAATGGCAATGCCCGCTGCGCATCAGTGGCCCGGTTATTTCGTATCTCACCCCGCCACACAGGCAACTTCCCCGAACCACCGGCATGCTCACCTCCGCCTCGACCGACCGCCATCCTCGCGCAGACCAACGACAATCCCAAACCCTTCCTGTGGACCGCCGATCCCGATCGGATCATCGCCGCCGGAAGACGGGGGCTCCAAGCGTCAGATTCGATCCCCTAGGGGCGACCGATCGACATCGGGGGCGACAAAGGACGGGCGCCCCACTATATTCCTGCGTATACGTCGCCCTGCCGCGGCAAGGCGGGTAAGGATGCCATGATCGACCCGTTCGGACGGACTATCAGCTACCTGCGCGTCTCGGTAACCGACCGCTGCGACTTCCGCTGCGTCTATTGCATGGCGGAAGAGATGACGTTCCTGCCGAAGGCCGAGCTGTTGACGCTGGAAGAACTCGACCGGGTGTGCGGCGCCTTCATCCGCCAGGGCGTCAGGAAGCTGCGCCTGACCGGCGGCGAGCCGCTGGTGCGGCGCGACATCATGACCCTGTTCGGCGCGCTCGGCCGGCATGTCGCCGCGGGCGACCTCGACGAATTGACGCTGACGACGAACGGCAGCCGGCTCGCCCGCTACGCCGAGGAATTGCGGGCATGCGGGGTCCGGCGCGTCAACGTCTCGCTCGACACGCTCGACCCGGCGAAATTCACCGAAATCACCCGCCGCGGCCGGCTCGAGGTGGTGCTCGACGGGCTACAAGCGGCCAAATGCGCCGGGCTCGCGGTCAAGATCAACACGGTCGCCCTGCGCGGCGTCAACGAGGACGAGTTCGACGAGCTGGTCGCCTGGACGGGCGAGGAAGGTTTCGATCTCGTCTTTATCGAGGTCATGCCGATGGGCGACATCGGCGGCGAGAACCGGCTCGACCAGTACCTGCCGCTGTCGCTGGTGCGGGCGCGGCTGGAGCGGCGCTGGACGCTGGAAGACAGCGACTACCGCACCGGCGGCCCGGCGCGCTACGTGCGGGTGCGCGAGACCGGCCGGCGATTGGGCTTCATCACGCCCTTGACGCACAATTTCTGCGAAAGCTGCAACCGCGTGCGGCTGACCTGCACCGGCACGCTCTATATGTGCCTGGGGCAGGAGGATGCGGCCGATCTGCGCACGCCCTTGCGGCAATCCGAGGGCGACGAATTGCTCGAGGCGGCGATCGCCGAGGCGATCGCACGCAAGCCGCGCGGCCACGACTTCATCATCGACCGCCGCCACAACCGCCCCGCGCTCGCCCGCCATATGAGCGTCACCGGCGGGTGAGCGCGCAGCCCTCGCCGCGCCTCGCCTTCGTCGCGGCCGATACCGAGCCGGCGCAACAGGCGCTCGCCGAGCTGCAGCGGCGCTATCCGCATGTTCCGGCCGAGGAGGCCGACATCATCGTGCCGCTCGGCGGCGACGGCTTCATGCTCGAGACGCTGCATCGCCGTTTGGGGCGCGAGGTGGCGATCTTCGGCATGCATCGCGGCAGCGTCGGGTTTCTGATGAACGAGTATCGGCCGGAGGGGCTCGCCGAGCGCCTCGCCGCAGCGCAGCCGGTCACCCTCTACCCGCTCGAGATGCGCGCCGAGGACGAGCGCGGCGGACGCCACCGGGCGCTCGCCTTCAACGAGGTGTCGCTGTTCCGCGAAAGCCGGCAGACGGCGAAATTCAAGATCACCGTCGATGGCGTCGTGCGCATCGAGGAGCTGATGGCGGACGGCGTTCTGGTGGCGACGCCGGTCGGCAGCACCGCCTACAATTTGTCGGCGCACGGGCCGATCATCCCGCTCGGCGCCGGCATCCTGGCATTGACGCCGATCAGCGCCTTTCGCCCGCGGCGCTGGCGTGGCGCCTTGCTCCCGCACAATGCAAAAGTGCAGATCGAGGCGCTCGAACGCGACAAGCGCCCGGCGTCGGCCAGCGCCGATTTCACCGAGGTGCGCGACGTCGCGGCGGTCGAAATCCGCGAGAGCCGCGAAGTTGCGATGACGCTCCTCTTCGACCCCGAATTCAACCTCGAAGAACGCGTCTTCAAGGAGCAGTTCGCGTCCTAGGCCCCTGATATTACGGTATATTACGGTGACAGTGCACTTATTTCAAGTCACCGGGAAAATGCGACGCCGCCGCGCCTCGCCTCACTCCAGCTTCAGGGGCTCGCCGTCGAGGTCCTCGGCGCGCTCGACCGCGATCAGGACGGCAAAGCCCTGCCTGTCGGGGTCGCGGTCCTTTTCCGGCTGCACCAGGCGCCGCCAGACCTCCTCGTAGACCGGCCCCGAGCGGTAGATCCTGGCGGTGCCGTAGAACCGCGCGATGCCGCCTTTCGGCAGGACGCCTTCCTCGCGCAATTGCGGCTTGCGGAAGAACACCGTCAGCTTGGTGCCGTCGGCGAGGCTGGCGTTGGTCGTCCCCTTGCCGCGCTCCCACAGCGCGATGTGCCGGTCGTCGTAGACCATCGTGCTGCCGCGCGGGCTGACCTGCGCCCAGCCGCTCGGCAGGACGCTGCCGACGAGGCAGACATTCGCGGGAAAGGCCGAGTTGATGTGCGGTTGCAGGACCGTCGGTATCTTTGCCATGCGCTTCTCCTTCTCTCACTTTTCCTTCAACCGCGCCTCGACGAAGCCGGCGAGCGCGGCGACGAGACGGGCGATCTCGTCGCACAAGCGGGCGAAGCCGTCGTGCCGTTCTTGCGTTCGCTGGTCCATGTAGAGCGCGCGGTCGACCTCGATCTGCAGGCTGTGGCGGTCTTCCCGGGGTCGCCCCTGCCGCTTGACGATCTCGACGCCTTTGTAGATCTCGTTGACGAAGACGCGGTAGCCGCGGCCCTTCAGGAACTCCGCGGCGAAGCGGGTGAATTCGGCGGCGCAGGTGGTGCCGTCGCGGTCGCCCAAGATGAAGTCGGCCTGCCGCAGCCGGTCGGCGGGCGAGGGCATCGAGTGGCAGTTGACGTGCCACACCGCGCCGAATTTGTCGTGGAGGCGATCACAGGCCTCGTCGAGCGCCCGATGATAGGGCAGATGGCAGCGTTCGAGGCGGGCGAGCACCTCGGCGACGGCGAGCTTTCTGTCGTAGATCGGCACGCCTGAGCGCGCGACGCGGCGCACCACCCCGAGGCCGGCCCGGGTCTTGTGCGAGGGGGCGAGCGGAAACGGCCACTCGCCGTCGATCAGCGCCGCATCGAGATCGTTGGTGGCGCGGTTCGGGTCGAGATAGCTGCGCGGAAAGGCGGCGGCGATCAGGGTCGCGCCCGCGGCCGGGGTCGAGCGGTAGAGCGCGTCGACATGCGCGTCCTCGGCGCTGCGCAACACCGCGAAATCGCAGGCGAACCCGAAATCCGGGGGATACTGCGAGCCGCTGTGCGGCGAATCGAAGACGAGCGGCAGTTCGCCGCCTTGCGGATCCTCGCGCCAGAGGACACCGGGGATTGCGAAACCCATGCTGTTCCCGCCCTCGCTCTCCCGCATTCCATCGCACGGCGCGGCGTTCGAGAAAAGAGGCGGGATGGGAGCCTAGCGCGCCTTGTCCGTTCGGCGTAGGGTCTGCCCCCCGATCACGGAGGGTGGAGCACGCTCTTGGCAGGGCCGGCACCCGAGAGCCTCGAGATGATCCGCCGGCTCGTCGGCTTCGATACGACGAGCCGCGGCTCCAACCTCGCGCTCATCGATTTCGTGCGCGACCATCTCGACCGGCTCGGCATCGCGAGCGAACTCGTCTTCGACGAGGCCGGCAAGAAAGCCAATCTGTTCGCGACGCTGGGGCCGCAGGATCGGGGTGGCATCATGCTCTCCGGCCACACCGACGTGGTGCCGGTCGACGGGCAGGAGTGGCGCACCGACCCCTTCGCGGTCGCCGAGAAGGACGACCGGCTCTTCGGCCGCGGCACCGCCGACATGAAGAGCTTCATCGCGGTCACGCTGGCGCTGTTGCCGGAAATCGCCGGCCGCCCGCTCGCCACACCCCTGCACCTCGCGT
>DASYYD010000117.1:0-14121 GCA_035934195.1 Allostellaceae bacterium | reverse complement strand
GAACACCGGATTGCCCTTCTTGGTGACGACGACGACCGCACCCTGCCCGATCTCGATCTGGATGACGTCGAGCACGTGATTGGCGAGGCAATCCTGGTACTCGGCCTCTTCCATGCGGCGGGAGGCGGCGGCGATGTCCGGATATTTCGGGCCAATGCCGGCGCAGAATTCCTTGAACCCCGTGACGGTGCCGGTCAGGCGCTCGATCGGCTGCGGCATCGCATACTCGGTCGCCATCCGGCGCACTACGAAATCGGTAATCGGCTTCAGGGTCGAGGAGCCGACGATGTAGAGCGTCTTGCGTCCGGAAAGATCGGCGGCCGGCGCAGCGGCCGCCTTGCCGGCTTGCGCGGCCGGCGGGCTCGGGGCGGCGGCCTGTGCCCAGGCCGACGATCCGGGCAGGCCGCCAGCCAGCGCCGCGACGATCGACAATACAGCCTGCGCGTTGCGGGCGCCGGTCGGCCGCCGCATTCCCCTCCCCCAACTCATGTGCGTCCCTTTCACGGATCCAGTGATTTGCCCGATATTTGCATATGCCTCGACTAAACCGAAAATTGAGAGTTCTGCTCAATAGCAGCGCCCGATCGGTAACGGAATTCCCTTCTCGCCGGCAATCAATCCATGTTAGCATTATTGTTCTTCGGCAAAAAGGGGGGCGGCGCGCCTTGGGCGGTTTCCGGGTTTTGTCCTTCTGGGGATCGGCGGGCGGCCGGGCGCCGCGCCTCGCCGCCGGATGGGGCGCCGGCCGGGGGCCGTCCTGAGATGCCGGCTCGCGTCCTGGTGGCGGCGACCGGCAAGGGAGGCGCCGGCAAATCGACGATGATCGCCTGCCTTGCCGCTTATTGGCACAAGGCCGGGCGCAAGGTGGCGCTGCTCGACGCCGATCCCAATCGCACGCTCAGCCGCTGGCACGCAAAGGGCAACGTGCTGTCCGAAATGGTGCTGAAGAGCGAGACCGACGAGCACGCGATCATCCCGGCGATCAGCGAACTGGCGCGCGATCACGAGGTCGTGCTCGTCGACTGCGCCGGCTTCGGCAATCAGGCGATGGTCTTCGCGATCGGCGCGGCGGATCTCGTGGTGATCCCGGCAATGACCGACGAAGCCAACGTCTTCGAAGCGGCGCGCACCACGAAGATCGTCGACAGCGCGTCGCGCATGACCCGGCGCCCGATCCCCTCGCGCACGCTTCTCTGCCGCGTCAAGCGCTCGGCGATCGCCGGTCACGCGCGCGCCCAGCTCATCGCCCTTAAGACGAGCCCGCTCGACGCCCAGCTCAACGACCGGGTGCTGTTCCAGGAGGCGACGTTCCACGGTTCCGCGCCGACCGCGCTGGCGCCGGCCAGCGCCGCGGCCCAGGAAGTCGCGCGCCTGGCGGGCGAGCTCGACGGGCTCCTATGGGGCCGCGCCGCTGCGGCGCAAGCCGCCATCTCCGCCGCGTAGGCCCTGCCGATGAGCCGCAAGCCGCCACTGCCGGGGCTCGACGAGGAGGCGCTCGCGATGCTCGCGAGCCAGTTTCCGAGCATCAACCTGTCGCCGCCGGAGGAGCGGCCCGCACCGCGCCTCGAGCCGGCCGCTTCACCCCTCGCCGCCGCGCCAAAGGCGAAGCCGCCGGGTCGAGGTCTGGCGGTGACCGCGATCCTTTTGGCGGTCGTCGCGATCCTCGCTGCCGCCGCTTCCCTCGCGCCGCCGCGCAGCCGGGCGGTGCTGCTCGCCGCCATCGGACAAGACGGGGCCGCCGCCGACCGCGCGGCGGTGCGCCCGCCCGCTGCGCCGCCGCCGGCCGTCCCCGAGGCGGCGGTCGCCGCGCTGAAGGGCGAGATCGCCGAAATCTCGGGAACGCTCGCGGCGGGCGTGCGAGAGACGCGCGTGCAGCTGCTTGCGGACGAGGCGGCGCGGCGCGGCGCGGAGGCGCGGGTTGCCGCCCTCGAGGGCCAGCTGAAGAAGCTCGACGGCGCTCTGCAAGGGTTGCAAACGCGGCTTGCCGGGGCCGAACAGCAGATCAGCACGACCCTCCTCGCGCGGCTCAACGCCGTCGAGACGAAGGTCGGCGGCTTGCGCCAGGCCGATCGCCGCCGCGAGAAGTTCCTTCTGGCGGCGAGCGAACTGCACGACGCGTTGCGCGGCTCGGGGCCCTTTGCCCCGCAACTCGCCGCGGTTGCCGCGCTCGCCGGCAAGGCCCCCGTCGTGCACGCCGCCCTCGACGAATTGCAGAAGCACGCGCGCGACGGGGTCGCGACGGTCGCCGAGCTGCGCGATAATTTTACCGGCACCGTGGCGCCGCGGCTGACGGCGCTGTCCGAGGCAAACCGGCCGGGGGTCACCGCCCGCGCCGCCGCTTGGCTGCGTTCCTGGTACGAAACGGGGCCGACCGGCGATCCGAGCGCGGATCGCAATGCCGCGATCGTCGCTTCCGCCGAGCGCAGCCTCGATCACGGCGAGCTCGCGGCGGCGGTCGACCAGGTGCTGCTGCTCGAGGACCAGGCGGCATTGGTGACGGCGGGATGGCTCGCCAATGCGAGCGCCCGGCTGGCCGTCGACAAGGCGGCATCGACGCTGATGCGGCAGGCGCTTGATCGCATTGCGCGGGCGGATTAACGTGCGAGGGCATGCTTCTCGGGGACGATGGGTGGATCAGCCGGCGCGGCGGACAGCGCTGATCGTGTCGACGGGCGCGGCCGTCGGCGGTGTCGGCGTGCGCAACGCCGCCGCGGTGTGCCGCCGCCGCCAATTCTTATTGCTTCCGAATCTAACGAAAGGTAACGTATCGATACATAAAGGCACGAGGCGTCGCAGCCTCTAGCCTTGGCGGCCCGTATCAATCGATTTAAACGCCGGCCCGGCCGATCGCGGCCGCGGGTCGGGTGACGCACTGTGGGCGACATAGCCCCAGCGGAGGAGTGCAAGTATGTTTAGGGCGCATCGCCATCGGATAGTCGCCGCGACGCTGACGGTCGCGGTCGGGCTCTCGATTGCGGCCCTACCGCGTGGGGCCGCAGCGCATGACGATGACGAGGGTGCGCCGCTCCCGCCCTCGCTGACGGTGGCGCCGCGCGTGGTCGCGCACAGTAATCTTTATGATCTCGTCGGCGTGGCGCGCCGGCGCACGCTGTCGATCTATCTCGTCAATGCGGCCTCCGACGCCCCGGTCGTCGGCGCGAAGATCGATGTCGACGCCGACGGCCGGCGCGTCACGGCAGTGCCGGGCAAGGACGGCCTCTATACCCTGGCCGCCGACTGGGTGGCGCAGCCCGGGCATCACGACGCCGTCTTTACGATTATTGCCAAGGACGGTTCCGACCTGCTCGCCGGGACCCTCGACGTGCCGTCGCTGTCGGCGGCGCAGAGAGGCGATGCGGCAAGCGCGTTGCCGGCGGTGTCGCGGGGCAATGTGCTGGCCTTTCTCTTCGGCATGCTGGCAATGCTCGGGCTCGTCTTGTTCAAGGCGTTCGCCACGGCCGCCGTGCCGCGGCTGCGGCTGGCGGTGGCGGGCGCATCGTCGGTTGTGCGCGCCGGCCCGGCCATGCTCGCCGATCTGCGCGGCGGTGCGACGCAATGGCTGAAGCGCCGCGCCCGCGAGCGGGTCGGTGCGGCGGGCGGGTACCTTTCGTCGTCCGGGTCACCGGTGCTGCCCGAGAGGGCGGCCGCCGAGATCGGCCTGCGGGGGCGGTACGGCGGCCGGGTCGAGGCGGCGATCCTCGCCGTCATCTGCCTGTTGCTGATCGCCACGGCGGCGCTGTTCCTGATCAGCCGCGGCGTGCTCGCGCATGAGGGCGACGCCGCCGCCGCCGCCCCGACGGCGGCGGTCGGCGCCGGCGCGTTCGACAGCCCGCACCGGCTGCTGGACGGCAGTCTGTTCGTTCCGGAATTCACGCAGCGCCTCTTGCACGTGCGCACCGTCGTCGCGCGCGTCAAAAAGGTGGCGCGTTCGGTCCGCATGGTCGGCCGGGTGATCCCCGATCCGGGAACCAGCGGCGAGGTCCATGCGATGGTTCGCGGCCGGCTCGAACCGGTCGGCGGCAAATGGCCTCGGGTCGGCCAAAAGGTGGAGAAGGACCAGGTTCTGGCTTGGGTGGTGCCGGTCGTCAATCCGATCGACCGCGGCATCATCCTGCAACAGGTGGCGCAGGTCGATCGCGAGATCGGGCGCGCCCAGGACGCTCTCAAGAAGCTCGCGGTGACGCGCGCCAACGCCGCTGCCCTCGCCGAGGCGCGTGATCATCTGACGAACCTGCTGCAACGCCGCGAGGCGATTGGCACGGTGCTGCGCGACCGCGACAATCTGCGCGCTCCGCTGCGCGCCCCCAGCAGCGGCGTCATCGCGGCGAGTTTTGCCGTCGCAGGGCAAGTCGTCGACGAGCAGGACAAGCTCTTCCAGGTCGTCGATCTGAAGCGGCTGTGGGTCGAGGCCTACGCCTATGACATCATGGGGCTGGGCCAAGTGCTGCGTGCCGACGGCCAGAGCTCGACGGGCCGCGGCTACCGTCTCGACTTCATCAGCCGCGGGCCGCAGCTCGAGCGGCAGACGATCCCACTCTTCTTCAGGATCGCCGATCCGGATCCGGCGCTCAGCGTCGGCAGCCTGCTCTCCGTGCTGGTCGAGACGACCGGCGAGCGCTCGGGGGTGGTGGTGCCGCGCACGGCGTTGACGCGCGACGCCTCCGGCCAGGAGGTCGTCTGGCAGCATACCCATCCGGAGAGCTTCGTACCGGTCCCGGTCCGGGTCGAGCCGGTCGACGGCCGAGATGTGCTGATCGCCGGCGGGCTCGAGCCCGACAGCCGTATCGTCGTCAAGGCGGCGGAGCTGCTGAGCCAGATACGGTGAAGGCGATATGTTCGCCTACCTGATCCGCAACAGCCTCAGGTACCGCCTCTTCGTTCTGTGTGGTGCGGCGATCCTGGTGGTTCTCGGCACGGTCGAGGCGTTGCGCACGCCGGTCGATGTGCTGCCGGACATCGACCGCAACATCGTCTCGATACTGACCGAGGGCGAAGGACTGGCGCCGCAGGAAGTCGAACGGCGCATCACCTTCCCGATCGAGACCGCGATGGCCGGCCTCGAAGGCGTCAAGCGGGTGCGCTCGACCTCGAGCCCGAGCCTGTCGCTGGTGCAGGTTGATTTCAAGCTCGGCACCGACGTTTACCGCGACCGCCAGCTCGTTTCCGAGCGGCTGGCGCAGGCGAAGAGCCAGATCCCCCCGGACGCGCTTCCGGAGATGCTGCCGATCACCTCGGTCGTCGGCGAGGTCGTCGATTTCGCGCTGACGAGCGATCAGGGCGACATGATGGGGCTGCGCGACTTCGTCGATTGGCGCCTGCGGCCGCGACTGCTCGCGATACCGGGCATCGCGCAGGTGTTGCCGGTGGGGGGCGAGGTGCGCACCTTGCGCATCACCCCCGACCCGCGGCGGCTCGAATTCCTCGGCGTCACCCTCGCTGATCTGGAGAGTGCGCTGAAGGGCTACGACACCAATACCGGCGGCTCGTCGGTCGATGCCTACGGGCGTCGGTTTCTGATCACCAATATCGGACACACCCGCAACCCCGAGGCCCTTCTCGAAGGCGCGCGCGATCTGGTCGTCGCCTACCAGAAGGGCCGCCCGATCCTGTTGCGCGAGATCGCCAGCGTCGATTTCGCACCGGCCGTCAAGCAGGGCGACGCGAGCTATATGGGCAAGCCGGCGGTGCTGGTGCGGGTGCAGAAGCAGCCGGGCATCAACACGCTCGTGGTGACGAGCGAGATCAAAAAGGCGCTGGCCGAGTTGCGCCCATTCCTGCCGAAAGGGGTGCATGTCAGCCCGTTCACCTTCTCGCAGGAAAGCTACATCAACCATTCGATCGACACGCTGAAGCATGTGCTGATCGAAGGCGCCCTGATGGTCGCCATCGTGCTGTTCGCCTTTTTGCTCAACGTCCGCACCACGGTCATCTCGCTGGCGGCGATTCCGATCTCGCTGTTCATCACCGTGCTCGTCTTTCACTTCGCCGGCCTGACGATCAACACGATGACGTTGGGCGGGTTGGCGATCGCCGTCGGCGAGCTGGTCGACGACGCGGTGGTCGGGGTCGAGAACACCTATCGCCGGCTGCGCCTCAATCGGCTGCGCGAGGAGCCGCGACCGGTCCTTCGCGTCATCGCCGACGCCAGCGTGGAAGTGCGTACCGGTATCTTTTATGCGACGCTGATCGTGCTCCTCGTCTTCTTTCCGCTGTTCGCGTTGCCCGGGATCGACGGGCTGATGTTCGAGCCGCTCGCCGTCGCCTACATAACCTCGATCTTCGCGAGCCTGATCACCTCGGTGACGCTGACCCCGGTGCTCGCCTACTACCTGCTGCCGCAGATGAAGCGGATGCCGCACGGCGATGCGTGGATGGTGCGGGCTCTGAAGCGGCAGAACGAGCGGCTTCTGAACTGGGCGTTCGCCAATCAGGCGACCGTCGTCGCCGCGGCGGTGCTCGGGGTCGGCCTGGCGACGGCCGGAGCGGTCTACCTGCCGCGCGCTTTTTTGCCGCCGCTCAACGAAGGCGACTACCTCGTCGAAACCAATTACGACCCGGGAATCTCGTTGGTCGAGGCGGACCGCATGGCGCGGGCGGCGGAAATGCTGCTGACAAAGATCCCGAGCGTGACCTCGGTCGACGACAAGACCGGGCGCTCCGAATACGATCTCGACGCCGACGGGATCTACAAGAGCGAGTTTCACGTCAATCTCGCGCCGGCGGCTCAGCCCGCGAAAGTCCTTCATAACGTGCGCGAGGCTTTGGGGACGCTGCCGCGGCCCGCCTATATCAGCCAGCCGGTCACGATGTGGATGAATGCCGTGATGACCGGCCTGCCCTCCGAGCTCGCCGTCAAGATCTTCGGCAGCGATCCGGACACGCTCGTCAAGCTGGCGAACGAGCTCCACCGCAGGCTGACGAACGTCAAAGGGCTGACCGATCTCAAAATCGAGGCGCAGACCCGCATTCCGCAGCTGTTGATCCGGCCCGACCCGGCCTCGGCGAGGCTGTATGGCGTCACTCCGGCAAAGCTGACGCGCACCCTCGAAACGCTTGCCGGCGGACGGGTGGTCTCGCAGGTGATCGACGCCAATCGGCGGTACGATGTTTTGGTGCGGCTCAACGACCGCGACCGGACCGCCGCCGAGCTGCGCAACCTGTTGATCGACACGCCGGTCGGCCATGTGCCGCTGCGCGACCTCGCCGACGTCCGCGACACCGATGGGCCGAACCAGATCGTCAGCGAGAACGGCCTGCCGCGCATCGCGATCCTCGCCAACACGGACGGTTCCGACATGGCGGCGATCACCCGCGGCATCCAGCGGCAGATTGATGGGATGAAGATGCCGCCGGGATATGCGGCGGCGATCACCGGCGATTACGCGGCCCAGCAGGAGGCGACGCGGCTGATCGCGATTCTGTCGCTGATCTCGCTCGTGCTGATCTTCGCGATCCTCTATACGCGCTACAGTTCGGCGGTGCTGGCATTGATCATCATGGCGAACGTGCCGTTGGCGCTGATCGGCAGCATCGTCGCGTTGTGGATCGCCGGCGGGGCCTTGTCGCTCGCTACGATGATCGGCTTCATCACACTTGCCGGCATCAGCACGCGCAACGGCATTCTGAAGATCAGCCACTACATCAACCTTGTCCTCAACGAGAACGAGACCTTCGGCCGGCGGCTGATCGTGCGCGGCAGCCTCGAACGGATGACGCCGGTGCTGATGACCGCGCTCTCCGCCGGCATGGCGCTGGTGCCGCTGATCCTCGGCGGCAGCCAGCCGGGCAAGGAAATCCTGTCGCCGGTCGCGCTCGTCATCTTCGGCGGATTGATCAGCGCCACGCTGCTCGATGCGGTGCTCACCCCGGTCTTGTTTCTGCGTTTCGGCGAAGCGCCGCTCAGGGCATTGCAGGAGCGTCAGGAAGCCGGTCAGGGGGCCGAGGCCTATTGAGCGGGTCGCGAGCCGGGAGCCATTCGATGTACCGCAACATCCTGTTTGCCGTCCTCCTCTTCCTGTCCCCTGCCGCCGCATCGGCACATGCCGGAAAGGGGCCGCATGGCGGCCCGCTCGCCGATGCCGGGCCGTATTACGTCGAGCTGCTTGTGCAGGGCAGCGAGCTGCAGATTTTCGTCTTCGACGACAAGACCTCGACCCCGGTCGGCACGAAGGGCGCCAAGGGCACGGCGGTCGTGCTGGTCGGCCAGAAAGAGGACAAGGTGGCGCTGCAGCCGGCCGCGGGCGAGGCGGCCGGCGGCGAGATGGAGGGCAAGGCGCCGGCGGCCGTCGGGCCGGGCGCCCGCATCGTGGTTCTGGTGCAAATGCCCGGAAAGCCCTCGGTCGTCGCCCGCTTCGCGATGTGAGCCGGCTCGCCGCGGCGCGCCGGGAGGCCGATGAGTGAGGGCGCGGGCTTCGTCGGGGCGGCGCGGGCGATGCTCGAGGTGGCGTTCGCCGTCGTGCTGCCGATCCTCGCGCTCAAACTGGAACGCCGCATCCTCGACCGGGTGGCTCCGGCGGATTATTTCGAGATACCGCTGGTGACGGGATCGGCGCGCTTCTTCGGACTGGCGCTCGGCATAACCCTCCTCTACGCCCGCTTCGCCGACCGGCGCTATTTCGACCTCAACCGGCTGTTCACGCCGCAGAGCCCCTGGAATCTGTCGCTGGTCCAGTTCCTGCGCGATCGGGCCAATCCGTTCGACTATGGGATCGGCACGCTCGTCGACGATCTGCAACGCCATGGGGCGCAGCCGGCGGTTCTGTCGCTGCTCGCCATGGTTGCCGTCGCGGCGGTGGCGGCGCTCGCCGCGCCGCTTCGCTTCTGGCCGCTGCCGGCGGCGCGCCGCGCTGTGCTGGCGAGCCTCGTTCTCGCGGGGTTCGACGCGTACCTGACGATCTATCTCGTCTGCCTGGTGTTGTGGTGTTTGTTCCTGTTGAATTTTTGGGTATTTGCCGTGGCCGGGGTCGTATTCCAGTATTATCGCGGGCGGGCGAGGCACTCTTCGGGATGACGGGCGAGGCTCGCCGCCCGCCCCGGGCGTCGCAAGGGAGGCCGCAATGGTGAGCTCGAGCAGCGTCTTCATCGTGCCGCTCGCCGCCCTCGTCGTCCTCTTCGTTCTCTACGAGAGCATCTGGGTGCTGCGCGAATACGAGCGCTTCGTCGTCTTCACCTTGGGCCGCTTCACGGGCACCAAGGGCCCCGGCCTCGCCGTCATCGTGCCGCTGGTGCAAAAGCCGGTGCGTGTCGATCTGCGCGTCAGGGTGCTCAACGTGCCGGTGCAGGACGTGATTTCGCGAGACAACGTTTCGGTCAAGGTCAGCGCCGTCATCTACTATCAGGTCAGCAGCCCCGACGCCGCGATCATCCAGGTCGAGGATTTCGAAGCCGCGACGAGCCAGCTCGCCCAGACGACCTTGCGTTCGGTCCTCGGCGAGCACGAGCTCGACGCAATGTTGGCCGAGCGCAAGCGGATCAACGACAACATTCAGGCGATCCTCGAAGAGCATTACCAGTCGTGGGGCATCAGGGTGCTCAACGTCGAGATCAAGAACATCGACCTCAATGAGACGATGATCCGCGCCATCGCCCGGCAGGCCGAGGCGGAACGAAACCGCCGCGCCAAGGTGATCGATGCCGAGGGCGAGCTGCAGGCCGCCGATCGCCTGCGCCAGGCGGGCAACATCCTCGCCGAGCGGCCGCAGGCGATGCAGTTGCGTTCGCTGATCGCCTTGCAGACGATCGCCGGCGAGAAGTCGCCGACGATCGTCTTCCCGCTGCCGATGGACCTGGCGGGGTTTCTCGGCGGCGGACGCGGCCCGAACGGCGGCAAGGAATGAGCCGCGGATGCGGCTGAAGGCGCTCGCCTGTCTTTTCTGCGCCGGGCTTCTCGCCCTCTCGCGCGCGCCGCCGGCGCGCGCCGGGCTCCCCGAGGGTCTCGCCGCCTATCAGCGGGGCGAGTATGGGGAAGCCTTTCGCCAGCTCGATCCGTTGGCCGTCGCCGGCAACCCCGTCGCGCAATACACGGTGGCCCGCATGTATCTCGCGGGCCAGGGCGTTGCGCGCGACGCGGCGGACGGCTTGCGATGGCTGCGCCGGGCGGCGCGATCGGGCCTCGCGGGCGCGCAATACCAGCTCGCCGCGCGCTACCAGTTCGGGATCGACCTGCCGCGGGATTACGCGCGCGCCGCGGCTTGGTATCGCAAGGCGGCCGATCGCGGTTTCGCCGCCGCGCAGTTTCGCCTCGGCGTCCTCTACATGAACGGGCTCGGGGTGGCGCGCGACCCGGTCGTCGCGCATATGTGGCTCAACCTCGCGATCGCCCAGCTGCCGCCGGGGCCGCTGCGCGACACCGCGGCGACGCTGCGCGAAAATCTGGCCCAGAAGATGAGCGCGGCGGAGATAGCCCGGGCGCAGCTCTTGGCGCGCGCGTGGCGGCCGCTCGCCGAAGGATGCCGTGAAGGAGGTTTGCCGGCGGCCGGCGGCTCGTGCTAATAGACATGGATCAATCTGCAAGGGGGCCTGCGATGAAGAAACTTGCCGTTCTGGTGATTGCTCTCGCGGTGTTCGGCACGGCCCCGCGCGCCGCCTCGGCGCAAGAGGCGTCCTCGTCCCCGGGGTCGGTCGTGAAGGCGGCCGCGGCGATCGTCGTCGGCGCCGCCGTCGGCGGCGCAGTCGGCTATTATTATTTCACCGGCCGGGTGGCAACCATCATCGGCGTTCTGGCGGGCGGCGCGATCGGCGAATATTGGTACGCGGCGGCGACCAGCAACGACATGGCGATGCCGGGCGGCAAGATGCGGTTCAGCGGCAAGCCGATGCCGAAGTTTCAGCGCATCAGCGACATCGATTCCGGCCGTCCGGCACTGCGGCTGGCGCCGTTTTCCGCGAACGGCGGTTGACCGCGCTTACGAGGTCTTCGCCGAAGAGAGGCTCGCCGCCTTCGCCTCGAGAGCGGCGATCAGGCCGTCGATGCCGCCCTGTTTCAGGATTGCGGCAAAGTCGGAGCGGCGCGTCGCCAGTTCGCTGATCGTGCCGTCGAGATAGACGTCGGCGATCTGCCAGCCCTCCCCGTGCCGGCGCAACAGGTAATCGATGCTGACCGGCTCGCCAGTCGCCTTGACGATTTGGCTGCGGACGAGGACGCCGTAGGGAAACGGCCGCTCGTCGAGGACCTGCAGCTTTTCGCCGGCGTAGCCGTCGAACTCCGCGGCATAAGTCGCCGCGACGTAGCGCGCGAACGCCGCCTGCGCCCGGGCGCGCTCCGACTCGCCGAGCGAGCCCCAGGCGGGCCCGACCGTGAGGCGGGTCATGAACGGAATGTCGAACGCCGCGGTGACCTTCGGCGCGAGGACGGCGTAGCGGCCGTGCACCCCGAGCCTTTCCGCGTTCTTCATCGTCATGAGAAGGCTCGCGTAAAAGCCGCGCACGACGGCGCTGGCGTTTTCCGCTGCCGGCGCCCGCTGCGGCAGCAACGCGAGCGCCATCAGAAGGACAAAGCCCGTCGCCAGGCGGCGGGAAGCGATCGGGCGTTCTTGCGCTATCATCGGATTTTCTCGTCGGCTGACATGCCTTGGCTCTTTAGCCTAGGTGCTGCCGCTCGCGTTTCTTTCAATCGCATGGCTGAAATGCGCACCGCCCGTCGCGATGACACAACCCATGCCCTTGCGCATCGGCGACGACGGCCCCGGGCGGGGATTGGCTGCGGCGAGCGCTTTACAACCCCGCTATGCTGACGATCTTTTCGAGAGAGCCGCCGGGTGGCGGCAAGACCGCGCGCCGAGGAGGGCCGGGATGGACAAGAAGACGCACATCCACTTCTGGTACGTCATCGCCGCGGTGCTCGGGATGTTGTTCATCCAGAGCCTGTATCTGCAGAGCACCCAGTACACGCCGATCCCCTACAGCCGCTTTCAGACGCTCCTCAAGGAAAACAAGGTCGCCCAGGTCGCGGTCACCCAGAACTACATCCAGGGCACGCTGAAGAAGGCGGAGCCCGACGGGCTGAAGGATTTCGTCACCGGGCGGGTCGCTCCGGATCTTGCCCAAAGCCTCGATCAGCACGGCGTCACCTATACCGGCGTCGTCGAGAGCCATTGGCTGCGCGATCTGTTGTCGTGGGTGCTGCCGGCGATCTTTTTCGTCGGCATCTGGATGTTCGCGATCCGCCGGATGGGCCAGGGGGGGCTCGGCGGCGGGCTGATGTCGATCGGCAAGAGCCGCGCCAAGGTCTATGTCGAAAAGGAGACGAAGGTCACCTTCGCCGATGTCGCCGGGGTCGACGAAGCCAAGGAGGAACTTTCCGAGGTCGTCAATTTTCTCAAGGATCCGGGACGCTACGGCCGGCTCGGCGGGCGCTCGCCGAAGGGCGTGCTGCTGGTCGGGCCGCCTGGCACCGGCAAGACGCTGCTCGCGCGCGCCGTCGCCGGCGAAGCCGGCGTGCCGTTCTTTTCGATCAGCGGCTCGGAATTCGTCGAGATGTTCGTCGGCGTCGGCGCTGCCCGGGTCCGCGATCTCTTCGAGCAGGCCCGCCAGCACGCCCCGGCCATCATCTTCATCGACGAATTGGACGCGCTCGGCCGGGCCCGCGGCGCTTACGGCCTCGGCGGGCATGACGAGAAGGACCAGACCTTGAACCAGCTGTTGGGCGAGCTCGACGGGTTCGACCCGTCGAGCGGCCTGGTTCTCCTGGCGGCGACCAATCGGCCCGAGATCCTCGACCCGGCATTGCTGCGGGCCGGCCGCTTCGACCGCCAGGTACTGGTCGACCGGCCGGACAAGAAGGGCCGCGAGGCGATCCTGCTGGTGCATCTGAAAAAGGCGAAGCTCGATGCCGACGTGCGGCCCGATGAGCTGGCTGCGCTGACGCCGGGCTTCACCGGCGCCGATCTCGCCAATCTCGTCAACGAGGCGGCGCTGTTGGCGACGCGGCGCAACGCCGAGGCGGTTGCAATGGCCGATTTCGAGAACGCGATCGAGCGCATCGTCGCCGGCCTCGAAAAGCGCAATCGGCTCCTCAACCCGCTCGAACGGCGCGTCGTCGCCTATCACGAGCTGGGCCACACGATGGTGGCGCTGGCATTGCCCGGCACCGATACGGTGCACACGGTGTCGATCATCCCGCGCGGGGTGGGGGCGCTCGGCTATACGATCCAACGGCCGATCGAGGACCGCTATCTGATGACGCGCCCCGAACTCGAGCACAAGATGTCCGTGCTGTTGGGGGGGCGCGCCGCCGAGCAGGTCGTCTTCGGCGTGGTGTCGACGGGGGCGGCCGACGACCTCGCCCGCGCCACCGACATCGCCCGCGCCATGGTGTTGCGCTACGGTATGAGCGAGGCGCTCGGCAATGTCGTCTACGACCGCGACCGCTCGCCCTTTCTGCAGCCCAACATGCCGGTGCCGCAGGAGCGGCCCTACAGCGAGGAGACCGCGCAGGCCGTCGACGGCGCGGTGCGGGTCTCGATCGAGCACGCCTTCGCCGCGGCCTCGGCGATCATCGAAAAGAACCGGGCGCTGCTCGACCGCACGGCGGCGGAGCTGCTCGCCAGCGAAACCCTAGGCGAGCCCGAGATCGAGCGGCTGCGTCAGGCGATCGCGCCGGCGTTGCCGCCGCCGGAGCATGCGCTACCCGGCCACGCTGGCCTGCCGCCATCGTGAGCGGGGAAGAAGCGTCATTGCGAGCGCAGCGAAGCGATCTTGCCGGGATTGCTTCGTCGCGCTGCCGACTCCTCGCAATGGCCGCGGGAAAACCCGAGCGCGGCGCCGCGAAGCCGGGCCTCAGATCGCGTCCGGCCCGCGCTCGCCGGTGCGGATGCGGATCGCCTCGTCGATCGTCGTGACGAAAATCTTGCCGTCGCCGATGCGGCCGGTATGGGCCGATTGCTGGATCGCCTCGACCGCCCGCTCGACCAGCGAATCCTCCATCACCACCTCGATTTTGACCTTGGGCAGGAAATCGACGACGTATTCGGCCCCACGATAGAGTTCGGTATGGCCCTTCTGCCGCCCGAAACCCTTGGCTTCGGTGACGGTGATCCCTTTGATGCCGACCTCGTGCAGCGCCTCTTTCACTTCGTCGAGCTTGAAGGGTTTGATGATCGCCTCGATCTTCTTCATCGAATT
>DASYYD010000098.1:0-20975 GCA_035934195.1 Allostellaceae bacterium | reverse complement strand
CAGCAGCTGGCGATCCAGAACGCCGAATACGGCATCCGCGCCAACGTCATCCTGCCGGGGCTGATGGATACGCCGATGGCGGTCGACACGCGGGCGCGCGCCAGCAACCGCCGCCGCGCCGAGGTGGCTGCCGAGCGCGACGCCAAGGTGCCGCTGCGACATCGCATGGGGACCGCCTGGGACGTCGCCAACGCCGCCCTCTTCCTCGCCTCGGACGAGGCGCAGTTCATCACCGGCGTCGCCTTGCCGGTCGATGGCGGGGCGCTGGTAAAAATCGGCTGAGGCTGGATCGGGCTTGCGCCGCGGGGCGGGCCCGCGTTAGGTTCCCGCGCGAACCCTTGCCGGCGCTGCCGGCTCGGCCCGGCCGGCCAAGCGCCTCGGGCCATCATCAGCCATAAGGGATGCTCTTCTATGCCGCTCTACGAGAACGTATTCATCGCGCGCCAGGACATCTCGGGCGCGCAGGTCGAAGCCCTCGCCGACAGCTTTGCCCAGCTCGTCGCCGACAATGGCGGCGAAGTGAAGAAGCGCGAATATTGGGGGCTGCGCAACCTCGCCTACCGCATGCGCAAGAACCGCAAGGGACATTACCTGCTGTTCAACCTCGATGCCCCGCCCGCCGCGATCGCCGAACTCGAACGCACGATGCGGATCAACGAGGACGTGATCCGCTATCTGACGATCCGCGTCGAGGCGCTCGAAGAGGGGCCGTCGGCGGTGATGCAGGGCCGCGGCGGCCGCGACGACCGGGGGCGCCGGCCCGGCGACCGCGACCGCTATGGCGAGGGGCGCGAGGGCGGCGAGCGGGCGCCGGCGGTCGAGCCGGCGCCGGCCGCCGAGCCGGCCGAAGCGGCGGAGGCGTAAATGGAAAGCCAAGGCTCCGGGCCGCGCGCCGCAGCTGCCCGCCGTCCGTTCTTCCGGCGGCGCAAATCCTGCCCGTTCTCCGGCCCGAACGCGCCGAAGATCGACTACAAGGACGTGAAGCTCTTGCAGCGCTTCATCTCGGAGCGCGGCAAGATCGTGCCGAGCCGCATCACCGCGGTGTCGGCGAAGCGGCAGCGCGAGCTGGCGCAGGCGATCAAGCGGGCGCGGTTTCTCGGCCTCTTGCCCTATATGGTGAAATAGCAGCCGGATGGGCGCGCGCAATGCGGCCGTCGTCGCGGCGCTGTGCGGGGCCGCCGCGGCGGTCCTCTACCTCGCGGTCGCACTGGGCTCGACGGGCGCGGCGATCCTCGTCTCGCTCGCCCAGCTGCCGCTGTTTCTCGCCGGGCTGTGGCTGGGGCTGGGCGGCGCCGCGATCGCCTCTCTGAGCGCGACCCTCGTGCTGTTCGCCGCCGCCGATTTGAGCGACGCAATCTTGTTCGCCGCCCTCAACGCGGTGCCCGTCCTCGTTCTCACCCGCCAGGCGCTGCTGGCGCGGCGCGATGCCGAGGGCGGCCTCGAATGGTACCCGCCCGGCCCGCTGACGGCTTGGCTCGCCGGGCTCGCCCTATTGGGGCTCGGCGTCGCGATCCTCGCCTTCGGCGGCCCGCATGGGCTGGAGAGCGTGATCCGCCGGGCGCTCGACCAAGCGCTCGCGCAGTTCATCGACGCGCCCGCCGCCGAGCGCTCGGCGACGACCCGCCTGATCGCCGCCGTCGTCCCCGGCATCACCGCCGCCTCGTGGATGGTGATGACGATAACCAACGCCGTCCTCGCGCAGGGCATCCTCGCCCGCTTCGGCGCCAACTGGCGGCCGAGCCCGGACATCGCCGCGCTGGCGCTGCCGGTTTGGCTGCCGCTCGCCGCCGCCGCCGCCGCCGCCGCGGCGCTCTTCGGCCCCGAGGCGCGATTTGTCGGCGTCAACGTGCTGATCGCGCTCGGCGTGCCGTTCTGCCTCGGCGGGCTCGCGCTTTTCCACGCGGTTGCCCGCCGATATGCTCGCCCGGCGGTCTTGCTGACCATATTCTACGTCATGGCCGGGCTCTTCGGCTGGCCCTTGCTGGTTGCCGCGGTCATGGGGCTGATCGACGCCTCGCTCGGGCTGCGGCGCCGTTTTACCCCGTTGAGGAGGTAGTTTCGATGGTTGATGTCATCCTGCTCGAGCGCGTCGAGAAGCTCGGCCAGATGGGTCAGGTCGTCAAGGTGCGCCCCGGCTACGCCCGAAATTACCTGCTGCCGCAGAAGAAGGCGCTGCGGGCGACGAAGCAGAACCTCACCTATTTCGAGACGCAGCGCACGCAGCTCGAAGCGGTCAATCTGGAGCGCCGGTCGGAAGCGAGCGAAGTCGCGCAAAAGCTCGGCGGGCTCGCGGTCGTCCTCGTCCGGCAGGCGGGCGAAAGCGGCCAGCTCTACGGCTCGGTCTCGGCGCGCGACATCGCCGAGGCGGTGACCGCGGCGGGCTTCACGATCGAAAAGCGCCAGGTGGTCCTCGAACGGCCGATCAAAAGCCTCGGGCTGCACCCGGTGCGGGTCGTGCTGCACCCCGAAGTTTCGGTCACGATAACCGCCAATATCGCGCAGTCGACCGAGGAGGCCGACATGCAGACGCGCGGCATCGACCCGCTCTCGCGCCGCGACGAGGAGGAAGGCGCAACGCCGGTCGCAGCGCCGAACCCGCCCGCCTGAGCGCGGCCACCCGCCTTTCCTCGCCCCCATTTTGCTCCCTCCCGGTCCCTCCCGCTCGCGGGGGAGTCTCACGGTGCCGGCGCAAACGCAGCAAGGCCTTGAATTTCCTCTTCGACCTGCCCGATAGTGGCGGAGCGGGTTCGGGTGAGGTGTCGTCGCCATGCTGCTGGCGCGTCTCTTCAAGCGGTTGATCACGATCGGCCGGCTCGACATCATCGATGCCGCCGGCCGCCGGCACAGCTTTTGCGGTGCGCCCGGGCCGAAGGTCGCGATCCGGTTCGCCGACCGGGCGCTGCATTGGAAGCTCGTCGTCCGGCCGCGCCTTTATCTGCCCGAGGCGGTGATGGACGGGACGCTGACCGTCGTGGACGGCGGCCTCTACGACTTGATCGATCTGCTCGCCGTCAACCTCGAAGCCCTGCCGCCGGGATTGATGTCGCGCCTCTACAACGGCTCCTCGACGGCGCTGCGCCGGGTGCATCAGTTCAACCCGCTCTACCGCGCGCGGCAGAACGTGGCGCATCACTACGATTTGTCGGACCAGCTGTACGAACTCTTCCTCGACCAGGACCGGCAATATTCCTGCGCCTATTTCCACAGCCCCGAGGACGATCTCGACCGGGCACAGCTCAACAAGCGGCGGCACATCGCGGCGAAGCTGTTGTTGCGCCCCGGCCAGCGGGTGCTCGACATCGGCTCGGGCTGGGGCGGGCTGGCGCTCCATCTCGCGGGCGAGCACGGCGTCGAGGTCGATGGCCTCACCCTCTCGGCCGAGCAGTTGAAGGTGGCGCAGCGCCGGGCGGCGGCGGCCGGCCTTTCCGACCGGGTGCGGTTTCATCTGCGCGACTATCGCGAGGCAGAGGGCCTCTACGACCGCATCGTCTCGGTCGGCATGTTCGAGCATGTCGGGGTCAACCACTACCGCGTTTTTTTCGACAAGGTGAAGTCGCTGCTGCGCCCCGACGGCGTCGCCCTCCTGCATGCGATCGGGCGCATGGAAGGGCCGGCCAGCACCAACCCGTGGATCCGCAAATACATCTTCCCCGGCGGCTATTCCCCTGCCCTCTCCGAAGTGACGCGGGCGGTCGAGAAGACGCGCCTGTGGATCACCGACATCGAGATCCTGCGCCTGCATTACGCCGAGACCTTGCGCGCCTGGCGGCGCCGCTTCACGCAGAACCGCGAGCGGCTGACGCAGATCTACGACGAGCGCTTCTGCCGCATGTGGGAGATGTATCTGGCCGGCTCAGAGATCGCCTTTCGCCGGCACGACCACATGGTCTTCCAGATGCAGCTCGCGAAGGCGGTCGACACCGTGCCGCTGGTGCGCGACTACATGCTCGACGGCGAACGCGATCTTGCGGTCGGCGCCGAACGGGCGGCGTAGAGGGCCGTTGCCGACCTGTAACTCCGGGCGCGCGCGATCAACAAACTCTAAAGCTCGTCCCCCGAGCGTGGTGGTTCGCCAGTTCCGAGGCGATCGAGGAGCGCCAGCGCCGCCCCCGGATCGGCACGGCGCGCCCGTTCTCGAAAAAATTCGGCGGTGCGCAGCGCGGCAATCTTCTCGGCGACCGCGACATTGATGAACTGGTTGAGGGGTCGCGCCCTCTGCCTTGGCCAACCGCTCGGCTTCGGCCTTAATCGAAGCTTGCAGCCGCAGGGCATAATTCGACTGCGTCATTCCTGCCTCCGTGATCGCCACGCCGGGCCGGGCTGCTCGACCTTGACGCCCAGCCGCTCAGCCCCGGCAAAATCGCGCACGTTGAACGTCAAGAGCCGGTCCGCCTGGCCATTCGCAGCGACCTCCAAGACCATTTCATCATCCGGGTCGCGCGGCATCGGTCGCCAGAGAAGTGAGATCTCGACCGGCTGACAGACGACGCAAAGCGCATCCAAGAGCACCATCGCTTCTTCGAATGTCGCGCCGCTGGCGGCCAGATGTTCGGGGCGGGTCGTCACTGCCTCATATTGCAGCGCCAGCGGAACCGACAGCGGCAGAGTAGCCTGCCGCCGCACGATCGCGCGCAGCCAAGCCCGGGATGCGCCCTCCCGGCTGCGAACCGCGGCGATGAGCAGGTCTGTGTCGCCCGGCCCTTTTTCGTCTGCCTTATCACCTCTTTAACCATCCGACGCGAACATGGGGGCCGTAATCATGGAGCTGCGTCGAGAGGGGTATGATGATCAGGCCGTCACATGTTGCGCTGGTGGTATCGGCGGCGCTCGCCTCGGCCTGCGCCAGCGGCGCCATCGCCGGGTTCGTAAGCGGCCTCATCCATAGCCCGCAATTGATGCGGTTTCTGCTGATACCGTCGATTCTGCTGATGACGCATTTTGCCGGGAGATGGATCGCTCGCCGGCAAAGCCCGCCGGCCAAGCCCGAATTCATGATCGGCGGCATGATCTATGTTCTTCTGTCCATCTCCGAGCCGCTGTCGCAGGGGCAGGCTGGTGTCGGCCTGGCGGTTCTCGGCAGCGGCGGGTTCGTGCTTCTCGTCGTCTACTCGGCGCTGACGACGGTGCGGACGCCGAAGCTGGCCGGCGCCGTGTAACCGGGCCGAGCCGGCCGCCACGGGACCATCCCCGTGTTCCACAAGCTGTGGAGCGATTAGCGCGCGAAGCCTGCCGCGGCGAGTGCTACTCTCTCCTCCATGGAGACGACGATGGCGACCCGGCTCTCGCCGTTGCGCGGGGCCGACCCGCAGCCGCTGCGCACCCCGCCCTACAACCCCGAGGCCGAGCAGGCGCTCCTGGGCGCGATCCTCGTCAACAACACCGCCTACGGGCGGGTCAGCGAGTTTCTCGCGCCCGAGCATTTCGGCAACGCCGTGCACGGCCGCATCTATGCCGCGGTCGGCAAGCTGATCGAGCGCGGCCAGATCGCCAACCCGGTCACCCTGAAAAACCTCTTCGATCAGGACGGCGCGCTCGCCGAGATCGGCGGGGCGCAGTATCTGGCCCGGCTCGCCGGCGCGGCGGTGACGATCATCAACGCCGAGGATTACGGGCGGCAGATCCACGACCTCCATCTGCGGCGCGAGCTGATCACGGTCGGCGAGGATGTCGTCAACGACGCCTTCCGCCACGACCTCGACGACCCGGCGGCGCAGCAGATCGAGCGCACCGAGAAAAAGCTCTTCGACCTCGCGACGGCCGGCCAGGCCGAAGGCGGCTTCCGCCCGTTCCGCACGGCGCTGACGAGCGCCATCGGCAATGCCGAGGCGGCCTTCAAGAGAAGCGGCAAGACCGTCGGGGTGGCGACCGGCTTCACCGATCTCGACAAGAAGCTCGGGGGCCTGCACCCCTCCGACCTGATCATCCTCGGCGGGCGCCCGTCGATGGGCAAAACCTCACTCGCCACCAACATCGCCTTCAACGCGGCAAAGGATTACCGCCGCGGCGAGGCGCCGGACGGCCGGGTCATCGCCGAGGACGGCGCCGTCGTCGGCTTCTTCTCGCTCGAAATGTCGGCCGAGCAGCTGGCCACCCGCATTCTGGCCGAGCAGTCGGGGATCTCCTCCGACCGCATTCGGCGCGGCGATATCGGGCGCGCGGATTTCGACAAATTCGTCGAGGCGAGCCAGCGCCTGGCCGCCTTGCCGCTCCATATCGACGACACTCCGGCGCTCTCGGTCGGGGCGCTGCGCACGCGGGCGCGGCGCCTGATGCGGCAGCAGGGGCTGGGCCTCATCGTCGTCGATTATCTGCAGCTCTTGCGCCCGTCGGCGCCGGTTCGTTCGCTCGACAACCGGGTGCAGGAAATTTCCGACATCACGCGCGGCCTGAAGGCCGTCGCCAAGGAGTTGAACGTCCCGGTATTGGCCTTGGCGCAGCTTTCCCGCGCCGTTGAGCAGCGCGAGGACAAGCGGCCGATGCTCGCCGATCTGCGCGAATCGGGCTCGATCGAGCAGGACGCCGATGTCGTCATGTTCATCTATCGCGAGGAATATTATCTCTCGCGCGGGCAGCCGGTGCACCGGCCCGACGAAAGCGACGAGAAGTACAACGACCGCTACGAGCGCTGGCAGAAACGGTTCAACGACGTCTACGGGCTCGGCGAGGTCGTCGTCGCCAAGCAGCGGCACGGGCCGATCGGCACGATCAAACTCACCTTCGACGCCGAGACGACGAAGTTCGACAACTACATGGGCGCCGAGCAGGTGCCGGCGACGCTGTAAAAGCTCGCCGCACCCTGTCGTTGCGGGCGCAGGACCGCGTCGTCGGCCTGTGGCCTGCTCGCAGTGACGGATGCGGCGGCAGGGCGGCTTCAAATGCGCGCCACGACGGCCTGCGGACGCGGTGCTCTTCGCCGGGGCGGCGCCGAATTGTTATATTCGGCGTGACCAACTGCCCGCCCGTGGCGGGCGCAAGGTGTCGAAGATGGCTTGCGATCCGGCCGAGCGCGCGGGCGCCATATTGGAGATCGATCTCGAAGGCGTGGCGGCGAACTGGCGCGCGCTCGCGGCGCGCGTCGCGCCGGCGCAATGCGCCGCCGTCGTCAAGGCCGACGCCTACGGGCTCGGCGCAGTGCCGGTCGCAGCGGCGCTGGCGAAGGCCGGCTGCCGGCGCTTCTTCGTCGCGACGCTCGACGAGGGCATCGCATTGCGCCGGGTGCTCGCCCCAGCCAACGAGATTGCCGTCTTCAACGGCCCGCCGCCGCAAACCGCGGCGGAATTCGCCGCGCACGATCTGATCCCGGTGTTGAACGACCCCGCTCAGATCGAAGCGTGGCAGCGATTCGCCGCGGATGCCCCGGCGGCGGGAGCAATCCTGCACCTCGACACCGGCATGGCGCGGCTCGGATTGACGCCGCGCGAATTCGCCGCCTTCGCCGATGCCGGCTGGCGCCGCGGTGCGATCCGTTGGCGGGGGCTGATGAGCCACCTCGCCTGCGCCGACGAGCCGGGCCACGCGCTGAACGCCCTGCAGCACAGCCGGTTCGCCGCCGCGCGCGACCGGCTTGCGGCCCTGGGCTTTTCGGCTCCGGCGAGCCTTGCCGCCTCCTCCGGCATCTTTCTCGGCCGCGAATACCACTTCGATTTCGTCCGCCCGGGCGCCGCCCTCTACGGCGTCAATCCGCACCCCCCCGCCCCCAACCCAATGCGGCAAGTCCTTCGTCTCAAAGGCAAAATCGTGCAGGTGCGCGAGATTGACAGGGGGGAATCGGTTGGCTACGGTGCGAGCCATATCATGGAAACCCGGGGACGCCTCGCAACCGTGGCGATCGGCTATGCCGACGGCTGGCCCCGCTCGCTCAGCCACCGCGGCGGCGGCCGCCTCGGCGGCGCCCATATCCCGCTCGTCGGCCGCGTCTCGATGGATCTCGTCGTCTTCGACGTCTCGGCGCTCCCCGAGGAGATCGCGCGGCCGGGCGCCTTCGTCGATCTGCTCGACGCGGAATACGGGGTCGATCGGGCGGCCGCCGACGCCGGCACGATCGGCTACGAGATCCTGACCGCCCTCGGCCGGCGCTATCACCGCGCCTACCGCGGCGAGAGTGGTTGATGCTGCGCTTTCTCGCCTCGATCGGCGCCGTCTTTCTCGCCTTTCTGGCCGCCACCGGGCGGCTCGCGCGGTTCGCCGGCGAGACCATCGCGGCGCTGTTCTCGCCGCCCTTCTATCCGCGGCTGCTCCTGCGCCAGCTCGTCGAGATCGGCTATTATTCGCTGCCCGTCGTGGGGCTGACCGCCCTCTTCACCGGCATGGTGCTGGCGCTGCAATCCTATACCGGGTTTGCCCGCTTCAACGCCGAGGGCTCGGTCGCCACCGTCGTCGTCTTATCGATGACGCGCGAGCTCGGCCCGGTGATCGGCGGGCTGATGGTGGCCGGGCGGGTCGGCGCGGCGATCGCCGCCGAGATCGGCACGATGCGCGTCACCGACCAGATCGACGCGCTTACCACCCTGTCCACCGACCCGTTGCGCTATCTCGTGCTGCCGCGGCTGATCGCCGGGCTCATCACCCTGCCGTTTCTCGTCCTCGTCGCCGACATCATCGGCGTCTTCGGCGGCTTTCTCGTCGGCACCTACAAGCTCGGCTTCAACCCGTCGGGATACCTGCACCAGACGCACCAGTTCCTCGAGGTGAAGGACGTCGTCCTCGGCCTCGTCAAGGCGGCGGTGTTCGGCTCCATCGTCGCCCTGATGGGCTCCTACCACGGCTATTACTCGCGCGGCGGCGCCGAGGGCGTCGGGCATGCGACGACCTACGCGGTCGTTTCCGCCTCGGTCGTGATCCTCCTCGCCAACTATTTCCTCACCCAGGCGTTCTTTGCGCGATGAGCGGCAGCGAGGCGGCGAAAATCTCGGTGCGCGGGCTCGAAAAGAGCTTTGGCCGCAAGCGCGTGCTCGACGGCATCGACCTCGACTGCGCGGCCGGTGAGAGCCTCGTCGTCATCGGCGGCTCGGGGACCGGGAAATCGGTGCTCGTCAAATGCATTCTCGGGCTGTTGCGCCCCGAGGCCGGCTCGGTCCGCATCGACAGCGCCGAGACGGCCCGGCTGCGGCGCCGCGCGCGCGCGCGCCTGATGCATAAGTTCGGCATGCTGTTCCAGGGCAGCGCCCTGTTCGATTCGCTCAGGGTATGGGAGAATGTCGCCTTCGGATTGATCCAGGGGCGCGGCATGGAACGGCAGCGGGCGCGGGAAATCGCGATCGGAAAGCTCGCCGCCGTCGGCCTCGAGCCCGAGATCGGCGAACTGCGCCCGGCCGAACTCTCCGGCGGCATGCAGAAGCGAGTCGCGCTCGCCCGCGCGATCGCGGCCGAACCTGAGATCATCTTCTTCGACGAGCCGACGACCGGGCTCGACCCGATCATGGCGGACGTGATCAACGACCTCATCCAGAAATGCGTGCGCGACCTCGGCGCCACTGCGGTGTCGATCACCCACGACATGGTGAGCGCGAAAAAGATCGCCGACCGCATCGCCATGCTGCACCAGGGGCGCATCATCTGGCAGGGCCCGACCGCCGAGATCGACCGCTCCGGCAACCCCTATGTCGACCAGTTCGTGCACGGCCGGGCCGAAGGGCCGATTCGCATGGAGGTGCGCGCCGCATGATCCCGGCCCCCTCAGGCAGGCGGAGCTGATCCGATGGCGAAACCGCAGGCGCGCTATGCTTGCCAGCAATGCGGCGCGGCCTATCCGAAATGGAGCGGCCGGTGCGAGGCCTGCGGCGCCTGGAACACGCTGATCGAGGAATTGCCGCGCGAATCCTTCCCCGCCGGGCTCGACCGGCGCGGCTCGACGGGCGGCGGCAAGGGCGGCCGCGGGCTCGGCTTTGTCGGGCTCACCGGAACGAGCGAGCTGCCGCCGCGCCGGCAAACCGGCATCGCCGAACTCGACCGGGTGTGCGGCGGCGGCTTCGTGCCCGGCTCGGCGATCCTCGTCGGCGGCGACCCCGGCATCGGCAAATCAACCCTCTTATTGCAGGCCGCTGCGGCGATCGCCGCCGGCGCGGCGGCAGGCGAGGCCGGCAGCGCCGCCTACATCACCGGCGAAGAGGCGATCGACCAGGTGCGGCTGCGGGCGCAGCGCCTCGGGGTCGCGGCGAGCCCGGTGCAGCTCGCCGCGGCGAGCAGCGTGCGCGACATTTTGGGCGCCCTCGACCGGGCCGGCGCCCCCGACCTCGTCGTCGTCGATTCGATCCAGACGATGTTCCTCGACACGCTCGACAGCGCGCCGGGGACGGTCAGCCAGGTGCGCGGCGCAGCGCAGGAACTGATCCGGCTGGCGAAGCGCCGCGGCTTCATCCTCGTCCTCGTCGGCCATGTGACGAAGGAAGGCGTCATCGCCGGCCCGCGCGTCCTCGAGCACATGGTCGACACGGTGCTCTATTTCGAGGGCGAGCGCGGGCATCAGTTCCGCATCCTGCGCGCCGTCAAGAACCGCTACGGCGCGACCGACGAGATCGGCGTCTTCGAGATGAGCGACCGCGGCCTCGTCGAGGTGCCGAATCCCTCGGCCCTGTTTCTCGCCGGGCGCCCCGACAGCGCCGACGACAACCCGCACCCGCGCAGCCTTGCCGGCGCCGCCGTCTTCGCCGGCATCGAAGGCACGCGCCCGGTCCTCGTCGAGATTCAGGCGCTCGTCGCCCCGGCCGTGCTCGGCACCCCGCGGCGAGCCGTGGTCGGCTGGGACGGCACGCGGCTCGCGATGATCACCGCCGTCCTCGATGCGCGCTGCGGCCTCTCGATCGGCGCCAACGACATCTATCTGAATGTCGCCGGCGGCCTGCGCATCCTCGAGCCGGCGGCCGATCTGGCGGTCGCCGCCGCGCTCGTTTCGGCGTTGAGCGAAAGGCCGGTGCCGCCCGAGGCCGTCGTCTTCGGCGAGATCGCCTTGTCGGGCGAAGTGCGCCCGGTGGGGCATGCCGAGGCGCGCCTCAAGGAAGCGCAGAAGCTCGGTTTCGCCGAAGCCTGGATCCCGGCCGGGGCGAGCCGAGGGGCACGTCGGCGCACGGCCGATTCGGGGCTGGCGACGGTCAGGATCGGGCATTTGCGCGAACTCGTCGAGCGCCTCGCGCCGGCGGCGCCGCGCCGGACCCTCGGCCGCGCCCTGAGCCGCGAGCGCATCGGGGCATTGCCGTGAACGGCCTCGACATCGCCGTCTTCGCAATCGTCGTGCTGTCGGCGCTCTTCGCGCTCGCCCGCGGCTTTGTCCGCGAGGCGCTGTCGATCATCGCCTGGGTCGGCGCGGCGGCGATCACGCTCTACCAGTACGATTACGCGCTCGGCTTCACCGAGCGCTTCATCAAGACGAAGCTGCTCGCGCAATTCGTCGCCGGCTCGGCCCTCTTCCTCGGCAGTCTCGTCATCCTGACGATCATCACCGGCCTGATCGCGCGGCGGGTGCGGATGAGCGCCCTCTCTCCGCTCGACCGCACGCTCGGGCTGATTTTCGGCCTGGCGCGCGGCGTGGCGGTGGTTTCGCTCGCCTATCTGGCGCTCGATGTCGCGGTGCCGCAGAGCGAGCGGCCGAGCTGGATCACGCAAGCGAAGAGCGCCCCCTTCCTCGAACAGGGGGCGCAGATGCTGCGCGACCTGCTGCCGGCGTCGCTGAAGGTCAAGACCGCAGCCGCGGCGAGCGCCGCGCAACGCGCGATCGAGCAGGCGGGGAGCGCACAACGCGCGATGGGGGCGCTCGCCAAGCCGAGCGGACCGGCGCAGACGCCGACGAACCAGGCGCCGATCTACAAGCCGGGCGAGCAGCGGCAATTGAACCGGGTCATCCAGAACAACAGCCGTTGAATCGTCCGCGCCGGCGGCGCACTCGCATTCCGTACCGCGAGCGCCTATCTTTCGACAGGCAGTCCCAGGGATCGCGCATGCCGACGACCGACCCTTTCGAGGATGACCATCCACACGAGGAATGCGGCGTGTTCGGGGTATACGGCCACCCCGACGCGGCGGCGCTGACGGCGCTCGGACTGCACGCGCTGCAGCATCGCGGCCAGGAGGCCGCCGGCATCGTCGCCTATGACGGCGACCAGTTCAGCGCCCATCGCGGGATGGGACATGTCGACGACAATTTCAGCTCGAAGGAAGTGATCGAGCGGCTGCGCGGCAATGCCGCGATCGGCCATGTCCGCTATGCCACGACGGGCGAAGTGATGCTGCGCAACGTGCAGCCGCTGTTCGCCGATTTCGAGTTCGGCGGCCTCGCCATCTGCCACAACGGCAATCTGACCAACTCCTACCAGCTGCGCCGGCAGCTGGTGCGGCGCGGCAGCCTTTTTCAATCGACGAGCGACACCGAGGTCATCGTCCATCTGATCGCGACGAGCCTCAAAAATTCCGTCGTCGAGCGGCTGATCGATGCGCTGCGGCAGGTCCAGGGCGCCTATTCGCTGGTCGCGATCTCGCAAGAGGCGGTGATCGGCGTGCGCGACCCCTTGGGCGTGCGCCCGCTCGTCCTGGGGCGGCTCGCGGACGCCTGGATCATCGCCTCGGAAACCTGCGCGCTCGACATCATCGGCGCGCAGTTCGTGCGCGACGTGGCGCCGGGCGAGATCGTCATCATCGGCCCCGGCGGCGTCAAAAGCCTGATGCCCTTCGGCCATGCCGAAAAGCGCTTCTGCGTCTTCGAATACATCTATTTCGCGCGGCCCGACAGCAGCGTCGAAGGCAGGAGCGTCTACGAGGCGAGGAAGCGCATCGGGCGCGAATTGGCGCGCGAAAGCCATGTCGATGCCGACCTCGTCGTGCCGGTCCCCGATTCGGGCGTGCCGGCGGCGCTGGGGTACGCCGCCGAATCGGGGCTGCCCTTCGATTTGGGGATCATCCGCAACCACTATGTCGGGCGCACCTTCATCGAGCCGACCGACCAAATCCGCCATCTGGGCGTGCGGTTGAAGCACAACGCCAACCGCGCCAGCCTCGAGGGCAAGCGCGTCGTCCTCGTCGACGATTCGATCGTGCGCGGCACCACCTCGACCAAGATCGTCGAGATGGTGCGGCACGCCGGGGCGAGCGAAGTGCACATGCGCATTTCCAGCCCGCCGACGCGGTTTTCGTGCTTTTACGGGATCGCGACGCCAAAGCGCGACCAGCTGCTGGCGGCCCGCTTCGACGTCAAGGAGATGGCCGAATACATCGGCGTCGACAGCCTCGCCTTTCTGTCGATCGACGGGCTCTACCGGGCGGTCGGCGAGAGGGCGCGCGATACGCGGCACCCCGCCTTTTGCGACGCCTGCTTTACCGGCGACTATCCGATCCCGCCGATCGACGCCGACGACGGCAAGGTCGAGCTGCAGCTCTCGCTCTTGGCCGAGCCCGCCTGACCGCGATGCCGCAAGGCCGGCTCGCCGGCAAGGTCGCGCTCGTCACCGGCGCCTCGCGCGGCATCGGCGCCGCGGTGGCGCTGCGTTTCGCCGGGGAAGGCGCGCACCTGGTGCTGGCGGCGCGGACGCCCGGGGCGCTGGAAGAGGTCGACGACACGGTCCGCAAGGCGGGCGGCAGCGCCACCCTGGTGCCCGTCGATCTTGCCGACCAGGCCAAGATCGACGACATCGCGGCGGCGCTCTTCGAGCGCTGGGGGCGGCTCGACATTCTCGTCGGCAACGCCGCCGAGGCCGGCGACTTCTCGCCGCTCGGGCATATCGACCCGGAAGTCTGGCGGCAGATCCTCGATCTCGACCTCACCGCCAACTGGCGCCTCATCCGCGCGATGGACCCGCTGTTGCGCCGCGCCCCGGCGGGCCGTGCGATCTTCGTCACCTGCGCGGGCGCGCGCCGCCCCCTCGCCTATGGCGGCGCCTACGCGGTCGCCAAGGCCGGCCTCGAGGCGCTGGTGCGGATCTATGCGCAAGAGATCGCCAGCACGAGCGTGCGCGCCAACCTCGTCGACCCCGGCGTCACGCGCACGCGGCTGCGCGCCCGCGGCTTTCCGGGCGAGGACCCGACGACGCTCAAAGCGCCCGAAGACGCGACGGAACCCTTCCTTGCCCTCGCCCTCCCCGATTGCACGAGGAACGGCGAGTTGGTCCTCGCCTGAATGGCGCAGCTCATCGCGAGCGCAGCGAAGCAATTTCGGCGGGATTGCTTCGTCGCTGCGCTCCTCGCAATGACAACCTCACTCACCCGGCCCGGCCGAACGGCTTCGAGGGGGTCGCCAACTCGTAAAAATCCGGCGGCCCGCCCTCGTAATGCAGAAGGAAGCGCTTGCCGAGCGTCGGGTAGTCGAGGACGTCGAGCGGCACCGATTCGCCGCCCATCAGATAGACGAGATCAACCTCGAACGGGTTGCGCAGGAGGTGCGCGATGCCGGGCGCCGGGAAGCCCATGAAGTCCCCGGGCCCGACCTCGGATGTCTCGCCATTGATGTCGGCGAGGCCGCGGCCGGAAAGGATGTACACCCATTCCTCCTCGATCATGTGGGCGTGATAGGCGAAGGAATCCTTGCCCAGCGGGATGCGCCCCAGGCTGACATGCGCCCGCGTCAACCCGGCGAGCCGCGAGAGGCCGATGCGGTGCAGATGCGAATTCGGGTTGAGGCTCTGGGAAAAGACGCGCTCCTGCGATTGGAGCTCGTCGGCATGCCAGAGCAGCTTTCTCGATTGTTCGGTCATCTCATCCTCCTTTCAAGCGCCGCCGGGGCCGTAATACGCCTCGAGGCGATAGCCGTCGGGATCGACGACGAAGGCGGCGTAGTAATCGGGGCTGTATTCCGGGCGCAGCCCCGGCCCGCCATTGTCGCGCCCGCCGGCGGCGAGCGCCGCCTTGTGAAATCCCTCGACGGCGCCCGCATCGGGGGCCCCGAAGCAGACATGCAGCCCGGATCGGGCGTCCGCCGGCACCGGGTGCTCGGCGGCCATGATCCACAATTGCGCCATGTCGCGGCCATAGCCGAGCGCTTGCGCACCTGCGCTCAAACAGCGATAGCCGAGCGGCGCCAGCGCACTGTCGTAGAAGCGCTTCGAGCGCGCGAGGTCGCGCACCCCGATCGAAACATGGTCGATCATCTCCTTCCTCCTTTGCATAATATGGTCCGGCCACTCATTTAACCTGATAAGAGGTTATATATAAACCCGGGCAAAACCGCGTGTCAACCACGTTAAGGGTTAGAGGTATGGTGCCGATCCCGGCCTCCCGCGAGGATCTGGCGATCGATTTTGCCAACACGCTGTTCTGGCGCGGCAGCGAGGCGCCGTCGGAGGCGCTTGCCGATTTCCCGGCGCTCCTCGCCTGGCTGGGCCGCGCCGGAATGCCGCAGGCAATGCTCGCGGCGGCGCCGGCTCAACGCGAAGCGGCGCTCTTCGCCGAAGCGGTCGAACTGCGCGAGTCGATCTACCGCATCTTCAGCGACATCGCCGAGGGCCGCGCCGCCGCGGCGCTCGATCTGGCGGCGCTCAATGCGGCCCTCGCGCGGGCGCCGCCGCGGACCCGGCTGCTGCTCGGCGAAGGGGGTTACGCCTGGGCGGCCGAGCCCTCGGCCTCCAGCGCCGCGGGCCTGCTCGCCCCGGTCTTATGGTCGGCGGCGGATCTGCTGGCGCGCGGCGAGCGCCTCAAGATCCGGCGCTGCGCCAATCTGAAATGCCTCTGGCTCTTCATCGACCGCAGCAAGGCGGGAACGCGGCGCTGGTGCGACATGGCCGCCTGCGGCAACCGCGCCAAGGCGCAGCGGCATTACCGGAGAGTGCGGCGCGGCTGAACCCGTCAGCGGCCCTCGTAAGGGTTCCGGCCCTGGCGCAGCATCATCCGGATCGGCGTGCCGGGGAGGCCAAACTCCGCGCGCAGCGCGTTGACGAGATAGCGCCGGTAGGAATCGGGCAATTCGCCCGGCTTCGAGGCGAAGAGCGCAAAGCTCGGCGGGCGCGTGTTGACCTGCGTCACATAGCGCAGGCGCAGCCGGCGGCCGGCGACGAGCGGCGGCGGGTGGCGCTCCTGCATGCGGGCGAGCCAGCGGTTGAGGTCGCCCGTCGGCACGCGTCGGTTCCACACCGCATAAGCCGCGAGCGCTTCCTGCATCATCCGCTCGAGGCCCAACCCGGTCAGCCCCGAGACCGGCACGAGCGCCACCCCCGAAAGCTGCGGCAGCGAGGTCTCGAGCCGCTCTTTCAGCGCCCGCAGAGCTGCCTTGCGGTCGCCGACGGCGTCCCATTTGCTGGCGGCGATGACGATGGCGCGGCCCTCGTCGGCGACGAGGCTCGCGATCGTCAGGTCCTGGCGCTCGAAGGGCTGCAACGCGTCGAGGACGAGGATCACGGTCTCGGCGAAGCGGATCGCCCTGAGCGCGTCGCCGACCGCCAGTTCCTCGGGCTTGCCCGCGACGCGCGGCCGGCGCCGCAGCCCCGCCGTGTCGACGAGCCGTATCGGCCGCTCGCGCCAGCGCCAATCGACGGCGATCGCGTCGCGGGTGATCCCCGCCTCGGCCCCGGTGAGGAGCCGCTCCTCGCCGAGGAGCCGGTTGGCGAGCGTCGATTTGCCGACATTGGGGCGCCCGACGATGGCGAGCTGCAGCGGTTTTTCGGAATTTTCTCCGGCCGCCGCCGCCTCGCGCGCGAACGGCAGAAGCCGCTCGTAGAGGAGCGCCATGCCCTCGCCGTGCTCGGAGGAGATTGGCACCGGCTCGCCGAGGCCGAGCGCATAGGCTTCGGCGACGCCGGGTAAGGCGCCCCGCCCTTCGGCCTTGTTGGCGAGGAGCACGACCTCTTTGCCGCTCTTGCGCAGCCATGCCGCGAAATGCCGGTCGGCGGGCGTGATGCCCTCGCGCGCATCGATGAGCAGCAGCGCGACATCGGCGGCGGCGAGCGCCCGATCGGTCTGGACGCGCATCCGGCCGGCGAGCGCCTCGGGCGCCGCTTCCTCGAGCCCCGCCGTGTCGAAGAGGCGGAATTCGAGGTCGGCGAGCCGCCCCTCGCCTTCGCGGCGGTCGCGGGTGAGGCCGGGGGTGTCGGCGACGAGCGCCAGGCGGCGGCCGACGAGCCGGTTGAACAACGTCGATTTCCCGACGTTGGGCCGGCCGAGAATGGCGACCGAGAAGCGCTTTTGTTCAGCCATGGCGTTGCCGAGCCGGCGCGGCAGAGCCTCACCGATAGGCGGCGAGGGTTCCGTCGTCCGACAATATGTAGAGCGTGTCGTCCGCGATCACCGGCTCGAGATAGCTGCCCGCTTCGATCCGGATGCGGCCGAGGGGCTTGCCCGTGTAGGGCGAGACCGCCAGCGCCTGGCGGTTCGAGGACAAGACGATCAGGCGATTGCCGCCGAGCACGGGGCCGGCCCACATGATCGGGTCCGCTTTTTTCTTCTCGTTCTCCCAGCTCGGCAATTGCAGGACCCAGCGGACCTTGCCTTCGTTGCGGGTCAGGCACACCAGCTCGTTGTCGTTCGATAAGAGGTAGACATAATCGCCGGCGACCCACGGCCCGTGCATACTGCCGATCTGCTGCCCCCAGACGCGCTCGCCGGTTCTCAGATCGATCGCCTGCGTGCGTCCGCTGTGGCTGACGGCGAAGACGCGGTCGCGGTCGATGACCGGCCGGCCGCGGATGTCGGCGAGCGAGGACACCGCGTCGACGCCGCGGGTGCCGGCGAGATTGTCGGACCACAATGCCCGGCCGTTCTGCACGGTGAGCGCGAAAAGCTCGCCCGAAGAATAGGCGACGACGACGACTTCGCCGGCGACGGCAGGGCTGGCGCCGCCGAGGAGGCCGGCGGTTTCGGGCAGCCCGTTATGCGACCACAGGCGCCGCCCGTCGTCGGCGGCGAGGACATCGAGCTCGTTCTCGACGGTGACGACGAAGACGCGGCCGTCGGCGACGGTCGGCGCGGCATAGATCGGCGCGGCGACATCCTTTCGCCAAATCACCTTGCCGCTCGCCGGGTCGAGCGCCAGCACCTGCGCATAGCCGGTCGAAACGAAGAGCCGGCCCTGCCAGAAAGCGACGCCGCCGCCGAAGGAATGGCCCTTCTGCCCCTTCGGCTTCAGATCCACCTGCCACAGCCGCTTGCCCGTCTGCGCATCGAAGGCGCCGGCCCGGTCGCGGCCGTCGATCGCGTAGACCCGGCCATGGTCGATCACCGGCTCGGAAAGGATGCGCGTATTGTCCGACGCGCCCGTCCCGATGCTCTCCTGCCACGCCTTTGTCAGCGCCTCGGGCAAGGCGAGGTGATACATCGCGTGGTCGGGATAGCCGCCGGCCTCCGGCCAATCCTTGTCGAGCTGCGGGCGCGGCAGGGTGATGGCGATCTTGGCGAGGTTGGGATCGGGCGTCAGCTCGCGGTCGAGGCTCAACACCGAGATGCGCTCGCCCGGCAGGGGCACCTTGTCCTTTCCCCCGAACCAGCCGCAGGCAGAGAGCGAGGCGAGCACGGCAAAAAGAAGCGCGCTGCGTTTCATGCGGCTAGCGAAAGGCCTAAGGAGCGAGAGCGGCGGCCATTTGCGCGGCGCGGGCGCGCAGATTTCCGGGTGTCGCCGGCTCCGCGGCGAGCTGTCTATAAATCGCGGCGGCCTGCGTCTTGTCGCCGGCGTCGATCTCGGCGATCGCGGTCAGCTCGAGCGCGGTCGGCCGCCACGGATTGCCGGCCGCCGTCAACGGTTTGAGGCGCCCGATCAATGCCTTCGGATCCTGCCCCGGAAGCTCGTGCATGACGGCCAGCAAGGTCGCGAGGTCGCGGAACACCGGATCGACATCGGCCTGCCGGGCGAGCCGCTCGTAAACGCCGACCGCGCCCTTCTCGTCGCCGCTCTTGGCAAGGACGGCCGCCTCTTCGAACGGCGCGAGCACGGCATAGCCGCCGCCTTCGCCAGCGATCGCCGCGAAAACTTTTGCAGCGTCGGCGTTCTTGCCGGCGCCGACCAGCGCGAAGGCCGAGGCGTAGGTCAGGGACTGCGCCTCGCGTTTGGACTGCAGGTGGTTGCGCCAGGCGACGATGCCGCCGGCGACGAGCAACGCGAGCGCCGCCGCGGCGATCACATAGCGGCCATAGCGCGCCCACAGCTTCAACAGGTTGTCGCGCCGAAGCTCCTCGTCGATCTCGCGAAAAATTTCGGTCACGGCCGCTCCGGGCGCCTTTCTGGGCAGGGGCTCACCATACCCGCTCGACCGGCTCAGCGCAAATCGGGCCGGGCCGCGGCGGCGACGCGCGCTGGGGCAACGCGTCGCAGCCCCCGGGGATTCGCGGCGGATTGGCGCGGCGGCGCGCGAGACGGCTGGACGCCACGCGCTAAATCGTGAACACTGTATGACAGCGGCAACGGCAACGGTCGATGATGAGCCGAAAGAGCGCAACGGTGGTGGCCCTGGGGGATTATCGGGCACGGCGCCGGCCGCTCTATTTCACCCGCTCCGAGCTGAACCAGCTGCTCGGCCTCTACAGCCGGCATGTGGCGCGCGGCGTGTGGCGCGATTATGCGATCGACCACCGCGACGGCATGGCGCTGTTCTCGGTGTTCCGGCACAGCCAGGAATGGCCGGTCTATCGCATCGTCAAGACCGGCGGATCCGGCGGGCAGGCCGCCGAATTCATCGTGCTGAGCGGCCGCCAGCGGCTGAGCGCCGCCGCTTCTCTCTCGGAGGCGCTGGCGTTCTTCAGGACGCCCTTCAACCTCGTTGCGGCCGAGCCGGGCTGAGCATCCGCGCGACGACGCCGTCGCGCAGCACGACGCCGTGCACGAAAGCCGCGGCGAGGTGCAGCGCGACGAAGAGATAAAGAAAATATTGCCCGACGAGATGGACGAGGATCGCGAATTGCGACAGGCGATCGTTTTCGTCGAGGAACGGCGGCAGCGCGAAAAGCCCGAAGAGGCTGACGGCGTGGCCCTCGAAAGCGGCGTTGAGCCAGCCGGCGAGCGGCATCAGGGTCAGCAGCAGGTATAGGCTGTAATGCGTGGCGCGGGCGAGCAGCGCGGCACCGAGCGGCAGGCTTTCTGGCAATGGCGGCGGCCGGCGGCGCCAGCGCCACAGAAGCCGCAACAGCATCGCCGCGAGAATCGCGAGCCCGACCGAGCGGTGCAAGAGGAGGATGACGTCGCGCGCCGGGCTGTTGCGCGGCGCCCAGGCGAGCGCCCAGCCGAGCCCGACGACGGTTGCGACGAGGCCGGCGACGAGCCAGTGCAGAAAGCGCGCGGGCCGGTCATAAGCGGCGGGCGCGGCCTCGCCGTTCAAGCGGCCGGCGCCCCGGTCGAGCCGAGATATTGCAGCGCCGCGGCGACGCCGCCCTTCTCGTGCGGCACTCCCGCCCGCGCGAGGCCCATCTCGACCCCGCACAAGGTGCCGCACAGCATCAGATCGTTGAAATGCCCGAGATGGCCGATGCGGAAGATCTTGCCCTTCATCCGGCCGAGGCCGGTGCCGAGCGACATGTCGTAATGGTCGAGGATGACCTGGCGCAGCCGGTCGGCGTCGTGCCCGTCGGGGACGAGGACGGCGGTCAGGCTCCCCGAATATTCGCGCGGGTCGAGGCAGAGGACTTCGAGCCCCCAGGCGGCGACCGCCCGCCGCGTCGCCTCGGCGTGCCTGGCGTGGCGCGCGAAGACCCTATCGAGCCCCTCCTCCTCGAGCAGCATCGTCAAGGCTTCGCGCAGCCCGTAGAGGAGGTTCGTCGCCGGCGTATAGGGGAAAAAACCGGTGCGCGCGGTCTCCAGCATCGCCTGCCAGTCCCAGTAGGAGCGCGGCAGACGCGCGCTCTCGTTGGCGGCGAGCGCCTTTTTCGAAACCGCATTGAAGCCGAGCCCCGGCGGCAGCATCAGCCCCTTCTGCGAGCCGGCGACCGTGACATCGACGCCCCACTCGTCGTGCCGGTAGTCGATCGAGGCGAGCGAGGAGATCGTATCGACCATGAAGAGCGCCGGATGCCGCGCCCGGTCGATCGCGGCGCGGATCTCGGGGATGCGGCTCGCCACCCCGGTCGAAGTTTCGTTGTGGACGACG
>DASYYD010000056.1:0-11143 GCA_035934195.1 Allostellaceae bacterium | reverse complement strand
CGCCGCCGCGCCCGCCGCGAGCGGCGGTTTCCGACGGCGGCGCCGGCGTCGGCGATGCCGCGCCGGCTCATGCGCCTCATTCCCGGGCGGCGCGCCCTCGCCCGGGCCGGCACCCGCGCCGTCGTTCTGTGGATCGTCGGAAGGCTCTGACATCGGCGGCGTCTTCTCGGGCAGCGACCTCTGCGCCGCGACGTTAGCACGAGCCGCGCTCAGAAATGAATTTCGTACTCCGCCTGCCAGCGGATCGTCTCGCGCGGGGCGGCCGGGGTCAGGCCGAAGAGGATGCCGGCGTTCCATTTGAGACTGCCGGGGCCGAGCACCGCCACCGTGCCGAACAGCATCGGCCCGAGGCGGTGGTCCTGCTGCCCCAACGGCGCGAAATGGCCGAAGGCGCCGGGCGCGCCATAGGCCTGGAAACCCGGCTCGACCGCCGTGCCGAGGTCGATCCGTGTCTCCCAGGCGTAGAGAAAGCTCGGCCCTGCCGAGGCGTAATTGCCAAGGTCCTTCTCGAAGAAGATGTTGACCGTGTCGATCGTATGAAAGATCTCCTTGCGCAACACCGGGCCGAAGGTGATCTCGCTCGGCGTTTTCGGCAGCATCGTCTGGCCGTATTCGAAAAAGAACCCGGCATCGAGCCAATATTCTCCACGCTGGGTGAACTGAAAGAGGTTCTCGGAAGTTACTTGACTGAAGTTGGTCGCCTGGCCCGGCCCGGGCAGGCGCTCCTGTTCCAGCTCGAGTTCGGTGCGCCACCAGGGGGTCAGGCCCCGCTCCACCTCCTCGGTGAAGCTCTCTTCGCCGCGCCTCGCGGCAACCGGATCATGCCCCCAATTCCCGATCGTCTCGATCGCCGTCTCGCCGTACTCGGCGTCCGGATACCATACCTTGAAATCGGCGCGCGCCGGTCGCGCCGCCATGGCGAGTGCAAGGGCCACCGGCAGGGCCCCGCAGATCGGGCGAAGGAGAGGCATGCGAGCCGCGCTATTTCGCGATCAGACGGCCGCGCGACTGCGGATGGAAGTCGTTGAAGAATTCGTAGCTGCCGGGGTCGAGCGGCCCGACAAAGATCGTGATCTGCTGCCCGCCGATGACGACCTGCTCGCGGTGCAGTTCGGTGCTTTCGAATTCGGCCGGCACGGTGTCCTCGTTGCGCACCGCGAGCCTTATCTTGGCCCCGGCGGGAACCTCGACTTCGCTCGGCACGAATTGCTGCCCCTTGATCGCGATCGCGATCTCCGGCGTATCGGCGAGCGCCGGTGCCGCGGCGCCGAGGAGAAAGAGCGTAACGAGCGAAAGCAAAACCTGCATGACCGATCCTATAATGCGAATGCGAATTGTTCGCACCTTATCTCGGCCGCCGCGGCGCGCGCAACGGAAAAACCCAAAAGCCGGTTCAGCCCAGGATCACGAGGCCGAGAGCCGCCGCGGCGCCGGCGACGAAGCAATAGATCGCGAACGGCACCAGCGCATCCTCGAAATCGTATCGCCGGAAATAGCGCATCAGGAAGGCGGTGCTGAGATAGGCGGTGATGCCGGCGACGACGCCGGCGCCGATGGCGACGAGGCTCAGCCCGGCATGCGGCAGATGCAGCAGCTTCGGCACTTCGAGCACCGCCGCGCCGGCGATGACCGGGGTCGCGATCAGAAACGAGAAATGCGCGGCGTCGCTGTGGTCGAGGCCGGTGATGAGCCCGCCCACCATGGCCGCCCCCGAACGCGAGATGCCGGGGACGAAGGCGGCGCATTGCCACGCCCCGACCGCGAGCGCGCCCTTCCAGGAGAGCGCGTCGAGCCGCCGGCCGCCGCTGTCGCGATGGCGCAACCGGTCGCCGAGAACCAACAAGAGCCCGTTCGCGACCAGGAAGAGGGCCGCCACGACGGGCGAGGCAAACAGCGCGCGCACCGTCTTCTCGAGGAGGAAGCCGACGACGACCGCCGGCAAGGTGGCGACGACGATCAGCCACAACAGCCGGCGCGCCTCTCGCCGCGAGCCGGGGCTGCCGCCGGCAGACCCCAGAAAACCGCGCAGCACGAACAGCCAGTCGCGCCAGAAATAGAGGAAGAGCGCGGTTGCGGTGCCGACATGCAGCACCACGATGAAGGGCAGGAAGGCGGGCGAGGCTTCATCGAGCGGCCAGTGGAAGAGCCGCGGCAGGATGACCGCATGGCCGAGGCTGCTGACCGGAAAGAGTTCCGTCACTCCTTGCACGACGGCAAGGACGTAGGCGTAGAAGGCGATCATCGTCCCGCACGGTCGTAGTTGACGTGCCGGGACACTAACGCGGCGGCGCCGAACCTGTCTCGCTAATCCGCGCCCCTCCCTTCCCTCCTCCGCAGGCGGGGGAGGGTTTGGGTGGGGGCGGAGCGCGGTGGACGCGCCTCAGGCCGGGTGGAAGACGAGGGTGCGCAGCTCGATGCTCTCGCGCGGCCGCGCCTCGGGCGGCGTCGTCGGGTCGGTGAAGGAGGTGTGCGGCATGAAGCGGGCGCGCCCGTCCGCCTTGCTGTCGCAGCATTTGAGCAGCAGCCCTTCGTCGCGGCGCATCTGCGGCACGTAATACCAGCGATGCGCCGGGTTCCAGGTGACCGAATAGGTCTCGCCGACGCGGTCGCGGTAGACGAGGTCGGAGGGCACGAGATCGGCCGGATCGACGGAGCGCGCGTCGCATACCGCGAGCGGCGCGTCGAAGAGCGGCCCCTCGATCGGGCGCCACAAATTGATCACCTGCACCCGCCCCTTCAGCAATTCCTCGGCGTCCTCGCCCAACAGGTCGCGCACCCGCTGCGGCCCCGACCGCGCGGTATGATCGACATGCACCCGCGTCGCCGGCTGGCGCGGCCCGCCGGCCGCCCGGTCGGGGGCGCCCGCGATGCGCCGGCGCTGCACATGATCGAAGACGAAGACGCGGCTCGCCCCGGTCGCCTGCGCGATCAGCCGCTCGGCCTCCGGGTAATAGACGCGCCGCACCTCCTCGTCGTCCCAGAAGTCGCTGACCCGGCTGCGCTGCTCGACGAGCGCGAAACCCTCCTTGTCGAGCGCGATCTCGGAGGCGATCGGACGCATGTCGTGGATGTGCACGCGATGCGCTTCGTGCCGCATGTTCGAGCGCGGACCATCCGGCCCGCCGGTCTCGTAGGCGTAATAGCGCGGCCGTTCGGCCATCGGCACGTGGTCGTTCAGCTCGGCCTCGACATAGGCAAGCTCGCGGGGGGTGGTCATGCTGGGGCTCCTTCAGGGGATTGCGCGGACGCGCCGGTCAGAAAATCGGCCATTTATACCATTCCGGCGGCGGCGCGGCCTTATCGGGCGGCGCGGCCTGGGGCACCAGGCGCGACAACAGCCCCCGGACACGGACGGCGCGCGACAGCGCGGCCTCGAGGATCTTTTTCATCATGCCCTCCAGAATGGGATTTGGCTCAGAAAATCGGCTTCGGCGCGCGAGATGCCGATATCGCTCAGCATCCGGTCGTCGAGCCGGCCCAGTTCGCTGCGCCCCTTCGCCCGGCGCCGCCACTCGCGCAGCGCCCCGAGGGCGCGAATCATCCAGCCCTTCGGCACCCGGCGCGCCTGCCGCTGGGCGCCGTAGGAAGTCCGGAATTCGATCGCCGTCATTTGATTTCTCCTAATATTGCCGTCGCTGCGAGAGCGCCCGGCCGAAAAGCCCGGTGGGCTGAATCTGGCGGTTGCACCGGCATCCGACAAACGATAGTTTCTCAGCGTCGCATTAGGATATCTCATGTAGATGAACGACCGGCTGCCGCCTCTGAACGCCCTGCGCGCCTTCGAGGCCGCGGCCCGCCATGCGAGCTTTTCGAAGGCGGCGCAGGAGCTGAACGTGACGCCGGCGGCGATCAGCCACCAGATCGCGGCGCTCGAAGAGGACCTCGGCGTCCAGCTCTTCCACCGCCTCAACCGGGCGATCGCGCTGACGCCGTCGGCGCGGGTGCTGCTGCCGGGCCTGACCGAGGCCTTTGCCGGCATTCAATCCTCGCTGCGCCGGCTGCGCGCCCACAACGACACCGGCACGCTGACGGTCACCGCCTCGCCTTCCTTCGCCGCCAAGTGGCTCGTCATGCGGCTGCACCGGTTCCAGGCGGCCCATCCCGACATCGAGGTACGCCTCTCCGCCACCGACGAGGTCGTCGACCTCGCGCGCGGCGATTTCGACCTGGCGATCCGCTACGGCAGCGGCCGCTATCCCGGCCTCATGGTCGAGAAGCTCCTCGAAAACGAGGTTTTCCCGGCCTGCAGCCCGCGCCTGTTGGAGAGCGGCCGGCCGTTGCGCACGCCGGAGGATCTGCGGCATCACGCGCTCATTCACGACCAGGCGGTCGATCGCGACCCGTTGATGCCGACCTGGCCGATGTGGCTGATGGCGGCGGGGGTGAAGGACGTGCCGAGCGGTTCAGGCTTGAGCTTCAGCGCCGGGCATCTGGCGCTCGACGCGGCGATCGCCGGGCACGGGGTGGTGCTCGCCTACAGCACGATCGCCGCCGCCGATCTCGCCGCCGGCCGGCTCGTGCGTCTCTTCTCGTTGGCGCTGCCGGACCACTTCGCCTATTACATCGTCACGGCCCCGGGCGCGCTCGAGCGCTCGAAGGTCAAGGCGTTTGCCGAGTGGCTGCGGCACGAAGCCGACATCGCGGCGGAAGGAGCAGAGGCATGAGCGCGGTGAGAGAGCGGGAAGCGGGGCTCGAACTATTGGAGCGGGCAAAGCGCGTGCTGCCGGGCGGCACCTTCGGCAATTTCGCGCCCGACATCGTCGTGCGCGAGGGCAAGGGCGGCCGGGTGTGGGACGAAGAGGGCAAGGAATACGTCGATTTCCTGCTCGGCTCCGGCCCGATGCTGATCGGCCACGCGCATCCCGAGGTGAAGGAAGCGGTCGCCGAGCAGCTCGCCCACGGCACCACCTTCTTCGCCAACAACCGGCACGGGATCGAGCTCGCCGAGGCGATCGTCGCGGCGGTGGCCTGCGCCGAGCAGGTGCGTTTCGCCTCGACCGGCACGGAAGCCGACGTCTACGCGATGCGCCTCGCGCGCGCCTATCGCCGGCGCGACAAGGTGCTGAAATTCGAGGGCGGCTTTCACGGCATGAGCGACTATTCGCTGATCAGCCTCGCGCCGAAATCGCCGGGCAACTTCCCGCAAGGGGTCGCTGACTCGGCCGGCATCCCGAAGAGCCTGCCGGACGAGATGCTGGTCGCGCCGTTCAACGACCTGCCGGTCGCCGAGAGCCTCATCCGCGAGCACCGGGACGAACTCGCCGGGGTCATCGTCGAGCCGTTCCAGCGCGTCATCCCGCCGCTGCCGGGGTTTCTCGCGGGGCTGCGGCGGGTGACGGCCGAATGCGGCATCCCGCTGATTTTCGACGAAGTCGTGACCGGCTTCCGCTTCGCCTATGGCGGGGCGCAGGAATATTACGGCGTCATCCCGGATCTGTGCACGCTCGGCAAGGTCATCGGCGGCGGCTTTCCGTTGGCCGCGGTCGCGGGGCGGGCCGAGATAATGCGGCATTTCGACCGCGCGCAGGTCGGCGAGGAGGCCTATCTGCCGCAGATCGGCACCCTCTCGGGCAACCCGGTCGCCGCCGTCGCCGGCCTGAAGACGATCGAGATCCTCAACCGCCCCGGCGCCTACGAGCGGCTCTTCGCGACCGGGCGGGAGCTGATGGACAGCCTCAAAAGCCTACTCGCCGAGCGCGGCGTCGCGGCGCAGGTGACGGGCGAGCCGCCGCTGTTCGACATCGTCTTCACCAAGGAGCCGATCCGCGACTATCGCAGCTTCCAGAGGGGCGACGCACAGCTGCAACGGCGCTTCAACGCGCTGCTGCGCGAGCGCGGCATCCTGAAGGGCGAATCGAAATACTACGTCTCGCTCGCTCACACCGCGGAAGACATCCGCCACACGCGGCAGGCCTGGGCCTCGGCCCTCGACGCGCTGAAGGCGGGGTGAAACCGCGGCTGCGGCTCGCATTGGCGGCGAGGCTCGTCCTCGCGCTCGCCCGGCACGGCTATGTCGTCGCCGCGGTCGATCAGCAACGCCGAATTTTTCGCGGCAAATATCCCGAATGCCCGACTGACGCTGCTGCCGGCTCCGACCGGCCACGACGTCTTTCTCACCGAATGCACCGCCGCGGGCCGCGCCGCCTTGCCGCGGCCGTGCAACGACCCGCCCGGGGTCGATCGCGCGCTCGTCCACGAGACGACGGCGCGCCTCGCGCTGGAATTCTTCGCCCGCAGTCTCGGGCGCTGATCCCGCCGGTTATCTGCTGCTCGCCTCGACGGGCGGCGGCGGGCTTATCAGTTGCGCGGTGACGCAGGTCAGGTTCAAGAGCCCGAGCAGCACCGCGGCGGCGATGAGGTAGGGATTCATCCGGGCGGCGAGGCGATCGAGACGCCGCAACAGCAGCGTTGCTCGGCGCCGGCGCGGGAATGGGCGCAACAGCATCCTTCCACCTCCGACCCGCGCCGTAGCACGCGCGGAGGCGGTCCGCCTTGCTGTAGCTTAATAATCTGCGTGCCGGCGGCCGCGTTCCTCGGCGATGTTGATTTCCTTCGCGAGTTTGTTCGCCAGCGCGTCGGCGAAGGAATTGAAGTCCTTGACGACGACCAGGAAGGCGCCGGGCCCGCCGATGACCTCCTCGCGGAAGTAATGCGGCAGGCCGCCCGGCGGATGGGTGTGCACGGAAAAGCTCATATCGGGCCGGTCGTTGATGATGGCGAGGCCATTGATCGTAATGCCGAGCGCGATCGCCCCGTTGCGCGCCTTTTCGAGCTCGGGGCCGGAATTGCTCGTGCCGTCGCCCGAGATGTCGATGACGCGGCGGCTGGCACGCCATTTGGCGGCGGCGAGTTGCGTCACCGCGAAGTCGATCGCCCGGCTGATCGAGGTGCGGCCCATGAACGAGCGCGGCGCCTTCAGCAGGGTCGCGGCGACCGAGCCGGCGCCCTCTTCGTCGCGCAAGGCGGTCCACGGCACGACGACGCGCTGATCGGAATCGCCGGAAAACTCGACGAACGAGACCGCGATCGCGTGGTGCGGCCCGGCCGCGATCGCCCTCAGCACCCTGGGATCGGTCAACGCCGCCGCGTAGCCTTTGCGCTGCAGCTCGAATTCCCCGTCGTCGATGCTGCGCGAGACGTCTGCCGCCAGCACCACTTCGAGGTCGACATCGGCGGCCCGCAGCGTCTCCGCCGGCGAGGCGAAGACCGCAAAGACGGCAAGGCCGAGCGCAAGTCTCATCGGGGCTCTCCTCAGCGGCCGCCGAGGATAAGCCCGGCGCCCGCCGCCCTCAAATGTTCGAATCGAGCAACGCGCCGGCGGACGTATACGTCCTGTTCCACTCCGCCTTGGCCGCACTCGCCGCCCCCGCCGCCGGGGCGATCCGCCAGCACACGCTGGCGCCCGGCGGCGTCGCGATGAAGCGGGTGCCGCCGGGCGGCAGCGAGAACCGGCTCGCCGCGACATAGCCGCCGCCGCGCGCGTTGCAATCGGCGTTCGCGGTGACGACCGTCTCGACGGCGACATGGCCGGGGCCGGGATTGCTCAACAAGAGCGTGCCGCCCGGCCCTCCGGGATAGGTGCAGGAGGCGCCAGCAAGCGCGAGCGCGACGAGGTAAGGGCGGCGCATCTTCAGGCTCCTCCGAGAAATTCTCTGGTCCACCGCTGGTAGTCCTCGGCGCGCGTCACCTGCCGCATCAGCTCGGGCGAGGCGATGTTTTTCAGCTCGCGCGGCGGCACGCCGTCCCGCAGCGCCTTCAGCGTCTCATGGACGGCGAAGACGGCGGCGCTGAAGGGGGCGTGGCCCTGCAGGCAGATCTTGACATTGTGGGCGGCGAGAAAATCGCGGTCGCTGAGCTCGCCCGTGGTGTCGCCGAGAAGCAGCGGGACCTTGACCTCCGCCGCGACCGCCGCGACCTCGGCGCGGGTCTTGGCGCCGGCGAGAAAGACCGCGTCGACGCCGGCCGCCGCATAGGCCTGCGCCCGCCGGATCGTTTCTTCGACGCCCTCGATCGCGAGCGCGCTCGTGCGCCCCGCGACGACGAGGCTCTTGTCCTGCCGCCCGGCGAGCGCCGCCTGCATCTTGCCGACGCCTTCCTCGAGCGAAATGAGGCTCGGCTTCCCGCTCGGCCCATAGGGGCGCGGCAGCAGCGTATCCTCGATCGTCAATGCCGCGACGCCGGCGGTCTCCAATTCCTCGACCGTGCGCTTGACGTTGAGCGCGTTGCCGTAGCCGTGGTCGCTATCGACGAGCAGCGGCAGCGTGCCGGCGCGGTTGATGCGGTAGGCCTGGGCGGCGAATTCCGAGAGGGTCAGGACGATCAGGTCGGGCGCCCCCAACACCGCCATCGAGGCGATGGACCCCGCGAACATGCCGACCTCGAAGCCGAGATCCTCGGCGATGCGCGCCGAGATCGCGTCGTAGACCGAGCCCGGGTGAACGCAGGCTTGCCCCGCGAGGATCGCGCGAAAGCGCTCGCGCCGGTCTGTCCAGTGCATCGCTCGTGTTTCCTCGGCTGTTTCTCCCTCGCCCGCGCCGAGCTTATCATGGCGGGCGGTGCGTCATAGAGGGCGGAGAGCGATGGAAAAGCGGATTGCGGTGATGGGCGCCGGCGCGATCGGCGGCTATGTCGGCGGCCAGCTCGCGCAGAACGGGTTCGACGTGACCCTGATCGACCCCTGGCCCGAGCACATCGAGGCGATCCGCCGCGACGGGCTCGCGGTCGAGGGGGTGAGCGAAGAAGAATTCATATGCCCGCGCCCGCGCACGCTGCACGTGACCGAGGTGCAGGGGATGGCGAAGGAGCGGCCGATCGACATCGCGATGATCGCCGTCAAATCCTACGACACCGAATGGGCGACGGCGCTGATGGCGCAGTATCTGGCGCCCGATGGCTATCTCGTATCGCTGCAGAACTGCATGAACGAGGCGCGGATCGCCGGGGTCGCCGGCTGGGAGCGGACGGTCGGCGCGATCCCGGCGCTCCTCTCGGCCGAGCTCTGCGCGCCGGGGCGGGTGCGGCGCACGGTGGCGAAGGGCGCCTCGCCGCACGATGTCTTCCGGGTCGGCGAGGTGCACGGCCGGGTGACGGCGCGCATCGAGGAACTGGCGGCGCTGTTGCGCACGATCGACAGCGTCACCGTCACCCGCAACCTGTGGGGCGAGCGCTGGTCGAAGCTCTGCGTCAACGGCATGCGCAACGGCATCGGCGCGGCGACGGGGCTCAGCGGCAACGGCATGGACTGGCACGACGAGATCCGCCGGCTCAGCATCAGGCTCGGCGGCGAGGCGGTGCGCGTCGGCCAGGCGCTCGGCTACACGCTCGAACACATCCGCATGCACGAGCCCGAGACGCTGGCGCGCGCCGCCGAGGGCGACGAGCGGGCGTTCGCGGAGTGCGAGGCGCAGATCCTCGCGGCGGCCAACTCGAACACCCGCAGCGACACGCAGCGCCCGTCGATGGGGCAGGACATGCTGAAGGGACGGCGCACCGAGATCGACTTCATCAACGGCCTCATCCTCGACAAGGGGATCGAGGTCGGCCGCCCCGCGCCGACGCACGCAAAGCTGATCGCGGCGGTCAGGCGCGTCGAGCAGGGCGAGATCCCGCCGCGGCCGGAGAATTTGCTGGGGATTTGAGACGCTGTCCGTCATTCGGCCGGGATGACGGCGAAAAGTATCGCCGCCTACCAGCTGATGTAGAGCTTGCCGTCGCGCATCTCGTAGCCTTTGAGGCGGTCGAGAAAGCTCATGCCGAGGAGCGACATGCTGAGGTTCTCGATCACCGAGGCTTGAACGTCGTAGACCGACAGCTGGTCGAGGCCGACCTCGGAGAGCGTCACCGGCGCGACCCGCACGATGCCGTTGGCGGTGTTCGCGGCCCCGACGAAGGCGAGGTCGGGGGTCGCGAAACCGGCCGCGCGCGCGTCCCGCGGCGTCAGCGCGACGAGCGTCGCCCCGGTATCGACGAGCATCCGGATCGGCGCGCCGTTGACGACGGCGTCGAGCAGGAAATGGCCGCGCCGATCGGCGAAATAGACGAGCCGCCGGTTCGGCTCACGCGGCTGCGGGCCCGCTTTCGGCATCGCGACGGCGCGCGCGGGCGCCGGGCGCGACGGCAGCCCGGGCAGAAACGCCGCCCGGTGGCTGACGACGAGAACGAATACGAGAGAAAGGCCGATCCATAACAAGGAGCGGCGCAGCGCCCAGCCGATCATCGGCGCAGTCTCGCGGCGGCTCCGTTAAAGCTTGGTGAAGAGCGGCGCCGGTGCGCCCGGATAGCTCGTCGAGCGCCAGCGGCGCGCCGGCGCCCTGCCGTTTTCGAAGGCCTCCGGCTCATGCCCCCAATAGTCCCAGCCGGGACGCGGGGCGCGCGCGAACATTTCGAGATAGGGGCCCTCGCACAAGGCCTCGATGCGGGCGTAGGCCTCCTCGGGCTTGCGGCTGTGCTCGCGCCGCGGCGAAAGGACGAGCTTCGGCACGTTGGCGAACCGCCGGTGCGGGTGGCCGCGCGTCGCCAACAGGCACAGCTCCGGGTTGGCGCGCGTCCAGAAACCGAGCCCGGTAAAGAAGCTCCTTGCGCCGAGGGCGCCCGGCACGGCGGATTTGTTCAGCTTCGCCCAGTAGAACCCGACGGTCTTGTAGGTGAAGCCCCAGGCGCGGATCACCTCGAACGCCTTTTCGAGGAGCGGATCGGTCGCCCACATCAAGAGGACGCAATCCTTGGCCGCCCACTCGGCGACCGGCAGCGCCTTGATGTCGGCAATGGAGAGGCAATCGTAATGGGCCTCCGCGCTGCGCCCCTTGCCCTTCTTCGAATAGGTGGCGAAGGTCCAGGGCGGGTCGGCATAGATGAGCCGGTAATGGTGGGGGCGCGGCGGCGGGATCATCGCGCCCCGAGCCTCGCGATGCCGCCCCCGATCGTCAAGCGCGAGCCCGCAGGCGCGCCGTCAGCGGTCTTCCTCCCGGCCGTCACCCTCCTCGGGCGGCTCGTCGGTGGCGAATCGGTAATTGCCGGCGAGCCAGCGGTGGAGATCGACCTGGGCGCAGCGCGCCGAGCAGAAGGGCCGGTGGCGCGGGCTCGCCGGCTTGCCGCAGATCGCGCAGCGGCGGGCGGGCGGATCGCGGTGATCGAGCGGCATGCG
>DASYYD010000026.1:0-7018 GCA_035934195.1 Allostellaceae bacterium | reverse complement strand
TCGGCGCGCCGCGCGATCGCCCAGCCGATGCGGCCGAGGCCGACGATGCCGAGCCGGCGCCCGCCGAGGCTGCGGCCGAAACGCAATTCGCCGGCGCGCCAAGCTGTGCGCCGTACGAAGCGATCGCCTTCGGCGATGCGGCGCTCGACGGCGAGCATCAAACCGAGCGCGGTGTCGGCGGTGTCGTCGGTCACGACGTCCGGGGTGTTGGTGACGCGAACGCCCTGCTTCTTCGCAGCGGCGAGGTCGATCGCATCGACCCCGATGCCGAAGCAGCCGATGATCTCGAGCCGCGGCAGCGCCTCGATCACCGAGCCGGGGCAGCCATGCAGCGCATAGAGCGCGATGCCGCGCACCCGCGGCGCGATTTCGCGCAGAAAGGCCTCGCGATCCGCCGCCTCCCAGAGCCTGTGCGCGGTGAACAGCTGTTCGAGCCGCGCCTGCGTCGGCGGGTACATCGGCCCGATGATGACGATCTCCGGCTTCATCCCATCCTCGCGGCGAGAGCCGGCATAGAGGCGAGAAACGGCTGGAAAAGCAACCGGCTTCAAGCTCCCGTCCTCGGCGGCTCACAACCGCTCCAGACAGACGAGCCTCTTGCCACACTCACTCTTATTTGGATGGAATTGGCTTATCGTTGAGATCTGCCATGAAACCTGCATATACGACGGTATCACCATCCGGCCGCCTGAGCTTGCCCGCAGGGTTCCGCAAATCGCTGGGCCTCGAGCGCGGCGGCGATGTCGTCGTCGAACTCGTCGAGCGCGAGATCCGCATTCGGACGATCGACGAGGTCGTCGCCGAGGCTCAGGCCCTCACCCGCCGGCTGCTCGCGGATAAGCCCCAGGCCTCGGTCGAGGCGTTCCTGGCCGAGCGGCGCTGCAAGGCCGAGCGCGAATGACCGATGCCGTATTGGACGCCTCCGCTCTATTGGCGCTGCTGCGCGGCGAGCCGGGCTGGGGAGCGGGCGAGAGAAGTTCTGGCCGGTTCGGCGATGACGACCGTCAATCTCGGCGAAGTCGCCGGCCACTACGCCCGCAACGGCGCGTCAGAAGCCGAGATTCGGCAGGTGATCGAGCCGTTGCCGATCAACTGGATACCCTTCGACGCCGAACTTGCCCATGCGGCGGGACTGCTGTTGCCGGCGACGCGCGCCGCCGGGTTGTCTTTCGGCGACCGCGCGCGCCTCGCCCTGGTCGCCCGGCTCGGGGTCCCGACGCTGACGACGGATCGCTCCTGGCAAGCGGTCGGCGAAGCCGCAGGAGTCGAGATCGAGTTGATCCGCGGCGGGGCCGGTTGAGTATTATTCCAGCGGCTCGGTGGCGATGATCTCGATGCCGAAGCCGGCGAGCCCGACATAGGTGCGCGAGCGCGTCGCCAACAGCTGGATCGAGGAAATGCGCAGATCGCGCAGGATCTGCGCGCCGAGGCCCACTTCGCGCCATTGTGCGCGGCGCTCGAGCTCGGAGCCGGTATGCCCCTCGCCGACCGAGGAAACCGGCACCCCCGAAGTGCCGTCGCGCAGATAGACGAGAACCCCGGTCCCGGCCTCCTTGAAGCGAAGGAGCGCGGCATGGATCGGCTTGGCGCCGCCGAACACGTCTTCGAGCACATTGGCGCGGTGCAGCCGCGTCGGCACGTTGAGCCCGTCGCCGATCCGGCCGTAGACGAAGGCGTAGTGATGCACGCGGTCGAACGGCGTCACATAGGCGTAGCCCTGCAATTCGCCGATCTCGCTCGCCACGGTGAACTCGGCAACGCGGGTGACGAGCTTCTCGCGCGCCTGCCGGTGGGCGATCAGGTCGGCGACCGAGATCTGCTTCAAGCCGTGCGTTTCGGCGAAGGCGCCGACCTGCGGCCCGCGCATCACCGTGCCGTCGTCGTTGACCAGTTCGCAGATCGCCGCCACCGGCTCGATGCCCGAGAGCCGGCATAGATCGATCGCCGCCTCGGTGTGGCCGGAGCGCATCAGGACGCCGCCGTCCTTGGCGATCAGCGGAAAGACGTGGCCGGGGCGCACGAAATCGGACGGGCCGACATTGCCGTTGGCGAGGTTGCGCACCGTCGCGGTGCGGTCGTCGGCGGAGATGCCGGTCGTCGTGCCGTGCCGGTAATCGACCGAGACGGTGAAGGCGGTGCCGTGGATCGCGTCGCCGTCGGCGACCATCGGGGCGAGGGAGAGGCGGCGCGCGATCTCGCCCGTCAGGGGCGCGCAGACGATGCCGCAGGTGTGGCGGATGATGAAGGCCATCTTCTCCGGCGTCGCCTTCGTCGCCGCGAGGATCAGGTCGCCCTCGTTCTCGCGGTCGTTGTCGTCGGTGACGACGACGATCTCGCCGCGCCCGAAGGCCTCGATGGCTTTTCTCACACGCGATTGCGGCACGTTCTGCTCTTTCACCGATGCTCTTCCGAAAAGCCGTTGGCGGCCAGAAACCGCGGGTTGGCGGCGCGCAGTTTGGCGATTGTCAGCCGCCACAGGATAGCGCGCGCAGCAGGTCCGCACTCGTCGTCATTGTCGAACGCGCCCTGCCGCAGATCTACGGCGAAGCGGCGCCATATTTGCTGGATGTGCGCCGGCGCGTCCTTCGACTCGGCGCTTCGCGCCGGCTCAGGATGAGGGCTTTCCTCGATGCCATCGAGAACAGCCTCATGCTGAGGAGCGCCCGAAGGGCGCGTCTCGAAGCACGCATTCGCCTCGCCCGCGCCATAGAACTTCTCAAGCGATGCGGCGACCCTTTGCGACGGCCCCGCCCCCGCCGCCCCCTCGCGCTCGGCGATCGCCATCGCGGCGGCGACGCGCCGCGCTTCGAGCTGCCGCGCGCGCGGCAACAGCGGCAGCAGCTCTTGCGTCAGCACGTCGCGGGCCAGCGCCAGAAGCGCCGGACCTGTCGGCAGGTCACGCATAGGCGGGGGCTCCACCGGGATCGAGCAGCATCAGGAGTTCGAGCTCGCATTCGGTCGCGCGCCGCCCGGTCAAAGCCAGATCGAGGTCGCGCTCGCCGCCCAACATATGGCGGTCGGATTGCTGAAGCGCAATTATCGCCCAGCGCACGCTTGCGAGCACCTCCCAGAAGCGCACCCGCTGCGGGTCGACCCGGCGCCCCGATCCCGCCTCGTAGCCGCGATAGAACGGCGCGCGCTCCGCGATGCCGCCGGCCTCGCGGTCGATGCGGGCAAAGCGCCAGCCCTTGCAGCAGAACCAGCCGATGTCCTCGTGGCTGTCGCCCCAGCCGGCGAATTCCCAATCGAGGATGCCGCTGAGCCGCGTGCCATCGAGCATGTAGTTGCCGGTGCGGAAATCATGATGGCAGAGGACGGGCTCGGCGGGCGGAGGAAGACGCGTCTCGAGCCAGCGGATGCCCCATTCGAGGACCGGGCGGGGCTCCTGGTGCCGATCGAGATAGGCGCGGAATTGCGCGAGCTGAATTTCGGGGCGTGCGGCCTCCGGCGGCGAGAGGAAAGCGAGCTCCGGGCGCGGCGGGCGGATCGTATGGATGCGCGCGAGTTCGCGCCCCAGCGCCTCGGCGATTTCGGCCGAGGCGGCGTCGACCGCGGGGTCGCGCGTGATGCGCTGCGCGAGCGCGCTGCCCGCGACCCGGCGCATGACGAAAAACGGCTTGCCGAAACCGTCGCCGGTTTCGCTTGCGAACAGCGGCTCGGGAACCGTGACGCCGGCCGCGTAGGCGGCCCTCAGAACGGCGGATTCGGCGGCGGGCGGCAGGCTCGACGGCACCCCGGTCGCTGCCTGGGTGCGCAGCACGAGGCACTGCCCGCCCGCGAGCCGGCCGCCTTGAAAGCGCGCGTCGAGCGCCAGGTTCTGCTGGATAGAGCCACCGGAGAGCGGTTCGAAACGGACGATCTCGACGGCCTCTGCGCCCGAGGCCGCGGCGAGAAACCGGGCGAGCGCGGCGCCCGGCGCCTCAGATCGCGGCGACGGCGTGCCCGCCATCGACGGCAATGACGGCGCCGGTGATATAGGCGCCGGCGGGCGACGCGAGCAGCAGCATCGCGCCGTCGAGATCCTGCGGCCGGCCGACGCGGCGCATCGGGATGCGGGCGGCGAGCTTTTTGCCGGCCTCGCTTTGCAGGAACTCGCGGTTGAAATCGGTCTCGACATAGCCGGGCGCCAGCGCATTGACGAGGATGCCGTGGCGCGCCCATTCCATCGCCAAGATGTGCGTCAGGTGGATGAGCCCGGCCTTCGCCGCGCAATAGCTCGGCACCTGCGCGATCGTGCGGCTGCCGAGCACCGAGGCGATGTTGACGATGCGTCCGCCGCGCCCTTTCGCGACCAGATGCTCGGCGAATTGCCGCGCCATCAGCCAGGCGCCCTTCAGATTGGTGTCGAGGACGTAGTCCCAGTCTTCTTCGCTGTGCCGCAATATCGGCTTCGCGACGACGACGCCGGCATTGTTGACGAGGATCGAGAGGGGCCCGAGCGCGTTTTCGGCGTTCTCGACCGCGGCGGCGATGCTCTCGGCGTCGGTTACGTCGCAGCCGATCGCCAGGCCCTCGCCGCCCGCCTCCTTGATCTCGCGCTCCAGTTCGGCGAGCCGGTCGGTGCGCCGCGCCGCGAGCGCGACCTTGGCGCCGGCCGCCGCCAGGAGCGCCGCCAGGTGCCGGCCGATGCCGCTCGAAGCGCCGGTGACGAGCGCCACCTCGCCCGAAAGATCGAAGCTCGGCAGCGGAGTCACTTAGGCAGCTCCTCGGCGCGCGCGGCGCGCTCCCCCTCCCTTCCCTCCCCGGCTTGCGGGGAAGGGTTAGGGTGGGGGCCGGGGTGAGGGGCGATCCCCTTCGCGCGCTCGCGCAATTCGTATTTCTGGATCTTGCCGGTCGAGGTCTTCGGTAAGGCCCCGAAGACGACATGGCGCGGCGCCTTGTAATGCGCGAGGCGCTCGCGGCACCATTGGATGATCTCGTCGGCCGAGACCTCGCCCGCATCCGCCTTCAGCGTGACGAAGGCGCATGGGCTCTCGCCCCAGACGGGGTCGGGCCTAGCGACGACCGCCGCCTCCATCACCTGCGGGTGCCGGTAGAGCGCTTCCTCGACCTCGAGCGAGGAGATGTTCTCGCCGCCCGAGATGATGATGTCCTTCGAGCGGTCCTTGATCTCGAGGTAATTGTCGGGATGCATGACCGCGAGGTCGCCGGTGTGAAACCAGCCGCCGGCGAAGGCGGCCTTCGTCGCCTCCTCGTTCTTCAGATAGCCCTTCATCAGCGTATTGCTGCGCAGCATGACTTCGCCCATCGTCCGGCCGTCGGCCGGGACGTCCCGCATCGTCGCCGGGTCGGCGACCCGCTGCCGGTCGAGCGTCGGGTATTGCACGCCCTGCCGCGCCATGCGCCCGGCCCGCTCGGCGAGCGGCAGCGCCTCCCACGCCTCCTGCCAGGCGCAGACCGTCGTCGGGCCGTAGCTTTCCGTGAGGCCGTAGAGGTGGGTGACGCGGAACCCCATCCGCTCCATCGCCTCGATGACCGCCGAGGGCGGCGCCGCGCCTCCGGTGGCGACCTCGATAATGTGGTCGAACCGGCGCTTCACATGCTCGGGGGCATGCACCAGCATGTTGAGGACGACGGGCGCGCCGCAGAGATGCGTGACGCGATGCTCGGCGATGGAATCGAAGATCGCCGCCGGCTCGACCCGGCGCAGGCAGACATGCGTGCCGGCGACGGCGGAGAGCGCCCAGGAGTAGGTCCAGCCGTTGCAATGGAACATCGGCAACGTCCACAGATAGACGCTGTCGCGGCCGAGACCGAAAGTGATCGCGTTGCCGAGCGCATTCAGATAGGCGCCGCGATGGTGATAGACGACGCCCTTCGGGTTGCCGGTCGTGCCGGAGGTGTAGTTGAGCGCGATCGGCGCCCATTCGTCCTCGGGCATCGCCCAGGGCGCGGCCTGGTCGCCCTCGCCGAGAAAGGCTTCGTATTCGGTGCTGCCGAGCGAGGCTGCGCCGCTGCCGTCGTCGATCTCGACGAGCGGCAGCTCGCCGCCGAATTCCCTCAGAGCCGCCGCCGCGAGCGGGGCGAATTCGCGGTCGGCGAGGAGGAGTTTCGCTTCGCCGTGCCCGAGGATGAAGGCGATCGAAGCGGCGTCGAGGCGGTAGTTGAGGGCGTTCAAGACGGCCCCCGCCATGGGCACCGCGTAATGCGCTTCGAGCAGCGCCGGCACGTTCGGCGCCAAGACCGCGACGGTGTCGCCCTCACCGACGCCGCGCCGCCTCAGCGCGTCGGCGAAGCGGCAGCAGCGCGCATAGAATTCGCGGTAAGTGAAGCGGCGTTCCCCGTCGATGATGGCGATCTTCTCCGGATAGACCGCCGCCGCCCGCGCGAGAAAAGAAAGCGGCGAGAGCGCCGCGAAATTCGCCGCGCTCTTGGCCAAATGCGGTGCGTCGTAACGACCTGGCACGCCGAACCTTCTTCTGCCGACAGTCCCGACGCCATCCTCGGGGGCGAGGCCGCGAGCGTCAAGCGCGCTGCGCGGCGCGCGTCTTCGAGAGCGAGGGCGTCGGCTGCGGCATCGCCGCCTCGCCGTCGGCGGGCGCCTTGCGGGCGATCTCGACGAGCGCCCGCAAGAGTTTCGCGACACCCTCGAGGCGCACCTTCTCGTCCTCCCAGTTGCGCAGATAGACGAGCCGCTGGTCGGGGCGCAGCTTCAAGGTGCCGGCGTGGCGCTGGATGAGGGCGACGAGCCCCGCCGGGTTGGCGAAGCGGTTGCCGCGCAAGGCGACGACCGCGCCCTTCGGCCCCGCCTCCAGCCGCTCGACCCCGGCCATGCGGCACCAGCGCTTGATGTCGATGATTTCCAGCAGGTTCTCGACCTCCGGCGGCAGCGGCCCGAAGCGGTCGATCAACTCGGCCGCGAAGGCGTCGATCTCGCGGCGGTCGGAAAGCTGCGCGATGCGCCGGTAGAGGCCGAGGCGGACGCCGAGATCGGCGACGTAGGCTTCGGGGATGAGGACCGGCGTACCGATGGTGATCTGCGGGCTCCACTCCTCCGGCGCCGCCGCTTCGCCGCCCT
>DASYYD010000477.1:0-1730 GCA_035934195.1 Allostellaceae bacterium | reverse complement strand
CGCTCGTCGATGTTGGCGTCGGCGAGCTGCTTCTTGACCTTGCCGACCCCGGGCAGGAGGCCGAGCATGCCGCTCATCCCGCCCATGCGGCGCAGCTGGCGCAATTGCCCGGCGAGGTCGTCGAGGTCGAAGCGGCCCTGCTCCATCTTGCGGGCGAGCTTTTCCGCCTCTTCCTGCTCGACGGTCTCGGCCGCCTTCTCGACGAGGCTGACGACATCGCCCATGCCGAGAATGCGGCCGGCGATGCGCTCGGCGTGGAACGGCTCGAGCGCCTCCAGCTTCTCGCCGGTGCCGAGAAAGACGATCGGCTTGCCGGTGATCGAGCGCATCGAGAGCGCGGCGCCGCCGCGCGCATCGCCGTCGACGCGCGTCAGGACGATGCCGGTGAGCCCGGCGCGCTCGCCGAAGGCATGCGCGACATTGACCGCGTCCTGCCCGGTCATCGCATCGGCGACGAGAAGGGTCTGGTGCGGGTTCGCCGCGGCGCGCACGGCGGCGACTTCGAGCATCAGCTCCTCGTTGACGTGGAGGCGGCCGGCGGTGTCGAGAATGACGACGTCGTAGCCCTCGCGGCGCCCGACCTCGAGCGCCCGGCGGGTGATCTCGACCGGGCGCTCCCCGGCAACGACGGAGAGGCTCGCGACGCCCGTCTGGCGGCCCAACTGGGCGAGCTGCTCCTGCGCCGCCGGCCGCTGCACGTCGAGCGAGGCGAGCAGCACCTTTTTCCGGTCGCGGTTCTTGAGGCGCAGCGCGATCTTGCCGGCGGTCGTCGTCTTGCCCGAGCCCTGCAGCCCGACGAGCATGACCGCGACGGGCGCCGGCGCCTCGAGGTCGAGGCCGCCCCTGGCCGCGCCCGCTTCGCCGCCCAAGACCGATACGAGATGGTCGTGCACGATCTTGACGACCATCTGCGCCGGCGTCACCGAGCGCAGCACCGCCTCGCCGACCGCCTTCTCGCGCACCGCGGCGACGAAGTCGCGCACCACCGGCAGCGCCACGTCGGCCTCGAGCAGCGCCACCCGGATCTCGCGCAAGGCCGCCGCAACATCCTCGGCCGACAAGGCGCCGTGCCGGCGCAGCCGGTCGAAGACCTCGCCGAGGCGGCCAGAGAGGCTGTCGAACATGGCTTTTCCCGAAATCCTTTTCCGCAACGAAAAGACGCCAGTGCGCGACACTCGCGGACTGGCGGCTCCCGAGCCGGGAGGTCGAAGGCGTCTCGCTCACGCAAGCGCGGGCGGACCCTAGTCTCGCCGCTGTTTTCTGTCAATCGCGCGCGGTTTCCGGGCTATCTTCGGCGCGGCCGCAGCAACGGGGGAAGGCATGCATTTCGATCTCGCGCAAATTCCGCAGAGCGAAGCCTACAAGCTGCTCGTCGCCACCGTCGTGCCGCGGCCGATCGCGCTCGCCACGACCGTCGATGCGGGCGGCCGGGTCAACGCCGCGCCCTTCAGCTTCTTCAACGCGGTCAGCTCGATCCCGCCGGTCGTCGTCCTCGGCATCGGCGGCGGCGAGGGCACGCCCGACGGCTGGAAGGACACCGAGCGCAACATCCGCGACACCGGCGAGTTCGTCGTCAACCTCGTCGACGAGGCGCTCGCCGAGCGGATGAACATCTGCGCCGTCGATTTTCCGGCCGAAGTGGGCGAACTCGACATCACCCGGCTGACCGCGCTGCCCTCGGCCGGCGTCAAGCCGCCGCGCATCGCGGAGGCACCGGTCAGCTTCGAGTG
>DASYYD010000470.1:0-6423 GCA_035934195.1 Allostellaceae bacterium | reverse complement strand
GATTCGGCGCAGCAACTCGCCGTCGAAAAGCTGCAGAGCCTGTCGCGGGCGCTGGCCGACTACCATCCCGAAAGCGGCCGGTCGGGCTGGCTCGCCCGCTTCGGCCTCGGCGAAGAGCCGGGGGCGCACGCGCCGCACGGGCTCTATCTTTGCGGGCCGGTCGGGCGCGGCAAATCGATGCTGATGGATCTGTTCTTCGCGGCGGCGCCGGTGGCGAAGAAGCGGCGGCTGCATTTCCACGCCTTCATGCTGGAAGCGCACGACGCGATCGAGCGGCAGCGCCGGGGGCGTGCGGCGGAGCCGATCGCCGCCGTCGCGCGCGACATCGCCGCCGCCGCGACGCTGTTGTGCTTCGACGAGTTCCAGGTCAACGACATCGCCGACGCGATGATCCTCGAGCGGCTGTTTTCGTCGCTCTTCGAGGCGGGGGTCGTCGTCGTCGCGACCGCGAACCGGCCGCCCGACGAACTCTATCCCGGCGGGCTGCAGCGGGAGCGCTTTCTGCACTTCGTTGCGCTCGTCGAGCAGAAGCTCGACGTGCTGGCGCTCGACAGCGGCCGCGATTATCGCCTCGCGCGGCTGCGCGGCCGGCGGGTCTATCACTGCCCGCTCGACGCGGCCGCCCATCGGGCGCTCGAGGAGGCTTTCGCCGAATTGACCGACGGGGCCGCGGGCGAACCCCTTACGCTCACCGTCAAGGCCCGCCCGCTCCGCGTTCCGCGGGCGGCGAAGAATGTCGCCTGGTTCGGCTTTGCCGAGCTCTGCGAGCGCCCGCTCGCCGCCGTCGATTATCTGGCGATCGCCGAGCGTTTCGCGGCGCTCGTCGTCGACGGCATCCCGCGCCTCCCGCCGCAGCGGCGGGACGCCGCGCGCCGCTTCCACATCCTCGTCGATGTGCTCTATGAGGCGCGCACGCTCCTGGTCGCCTCGGCCGAGGCGACGCCGCAGGAGATCTACCCCTCGGGCGACGGCAATTTCGAATTCGCGCGCACCGTCTCGCGCCTCGTCGAAATGCAGAGCGAGGATTACATAGCGAACCGGCGCCGCCGCTGAATGCCCCCAGCCTAAACCTCGCGCCGACGGACGCCCGCCTCGGTGACGATGCGGTCCATCGGCATGTCGTGCGGCTGCGGGTGGATGGTTTCGAGCCGCGACAATTCGAAGCCAACGCCGATCGCCAAGGGCCGCGGCGCGAGCGCGGCGAGGGTGCGGTCGAAATAGCCGCCGCCGTAGCCCAAGCGATAGCACGCCTCGTCGAAGCCGACGAGCGGCGCCAATACCGCTTGCGGCACCAGGATCTCGCGCTTTTCCGGAACCGGGATGTTCCACACCCCGTCGGCGAGGCTCTCGCCCGGCGCCCAGGCGCGGTATTCGAGCGGGCCCTTTTTGTCGACGACCGCCGGCAACGCGGCGCGCGAGCCCTGCGCGAAGAGCGCCGGCAGCAGCGGGCGCGGGTCGAACTCGGCGCGGAACGGCCAATAGATTCCGAGCACGATGCCCGGCCGCTCGGAAAGGATGGCCGCGAGCCTCGCGGCAATCGCCTCGCCCCATTGCCGGCGCAGGGCGGGCGGGGCCTCGGCGCGCAACGCCAGAAGCCGCTCGCGCTCGGCCCGCCGCCAGACCTTCAGCGCCGGCCAGTCCATTGCTCCCCCAACGATATCGAGCGTCGTCGCCGGCAGCGGCCCCTCGCCCCGGCCCTTTCCCCGCGAGCGGGGAGAGGGAGGCACCCGCGCAGCGGCAGGGTGAGGGGCCGCCGGCCTCGGCTCTTGTCCAATCAGAACAGCCCGGTAATCAGCCCGTCCTCGACCGAGATGCTGTTTGCCGCCGGCACCCGCGGCAGGCCGGGCATCGTCATCATCTCGCCGCAGATCGCGACGACGAATTCGGCCCCGGCCGAGAGCCGCACTTCGCGCACCGCGATGACGTGGTCCTTGGGCGCGCCTTTGAGGTCGGGGTTGGTGGTGAAGCTGTACTGCGTCTTCGCCATGCACACCGGGTAATTTCCGTAGCCTTCCTTCTCCAACCCGGCAAGCTGATCGCGGATGCGGCCGTCGGCCTCGATGTCGGCGGCGCCGTAGATGCGCGTCGCGATTGTGCGGATCTTGTCGAGGAGCGGCATCTCGGCGGGGTAGAGGAAGCGGAAATCGGCCTTGCCGCTCTCGGCGAGCGCGACGACCTTCTCGGCCAGTTCGACGGCTCCCGCGCCGCCTTGCGCCCAATGGTCGGCGATGACCGCATCGACGCCGCGGGCGGCGCAGAGTTCCTTGAGCTTGGCGAATTCGGCCGGGGTGTCGGCGCTGAAGCGATTGAGCGAGACGACGGCCGGCACGCCGAACTGCTTCAGATTGTCGAGGTGCCGGGCGAGATTGGCGAAGCCCTTCTCGACCGCCGCGACGTTCTCCGCGCGCAACGCGTCGCGGGCGACGCCGCCGTGCATCTTGAGCGCCCGCATGCTGGCGACGATGACCGCCGCGTCGGGCCGCAGCCCCGTCTGCCGGCATTTGATGTCGAAGAACTTCTCGGCCCCGAGATCGGCGCCGAAGCCGGCCTCGGTCACCGTGTAGTCGACGAGCTTCAAGGCCGTCGTCGTCGCGATCACCGAATTGCAGCCATGCGCGATGTTGGCGAAGGGGCCGCCATGGATGAAGACCGGGTTGTTCTCGATGCTCTGCACCAGATTCGGCGCGATCGCGTCTTTGAGGAGCGCCGCCATCGACCCCGCCGCCTTGATGTCGCTGGCGCGCACCGGTTTGCGGTCGCGCGTCTGGCCGACGACGATGTTGCCGAGCCGGCGCTGCAGGTCCTCGAGATCGGTCGCCAGGCAGAAGAGCGCCATCACTTGGCTGGCGGCGGTAATGTCGAAGCCGTCCTCGCGCGGGAAGCCGTTGGCGACGCCGCCCAATGAGTTGACGATCGAGCGCAGCGCGCGGTCGTTCATGTCGATGCAGCGGCGCCAGGCGACGCGGCGCGGGTCGATGACCGGCTCGGTGCCCCAATAAACGTGGTTGTCGATCATCGCGGCGAGCAGGTTGTTGGCGGCGCCGACCGCGTGCAGGTCGCCGGTGAAATGCAGGTTGATGTCCTCCATCGGCACGGCCTGCGCGTAGCCGCCGCCGGCCGCCCCGCCCTTGACGCCGAAGCAGGGGCCGAGGCTCGCCTCCCTGAGGCACACCATCGCGCGTTTGCCGATGTGGTTGAGCGCGTCGCCGAGGCCCACGGTCGTCGTCGTCTTGCCTTCGCCGGCCGGCGTCGGGGTGATCGCGGTGACGAGGATCAGCTTGCCGTTCGGCCGGTCCTTGAGCCCGCGGACGTAGTCGAGCGAGATCTTCGCCTTGTACTTGCCGTACGGCTCGACCGCCGCGGCCGGGATGCCGAGCTTCTCGCCGGCGACCTCGTAGATCGGGCGCATCGTTGCGGCCTGCGCGATCTCGATGTTGGATTGCGGGTTTCTGTGCTGGTCCTCTCCGCGCGCCACGCCGTTTCTCCTTCTCGATGTTGCCCGCCTGCTCTTAACCTGTCCGCCCCGCCGGCCGCAACCGGGCATGCCGCCGCGGCGGCCGCTTCGCGCGTCGTGAAAGAACGTTTCAGGAACTAGGGCGAAAGCAGGCGGGCCAGAACGCGACATCAACAAATCGCTCGAATGCCTCGCAAATCCCGTGCTCTCTTCGATCTGGCGATGAAGTCGGCGATTTCTAAACTATGAATTGTCCGAGCCCGAAACGGATATCGGAAGGACACTTTGAGGCGGGGCGGGGGACGAACTGCCGCCCGCCCATACCGCGAGGGGCTCTCGCCCCGCCGGCAAAATGGGAGGAGACCGTGTACGATTCGCACAAGCTTTCCCGCGTCGCTCCGCTGTCGGAACACCCGACCGCCGGTTTTTTCATGCCGCTGGGGGTCGTCGATCGCCGCACAAGACAGCCGAATGTGGCGCGCCTTGTCCGGATCTTCGCAACTGCTTGCCGACGCGCGTTCGAAGGCTGGCGCGAACGCGCCCGCGACCGGCGGGAACTGTCGCAGATGTCGCCCCGCGACTTCGGCGACGTCACGATCTCGCCGGGGCTTCTGCGCGAGGAAACGAGCCGCTGGCCGTGGCAAGGCGCGAGCCCGGCATGGTGCGCGATCCGCGACGATGGTCGCGCGGCCGCCTCTCGACGCCCCTTCCGAGGAGTTTCGAACTGAGGGCGTGGTGATGACCTTTCCGGCTTGGCACGAGATGATCGGCTGCGCTGCGGCCCTGCTGTGGTTGCTCACCTTCTTTATGCGCCAGATGGTGGCGCTGCGCGCGGTGGCGCTGGTGGCCTCGGCCACCTGGCTCACCTACGGTTGCGCCGACCACATTTTTCCGGTTATCGCGGTGCACTCGGTGCTGCTGCCGCTCAATGGATTCCGGCTGGCGCAGACCTTGAGCGGGAGGCCCACAACCATTTCGGACGGCACAGCCCCTGCCGGTGCGGCGATGCGGGCGGAATGAGCCTATTGCTCACGCAGTCTTCGGCAATTCCAGCCCCAGCTCGCGGATCATCGTTTCGCGCATGACGAATTTCTGGATCTTGCCGGTGACGGTCATCGGGAAGGCGTCGACGAATCTGATGTAGCGCGGGATCTTGAAATGCGCGATCTGGCCGCGGCAGAACAGCTGGATCTCCTCGGCCGTGGCGCTTGTCGCCTCGCGCAGCCGGATCCAGGCACACAGTTCCTCTCCCAGGCGCGGATCGGGCACCCCGACCACCTGCACCTCCTGCACCTTCGGATGGCGGTAGAGGAATTCCTCGATCTCGCGCGGATAGACGTTCTCGCCGCCGCGGATCACCATGTCCTTGATGCGCCCGACGATGTTGCAGTAGCCCTCGTCGTCGATCGTCGCGAGGTCGCCGGTGTGCATCCAGCCGGCCGCATCCACCGCCTCTGCCGTCTTCTCCGGGGCGTTCCAATAGCCGAGCATGACCAGATAGCCGCGCGTCAAGAGTTCGCCCGGTCGCCCGCGCGGCACGATGCGGGCCTCGGGATCGACGATCTTGACTTCGACATGCGGCATCGCGCGCCCGACCGTCGAGACGCGTCGTTCGAGCGGGTCGTCGGCGCTCGTCACCGTGGAAGCGGGGCTCGTCTCGGTCATGCCGTAGCCGATGACGATTTCCGACAAATGCATGCGCTCGACGGCGCGCCGCATGACCTCGATCGGGCAGGGGCTGCCGGCCGTCATGCCGGTGCGCAATGAAGAGAGATCGAAGCGCGCGAATTCCGGGTGGTCGAGCTGCGCGATGAACATCGTCGGCACGCCGTGCAGTACCGTGCAGCGCTCGGCCTCGATCGCCTCCAACGTCGCGAGCGGTTCGAACCCCTCGCTCGGATAGACCATCGCGGCGCCGTGCGTCAGCGCGCCGAGATTGCCGATCACCATGCCGAAGCAATGATAGAGCGGCACCGGGATGCACACCCTGTCGTGCTCCGAAAACTTCATCGCCTCGGCGATGAAGAAGCCGTTGTTGAGGATGTTGTGGTGGGTGAGGGTCGCGCCTTTGGGAAACCCGGTCGTGCCGCTGGTGAACTGGATGTTGATCGGATCGTCGAACTGCAATTCCTCGCCCAGGGCTTCGAGCCGCTCGCGCTCGGCCGGCCCGGCGAGCCCCGCCACGTCGCCGAACCGCACTGCGCCGGCGACCCGCGCCTCGCCGATCGTGACGACGAGCCGCAGATCGGGCAGCCGCGCCGCCTCGAGCCCGCCGGGGGCGGCGCTGTCCAGCTCGGGGGCGAGCTCGCGCAGCATTGCGAGGTAATCGCTCGTCTTGAAAGAGGGCGCGGTGATCAGCGCCGTGCAGCCCGCCTTGTTGAGCGCATATTCCAGTTCCGCGGTGCGGTAGGCGGGGTTGATGTTGACGAGGATGAGCCCGGCCTTCGCCGTGGCGAACTGCGCGACCACCCATTCCGAATTATTGGGCGACCAGATGCCGATCCGCTCGCCGCGCCGCAAACCGAGGGCGAGCAGGCCGGCGGCGAAGGCATCGACCCGCTCCTTCAGCGCCGCATAGGACCAGCGGATCCCCTGATGCCGGACGACGAGCGCGTCGCGCTCGGCGAAACGGCCGGCCATGCGGTCGAAATGCCGGCCGATCGTCTCTCCGATCAGCGGGTGGCTGCTCGCCCCGTGCACATAGCTCAATCCGCTCATGCGGCCTCCGATCCGCTGTCTAACCCGCGAGGCGAAACCGGCAATCCGTGTCGCGGGCGATCTGGTTGACGAGATCGACCTCCCAGTCGAGGTACTCGCGCATATGCCGCTCGCGCTCTTCCGCCGGGCGCTCGCGCGCCGACAGCGCGACATCGTCGGGCTCGCTCAACAGCCGGCCGAAACCCGCTTCGAGCGGCAGCCCGGCGGCATGCCAGGCCTGCGTCCCGCCCCTCAGCACGGCGAGCCTGCGG
>DASYYD010000448.1:0-33185 GCA_035934195.1 Allostellaceae bacterium | reverse complement strand
GGCATGGCGGAATCTCCTCTGCTGCCGAGCCTACGCTCTTTCGGATGCGTGGGGTACTATCGAGACCGGCACGAGACAAGCGGAGGAAACGATGCGCGGCGTTGTCTTCACGGGCGAGCGGCAACTCGAGCTGATGGAATTCCCCGACCCGACGCCGGGGCCCGACGAGGTCGTCGTCGAGATGAAGGCTTCGGGCATGTGCGGCAGCGATCTGCACCAGTATCGCCGGCCGAAATCGGGCGGCGCGAGCGGCGGCCTCGCGGTTGCGACGGAGCCGGTCATCGCCGGGCACGAGCCCTGCGGCATCGTCGCAGCGGTGGGCTCCGCGGTGAGCCCGGCGCAGGCGACGGTCGGGCAGCGCATCATGGTGCATCACTACAAGGGCTGCACGGTGTGCGCCCATTGCCGCTCCGGCTGGTCGCAGCTGTGCCAGGAGCAACCCGTCCTCGTCTACGGCAACAACGCCCATGGCGGGCATGCGCGCTACCTGAAGGTGCCGGCGTTCACCCTGGTGCCGCTCCCCGAGGAGATGTCGTTCGAGGTCGGCGCCGCGGTCGCCTGCGGCACCGGCACCGCCTACGGCGCGTTGCGGCGATTGAAGCTCTCCGGCAACGACACGATCGCGATCTTCGGGCAGGGCCCCGTGGGCCTCTCGGCGACGCAGCTCGCCGCCGCCATGGGGGCGCGCGTCATCGCCCTCGACGTGAGCCCCGAGCGGCTCGCGCGCGCCAAGGAATTCGGCGCCTGGCAGACCGTCAACCCGCGCTCCAACGACCCCGTCGGCGCGATCAAGGATCTGACGCATGGCGGCGCCGACTACACGCTCGACACCTCGAGCCAGCCCGAGGGCCGCATCGCCGCGATTCGCAGCGCCAAGGTGTGGGGCACGATGTGCTTCGTCGGCGAGCGCAACCAGGTGACGATCGACGTCAGCCCCGACATGCTGCGCAAGCAGTTGACGGTCATCGGCTCCTGGACCTTCTCGTGGCAGGGCCAAGCCGAGTGCGCGCAGTTCATCATCGACCGCAAGATCCCGGTCGAGCGCCTCTTCACGCACCGCTGGAAGCTCGACCAGGCCGAAGAAGCCTATCGTCTCTTCGACACGCAGACGACCGGCAAGGGCGTATTCTTGATGTGAGGGAGGGCCGCGCAATGACCGCAACCACGCCATATCTGGCAAAGGACAAGAGCCTCGGGCCGCTCGCCTCGCGCTATGTCGAGGTCGCGGGGCTGCCGTGGAAGCCGACCCCGTGCCCCGGGATCGACATGAAGATCCTACTCGAAGACCCGGAGAGCGGCCTCCTGACCGCTCTTTTCCGCTGGCAGCCGGGCGCCGAATTGGCGCTGCATGAGCATGTCGAGGTCGAGCAGACCTTCGTCCTCGAGGGCAGCCTCGAGGACGAGGAAGGCGAGGTCAGCGCTGGCAATTATGTCTGGCGCCCGAAGGGCAACCGCCATGTCGCGCGCTCGCCGCGAGGCGCGCTCGTGCTCTCGATGTTCCTGAAGCCGAACATCTTCCTCAGCGGCGCTAATGAGGGGCAACAATTGAGGTAGAGCCGTCATTCCCGCGCACGCGGGAATCCAGGGCAACGATTCTAACGCTTGCCCCTGGCCCCCCGCTTGCGCGGGGGCGACGGAAGACGGGGTGTCGGGAGGAAATATGCCGAAGAACAAGGTCTTCGCGAGCTTCGACGAGGCGGTCGCCGACATCCCCGACGGCGCGACGATCGGTTTCGGCGGCTTCGCCGTCGTCGGCATGCCGATCAACCTCTATGCCGCGGCGGCGCGGCAAGGAGCGAAGGAACTGACCTGCGTTTCCAATTCGACGCGCGGCGGCGCCACCTTGCCGGCGGACGCTCCCGACATGGGCTGGCTCATTCGGAACGGCCAAGTGAAGAAGGTCGTCTGCTCGTTCACCGCCCCGACCCGTGCTTCGCAGCAGCTGATCCTGACCGAATATGTCGACAAGGGGCTGATCGAGGCGGAACTGACGCCGCAGGGGACGCTCGCCGAGCGGCTACGCGCCGCCGGCGCCGGCATTCCCGCCTTCTACACCCCGGCGGCGGTCGGCACGGAGCTGGCCGAGGGGCGCGAGACCCGCCGCTTCAACGGCCGCGAATACCTCCTCGAATACGCGCTGCCGCTCGACTACGCGATGATCCGCGCCTATCAGGCGGACGCCGCCGGCAACATTCGCTTTGCCCGCTCGCAGCGCAACTTCAACCCGCTGATGGCGATGGCAGCGCGGGTGACGGTCGTCGAGGTCGAGGAGGAGATTTTGCCGGTGGGGGCGATCGACCCGGACGACGTGCATCTGCCCGGCATCTTCGTGGATCGCCTCGTCCGGGTGCCGCCGCCGCCCGAAGGCTGGTGGCCGCAACGCCCCGCCGAAATTGCCCAGGGAGCCGGCCGATGAGCGAACGCGCGAAGGGCCTCACCCGGCAGCAGATGTGCGACCGGCTGGCGATGGAGTTCGAGGACGGCTGGATCGTCAATCTCGGCATCGGCATCCCGACCTTGTGCTCGAATTTCGATTTCGGCGAGAGGGAGATCGTCTTTCACGCCGAGAACGGCGTCATCGGCTACGGGCCCCTGACGCCGCCGGGCGAGGAGGATCTGCACCTGGTCAATGCCGGCGGCCAGCACGTCACGATGCGGCCCGGCGCGGCGATCGTGCACCATGCCGATTCCTTCGCAATGATCCGCGCCGGCCGTATCGACGTGACCGTGCTCGGCGCCTACGAAGTGGCGGAAAACGGCGACTTCGCCAATTGGAAGACGGCGGGGCAAAAGGGCGGCGGCATCGGCGGCGCGATGGATCTGGCGGCCTGCGCCCGGCACGTCTTCGTGGCGATGGAGCAGACGACGCGCGAGGGGCGCCCGCGGCTCGTCGAGCGCTGCGCCATCCCGGTGACGGCGCGGGGCGTCGTCGATCTCGTCGTCACCAATTTCGCGCTCTATGCGATCACCCCCGAGGGCCTCGCGCTCAAGGAGATCGCCCCCGGCGTCACGGTCGAGGAAGTGAGGGCGAGCGTCGGCTGCCGCCTGATCGTGCCGCCCGAGGTGCCGCCGGTGCGGCTGGCGCGGTAGGCAGAGCGCGGGCCGGACCGCGGCCAAGCGCTATCGGGTGAGACGATCGAGGAACTGTCCAACGGTTAACCCGGCGTCGGCGATTATGCGCCGCAGGCAATTTCGGCTGACGCGTCAGTTGGGCGCACCGAAAACGATCTGGTCATACTCCCAGAGCCGCTCGATAAATCGTCGAGCCTTCTGGTCGGCGCCCGCGCCGGCAGCTTGCAGGAGCTGCGCCACCGAGCGCTTGCCGTCGATTGCCGAAAATACCCGCTCTTCAGCCGCATCGATCGGGAGAGCCAGGTCGGGATATGTGTGCATGGGATTGACGAGAACGGCCGCAGAACCAGGCGGCACCCGGTCGCGGACGGATATTGTCCACGGCAGGCGCAAAGGGACCCAGCTTCGGAAGGGGTCGCCGTCGAATGCGATCGCCTGGCGCTTGTCCACCTGGTCATCGCGATAGGCGATGAAGTTGTGCCTGGCCATGGTGCCACGCAACAATTCGACCGCCGCGTGCTGCAACGGCGGCGAGAGCAAGGCCAGACGCGCGGCATGCGGCATATGCGCAATCGCTCCGCACCGGGGCAGATACGCAGCCTGCTCGAACCAGCGCCCGAAGGAGAGGCCGCACCGCTCGAGCCAGGCATAGAGCTCGGGCACGCTGTAGGCGCGGTCCTGAGGATGGAGCAAGGCGTCGGCGAGTGCGTCCGGATTTCTGAAATCCGTCGCCCGCTTCAACACGGCGATCGGATGATCGGCTCCCAGCCCCGCGATCGTGGCGCCGAGGTCGCGCAGCTCCGCGGCAGTGGCGCAGATCCCCAGCAGGCGGCAATACTCCTGCACCATGTAAATGCCGGTACGCCCGTATGTCCCATAGACCATCAAGTTCATCGCACCGTCGGGTGCGAGCACGCTGCGCAACGCACGGAGGCCGATGTCGGGGTCGGGCAGGTGATGAAGCACTCCCGTACAGACAATGTGGTCGAATGCCCGGCCGAGCTCCCCGACCCGCTCAACCGCGAGCCGATGGAGATCGAGGTTTCGCAAGCCGTATTTGCGCTGCAGGTCGCGAGTATGCCGCAGGCTCGTCTTGCTGATGTCGATCGCCGTCACCTGCGCTTCGGGTTCGCGCAGCGCATAGACGGCGCCTTGGAACGTGCCGCAACCAGCGACCAGGATCGTACGCTTCGGCCGCGGCTTCCTGCCGGGCCAGAGCAGCAGCGAGTGCGCCTTGCTCCAATTAGGGTTGCGGCCCTGCTCGCGCTGTGGATCAAGGTTGGAAACCGGCGGAGGATAGGGGCGGCTCTCGTAAAATGCCCTGACCTGCTTGGCCCGACCGTCGGGTGTTTGGTCGGTCGTCTCTTCCAGAGGCCTGCCCATGTCGCAGCGTTCTCCAACGTGGAATATTGCGCCGCTCGACGTTGGCGTGGGTCACCGCGGATCGGCAGTTTCGAGTTCGGCCAAGTCCTGCTCGATGCACTGTAGCCGGTAAACCAGGCATGACCAACGAGCGGCTGACGCGATCGGGTCACCGTCGCCGCCGTCGCCGACAGCAAGGTGTTGCCGACCGCCGGTCGAGGTGGTAGAAGGCGCTGATCGGGGCTACGGCAGACGCCCCGTCAGACGGCCCTCCCGTCCAAGCTCTGCGCCACTCGCAATGCGAGGAGTGCGCGTCATGGACGAAGCCCCTGTTTCCGTTTCCCCACGGTTGCTCTATCGCCGGCTCGGCAGCGAGCTCGCCCCGATCCTGATCGACGTGCGCGAGGCGCCCGACTTCACGGCCGACGCGCGCATGATCGTCGGCGCGATCCGCCGGCCGCCCGAGGCCGTCGCGGATTGGCGAGCCGGATTGCCGGCAAACCGGCCGGTCGTCGTCTACTGCGTCAAGGGCGGCGAGGTCGGCCGCACCGCCGCCGCGGCATTGCGCGACAGCGGCATCGAGGCGCGCCATCTCGAGGGCGGGATCAGGGGATGGCGCGAAGCGGGCCTGCCGCTGCGCCACAAGGTCGAGGGCGCGGGCCCGGCATGGGTCACCCGCGAGCGCCCAAAGATCGACCGCATCGCCTGCCCCTGGCTGATCCGCCGCTTTATCGACCCCGAGGCGCGCTTTCTCTTCGCGCCGACCGAGCGCGTCTTTGCGGTCGCAGCCGAGAAAGGCGCCACCGCTTTCGACATCCCCGGCGCCGAGCCGTTCTCGCATGACGGGCCGCAATGCAGCTTCGACGCATTCCTCGAGGTTTACGGCATCGCCGATCCGGGGCTCGATCTGCTCGCCGAAATCGTGCGCGGCGCCGATACGGCGCGGCTCGAGCTCACGCCGCAATCGCCGGGGCTGCTCGCCGTCTCGCTCGGGCTTTCGGCGGTCTTCGCCGACGATCATGCGATGCTGGAGCGCGGCATGGTCGTCTACGACGCGCTTTATGCGTGGTGCCGCGACTGCCGCGAGCAGAGCCACGACTGGAACCCGGCGGCGATGCGGACGAGCGCCTAGGAGGGCGGGATGGCAACCCCCGAAAGGATCGCCGCCCCGCCGCCCGAAGGGGTGCCGCTGCGCCATATCGTCGGCTACTTCCTGCGCCTCGGCACCTTGGGGTTCGGCGGGCCGGTGGCGCTCGTCGGATTGATGGAAAAGGAGCTGGTGCAGGAAAAGGGCTGGCTCTCGCGCGAAGAGATGCGCAACGCCGTCGCGGTCAGCCAGTCGCTCCCCGGGCCGCTGGCGATCCAGGTCGGCATCTTCATCGCCTATCTGCGCGGCGGGTTCTGGGGCGCCTCGCTCGGCGGCTGGGCCTTCATCCTGCCGAATTTCCTGATGGTGGCGGCGCTCGGCGCGCTTTATGTGCATTTCGGCGGCTTGTCGTGGATCACCGCGATCTTCTACGGCGTCAGCCCGGCGGTCATCGCGCTGATCCTGCATTCCTGCTGGCGGCTCGCGAAGCTCGGCATGGAGGATCCCGCGCAATGGCTGATCGCCGCCCTGTGCTTTGTCGTCACGGTGTGGCTCGAGGCCGAGGTCGCGGTCCTTTTCGTCGGCTCGGGGATCCTGGGCGTCCTCTATTACGGCGTGCTGCGCAGCCGCAAACCGCCGGCCGTGCCGCCCGGCGCCGCCCTGGTGCTCGCCCCCCTCGCCGTCGGCACGACCAAGGCCGCCGCCGCCGGCATACTCGGCCAATTGTTCTGGTTTTTCCTGAAGGCCGGCAGCCTCACCTTCGGCAGCGGCCTCGTCATCGTGCCGTTTCTCGAAAAGGGGCTGGTGCAGCAATACGGCTGGCTCGACGCGCGCCAGTTCCTCGTCGCCGTCGCGATCGGCATGATCAGCCCCGGCCCGGTCGTCATCACCGCCACCTTTGTCGGCTACCTCGTCGCCGGCTTCTGGGGCTCGGCGGTCGCGACGGTCGGCATCTTTCTGCCGTCCTTCGTGCTGATCCTGTTCGTCGCGCCGATCCTCGTGCGCCACCGTGCCAACCCGTATGTCGAGGGCTTCGTCAAGGGCGCCTACGCGGCGGCGATCGGCACCATCCTCGGGGCCAGTGTGCTGCTCGGCAAGATCGCCATCGGCGACCCTCTGACGGGGCTCGTCGGCATCGTCAGCCTGGCGCTGCTCTTTCGCTTCAAGGTCAACAATCCGCTCTTGATCGCGGCGACGGCGGTGATCGGGCTGCTCGCCTTCCCGCTGCTCCAACCGCAATGGGTGATGGTCCGGTAGCGCAGAGGGGGAGTGCCCTTCGGCCTTTTTCGACACAGCCGCGGAGATGCTGTGTCGCGGCGGGCAAGCACGTGATCTCCGTTTCGGCCAAGCCTCTGACGAGAGGAGGGAAACCATGAGATCCGGTACGATGATGGCAGCCGCGGCGGCGCTGGCCGCCGTGTTGTCGAGCCCCGCCTTCGCCGCCGCCGCCGGCTGGCAGGCGCGGGTCGGCGAGGCATTCGGCAAGCCGGGGACGGAAATGCCCGGCGGGATCTATCGCATCCCGCTGCCGCGCACGGATTTGCACGCGACCCTCGACGGGGTCGCGCTGAAGCCGGGCTTCGCGCTCGGCGGCTGGCTCGCCTTCGCGAAAATGGGCGCCGGCGGCATGGTCATGGGCGACCTCGTCCTGACCCAGCGCGAGGTCGATCCCGTGATGCAGAGCCTCGTCGAGAGCGGCATCGAGATAACGGCGCTGCACAATCATCTGCTGCGCAACCGGCCATTTACCATGTATATGCACGTGTTCGGCGCCGGCGATCCGGTCAAGCTGGCGACGGCGTTGCGCAGCGCTCTCGCCCTGAGCCGAACCCCGCTGTCGGCGGCGGCCTCCGGCGGGTCGCAGCCCGAGCCGGCGCCGGCATTCGACACCGCCGCGATCGACCGGATCCTCGGCGTCAAGGGCAAGAACGTCGGCGGCGTCTACCAATTCGGCATTCCCCGCGCGCAGCCGGTCAGGGAGGGCGGCATGGTCGTGCCGCCGGCGATGGGGGTCGCGAACGGGATCAATTTCCAGGCGGCCGGCGACGGCTAGGCCGCGATCACCGGCGATTTCGTCCTCACCGGCCGCGAGGTGAACCCGGTGGCGAAGGCGCTGCGCGAGCACGGGATCGAGATCACCGCGATCCACAATCACATGCTGGGCGAGCGGCCACGCCTGTTTTTCCTGCATTTCTGGGGGCATGGCGACGCGCGGACGCTCGCGCTCGGGCTGAAGGCGGCGCTCGCCAACGTCGCCGTCAAGAAGGGCTGACCCCCGAATGCCCCGGTTCGCGGCGGTCGGCGCGCTCGCCTTGCTGGCCGTCGCGAGCCCGGCGCGGCCGGCGGAATTCCTCGCCCTCGAAGGGCGGATACCGCTGCCCGCGGTCGCCGGGCGGATCGACCACATGGCCGTCGATCTCGCCCGCAAGCGGCTCATCGTCGCCGAATACGGCAACGACACGCTCGATGTCCTCGACCTCGCCTCGGGGAAGCGCGTGCGGCGCATCTCCGGGCTCGACGCGCCGCAGGGCGTCGGCTATTCGCCGAAAGCCGACCTCGTCGCGGTCAGCAATGGCGGCGACGGGACGGTGCGGCTCTACCGCGGCGGCGATCTGGCGCCGGCCGGCCGGATCGCCCTCGGCGAGGATGCCGACAATCTGCGGATCGACCCGCGCGACGGGAACCTGATCGTCGCGCACGGCAAGGGCGGGCTCGCCGTCATCGACCCGGCGGGGCGCCGAAAGGTCGCCGACATCGCGCTCGCCGCGCATCCCGAAGCGTTCCAGCTCGACGCCGCGGCGGGGCGGCTCTTCGCCAACCTGCCGCACGCGCGGGAGATCGCGGTGGTCGATCTGGCCAGCGGCCGAGAGATCGCGGGATGGAAGGTCCCGGGGCTTTCCAGCAACTTTCCGATGGCCCTCGACGAGTCGGGGCGGCAACTCGCGGTCGGCTTTTGGCACCCGCCGCGCCTCGTCCTTCTCGACGCCGGGACGGGAGCCGTCGGGGCTGAACTGGCGAGCTGCGCGGACGCCGATGACGCCTATTTCGACGACCGGCGCCATCGCCTCTACCTCAGCTGCGGCGCCGGCGTCGTCGACGTCTTCGCGCGCGGCGCGGGCGGCTATCGCCTCGCCGCCCGGGTGCGGACCGCCGCGGGGGCGCGCACCTCGCTGTTCGTGCCGGCGCTCGACAGGCTCTACGTCGCCGCCCCGGCCGGGCTCTTTGCCGGCGAGGCCGCGGTCCTGGTATTCGCGCCGGCGCCGTGAGCCGCTAACCGTCGTCGCCGGCGCCTTGATCGGCGCCGTCGGGGCGCCGCCGGTGCAGGGTCGCCAGCGCGAGCGCGAAGCCGAGCATCGCCGCCGGCAGCGCGAGGCGCGGCAAATGCCCGCCCTGCTCGGGCCGCCGCTCCGGCTCGGCCGCGGGCACGGCGACTTCGCGCCCGGCGCCGCGCTTCAGCGCGTTGAGGATCGGGCGCAACGCGTAGTCGCGGTCGGCGCGCGCCAACAGCGCGGCGAGCCGGGCGCGGGTCGCGCGGAGCTCCGCTTCGAGCGCAGCGAGCGAATTGTGCCCCGCCATCAGCCGCGCGGCCAATCGCGCCGGATCGGGTCGCGCCCGTCCCAATCGACCGCGGCCGCCCGCACGGCATCGAAAATGCGGCGGCGCGTCGGCGTCGCCTCGGCCATCTCGATGACCGTGCCGGGATGGCCCTCGTTCAGGAAATAGACGAAGGGGCCGCGCGGCGTGTCGCCCTCCTGCCCGACCGTCCAGCCGCCGGCGAGCGCGCGGTCGTAGAGTTCGCGGTAGTTTTCGGGCCAGCTCGACCAGTGCTGCAGGCCCTCGTGCCCGGCGGCGAGAAAGTCGCGATACATCGACGGGTACCCGTCGCGCTGCTCGATCAGTTCCAATTGCACGTCGCCGGAATTGGCCAGCGAGATAGATAGGTGTATATCGTCGTAATTCTTGCCTTTATACCGGAAGGCGTCGAGCGGCAGCTTCTCGGCGTAGAACCACGGGCCGACGCCGCACACCTCGACCCAATGCCGCATCGCCTTGTCGATGTCGCGCACGACATAGCCCATCTGCCGCAGCGGGCCGAAGAACCGGCTCATCTCAGCCTCTCCCTTGCAGGCGTGTCGGGGCGCGAGTCTATGCCGAGCCGGGCCTCGCGGTCGAGGAGCCTTGCGCGCGAGGCCCTATCGGCGCGAGATTGGCCCGGTTCGGATAGGGGAGAAGCGGAGATGAATGCGCCGGCACCGTGGGTGGAGACGAAAGCGGGCCCGCTCGTCGCCGAAAGCCTCGCGCGCTTTGCTCTCGACCTCATGCCCGAGCGCCTGCCCGGCGCGGTGCGGGCGCGCGCCAGGCATCTGCTGCTCGACGCCGCCGGCATCGCGCTCGCCTCCACGGGGTTCGATTTCGCGCACCGGGCGCTGTCCGCGCTGGCGGGGCTCGCCGGGGCGGGCGAGGTGCCGGTGATCGGCCTGCCGGCGAGGCTCCCGATGCGCGACGCGGCGCTCTTGAACGGCATCCTCGTGCACGGCCTCGACTACGACGACACGCATATCACCGGCGTCGTGCATGCGACCGCGAGCCTCTTTCCGACCGTGCTCGCCGTCGCGGCGCAGCGGCATCTCTCGGGCGCGGCGGCGCTTACCGCCTATGTCGCGGGGGTCGAGGCGGCGGCCCGCATCGGCGCCGTCGCCAAGGGCGGGTTTCACCAGATCGGCTTTCACCCGACGGGCCTCGTCGGCGCCTTCGCGACGACGCTCGCGGCCGGTAAGCTCTTCGGCCTCACAGAGGAGCAGCTCGTCAACGCGCAGGGGATCACCCTCTCGGCCGCCGCCGGCAGCCTCGAATTTCTCGAGGACGGCGCGTGGACGAAGCGCTTCCACCCGGGTTGGGCCGCCAATGTCGGGATCACCGCCGCGGCCATGGCGCAACAGGGCTTCGTCGGCGCGCGGCGCGCCTATGAGGGGCGCTTCGGCCTCTATCGCAGCTATCTGCAGGAGCGCTTCGACCCCGCCGACCTCGCGCTCGCGACGGCGGGCCTGGGCGAGGCTTGGGAAGTGCTGCAGGTCGCGGTCAAACCCTACCCCGCCTGCCATTTCGTGCATGCCTGCATCGATGCGGCGCTCGCCTTGCGCGCCGCGCACGGGATCGAGCCCGAGCAGATCGAGCGGGTGGAGGCGCTGGTGCCGGCCGAGGGCGTCAAGATCGTCTGCGAGCCGGTCGCCAACAAGAAGCACCCGAAGAATTCCTACGACGCGCAGTTCTCGATCCCCTACATCGTCGCCGCCGCGTTCCACCGGGGCCGCTTCACGCTCGCCGAGCTGACGGAAGAGACGCTCGCCGACCCCGGGATATCGGGGCTCGCCGAGCGCGTCGATTACGCCGTCGATCCCAATTCGGGCTTCCCCAAATATTATTCGGGCGAACTCGTCGTGACGCTGCGCGACGGACGGCGCCTCGCGCATCGCGAGCACATGAACCGCGGCTGCGGCGACCGGCCGCTGTCGGAATCGGAGATCGTCGCGAAATTCGAGGCCAACGCCGGCCGCGCGGTGGCGCCCGAGCGCGCCCGCGCCATCCGGGAGGCGGTGCTCGCGATCGAAGAAACCGCCGATATGATGCGCCTCGCCTCGACGCTCGGCGGCAGGTGACGATGCCACAGCCCGACCGCGCCGAAGAAGCCCTGATCCTCGACAGCCTCGAGCGCTTTCTCGCGCGCGAGGTCGCCCCCCACGTCATGGCGCTCGAGCACGACGACACCTACCCCGCCGAGATTGTCGAGGGGATGAAGGCCTTGGGGCTTTTCGGCGCGACGATCGCCGCCGATTACGGCGGCCTCGGGCTCGGGGCGGGGACCTATGCCAAGATCGTCGAACGCGTCTCGCGCGTCTGGATGTCCTTGGCCGGCATCTTCAACTCGCATCTGATCATGGCGGCGGCGGTCGAGCGCTTCGGCACGGCGGCGCAGAAGGCGGAGTTTCTGCCGCGCTTTGCGACCGGCGAATTGCGCGGCGGCCTCGCGCTCACCGAGCCCGATTGCGGCACCGACCTGCAGGCGATCCGCACGACCGCCCGGCATGACGGCGACGCCTATATCGTCAACGGCACCAAGACCTGGATCTCGAACGGCATCTACGGCGAGATCTTTGCCCTCCTCGTCAAGACCGACCCCACCGCCGAACCGCGCCATCGCGGCATGAGCCTCTTCCTGGCGCAGAAGGGCCCGGGTTTTTCGGTCAGCAAGAAGCTCGAAAAACTCGGCTACAAGGGGCTCGACTCGGCCGAATTGATCTTTTCCGACTACCGCATCCCGGCATCGCGGCTGATCGGCGGCGCCCTGGGGCGCGGGCTGCAGCAGACCTTGGGCGGGCTCGAACTGGGGCGCATCAACGTCGCCGCCCGCGGCGTCGGCGTGGCGCAGGCCGCGCTCGACGAGGCGGTGCGCTACAGCCAGCTGCGCAAGACCTTCGGCAAGCCGATCTGCGAGCACCAGGCGATCCAATTGAAGCTCGCCGACATGGCGACGCAGGTGACCGCCGCCCGCCTCCTCGTCGAATACGCCGCCCAAGCCTACGACCGGGGCGAGCGCTGCGACATGGAAGCCGGCATGGCGAAGCTCTTCGCCTCCGAGGCGGCGCTCGAGGCGAGCCTCGAATCAATGCGCATCCACGGCGGCTACGGCTATTCGAAGGAGTTCGTCGTCGAGCGGCTCTACCGCGACGCGCCGCTGCTCGCGATCGGCGAGGGGACGAACGAATTGCAGCGCATCATCATCGCCCGCCAGTTGATCGAGCGGAACCGGGTGTGAAGCGCCCAGTCACCACCGGCCCCTCACCCCGGCCCTCTCCCCGCAGGCGGGGAGAGGGAGAGACCCGCAACGCGGGAGGGTGAGGGGCATTCCATGCCGCCGCTCTCCGGCCTGCGCGTCGTCGCCGTCGAGCAGTACGGCGCCGGGCCCTACGGCTCGATGCAACTGGCCGATCTCGGCGCCGAGGTGATCAAGATCGAGAACCCGGCCGAGGGCGGCGACATGGCGCGTCGGGTCGGGCCCTATTTCGCCGGGCCGGAAGACAGCTATTTCTTTCACAGCTTCAACCGCAACAAGAAGAGCCTGACGCTCGACCTGAAGCGCCCCGGCGCGCGGCGCGTCCTGCACGCGCTTGCGGCGCATTCTGACGGCCTCATCGACAATCTGCGCGGCGATTTGCCGGAGAAGCTCGGCCTCACTTACGCCGCGCTCGCCCCGGCCAACCCGAAGATCGTCTGCGCCCATCTCTCGGCCTATGGGCGAGAGGGCCCGCGCGCGCACTGGCCGGGCTACGACTATCTGATGCAGGCGGAAGCCGGCTATCTGTCGCTGACCGGCGAGCCCGACGGCCCGCCCGTGCGCATGGGCCTCTCGATCGTCGATCTGATGACCGGGCTCTTCGCCGCCTTCGCGCTCGTCTCGGGCGTCCTCGAGGCGCGGGCGACCGGCAAAGGCCGCGACCTCGACGTGAGCCTCTTCGACGCGGCATTGCAAAACCTCTCCTACCTTGCGGCCTGGTATCTGAACGCGGGCCATGTGCAGCGCCGCGAGCCGCGCTCGGGGCATCCCTCGCTGGTGCCGAGCGAACTCTACCGCACGAAGGACGGCTTCATCTTCATCATGTGCAACAAGGAGAAGTTCTGGCCGATCCTGGCGCGCCGGCTCGGCCGCCCGGAATGGGCCGGGGACCCGAGCTTCCGCCGTTTCAAGGACCGGCTCGAGAACCGCGCGCTCCTGAACGACATGCTCGACGCGGCGCTCGCCCGGCGCACGACCGCGGCCTGGCTCGCCGATTTCGCGGGCGAAGTCCCGGCCGCGCCGGTCAACGATGTCAAATCGGCGCTCGACAATCCCTTTGTCGCCGAGGGCGGCCGCCTCGCCGACTATGCGCGCGAGGACGCACCGCCGGTGCGCATGGTCGCGGGGCCGATCCGCACTGAGGACGCGCCGCCGCTCAAGGCCGCCCCGGCCCTCGGCGCCGACACAGAGGAGGTATTACGCGAATGCGGCTTTTCGGAGCGCGAAATCGCTGGATTGCGGGCGGAAAAGGTGATCTGAGCCGTTACCCGACGCGCTCGGCCCGCCACTCGCCGGCGCCGAACTGGCTGCGGTTGACGATGCCGTGGCTGGTGTCGCTCGCCGCGCCGAGCGCGACTCGCCCGCCCATCCGGCCGTTCGCGACCGCCCCCTCGAAGCGGTAGGAGATGTTGCTGCCTTCGTAACGGCCGCGGAACGCGAAGCGGACGCGCTCGCCGTCGAGCACCCCTTCGAGCGGCCCCTCGAATTGCGGCGAGCGCTGATGGCCGCCGATCTCGCGCCCCCTCTGCTCGATCGTCAGGCGGTGCCGGCGGCTGCCGTGCAGGAAATTGACCGACAGCTCCCATTCGCCGGCAAGCTCGACGGCCGGCAGGCCGAGCGGCGCCCGCTTTTCGGAAGCAGCCGCCTCGAGCGCCGCCGCGATCGCCTCGCCGACCGCCGCCGCCTCGCCCGGCTGCAATTGGAACGGGTCGATGGCGATCGAATTCCCGGTCGCCGAATTGTCGTCGAGCATGATCCGCGGCTCGCCCGCGAGCAGCCGCTCGCGAAGCCCGAGCCCATCGAGCGGATAGCGGCCCAAATCCCATTCGACGCGCAGCCGCGGCACGCGGTCGACCCCGGCGGGCGGCAGGATCTCGCCCGCGGCGCCCGGCCGGCGGGCGAGCTTTCCCTGGACGGCTTCGAGGTCGTCGAGCCACTTCTGAGCTTCCGCCGCCGGGTCGCGCTCGCCGAACCAGTATTCGAGCGCCGCCAGGACGCCGACGATGTCCTCCTTCGAGACCTTCATCGGCCGGCCCAGCGCCTGGTGCGGCGAAGCGTTGCGCCAGGCCGCCTCGACGAGCGGCTTGTTGCCGAGCAGGAGCCCGCTCGTCTGCGGCCCGCGCAGAAACTTGCCGCCGCTGTAGACCGCGAGGTCGGCGCCGCGTTCGAGCCACGGGCTCGGCCGCTCCAGATGTTCCGAGGCGGCGTCGACGAGGATCGGGATGGCCCTCGGCTTCGCGCGCTCGACGATCTCCTCGAGCCGCACGGCCGAACTTCCTTCGGCCTTGCCGAGCACGACGATCATCGCCACCGGTTCGGCGAGCGCCGCATCGAGTTCGGGAAGGCTGCCGACCTCGACCATCTGCGCGCCGATCATGCGCACCGCCTGGTCGTAGGCGAAACGCTGGTCGCGCGGGATGAGGACGCGGTTGACCATGCCGTCGGTGACGGGCAGGCGCAGCATCTTGACCGGGTCGTTGCCGGCGATGCAGGCGGCGGTCCCGAGCGCCACCGCGGCGGCGCTGCCGCAGGTGACGATGCCCCATTCGGCGCCGGTGAGCGCCGCGATCCGCCGGCTCGCCGCTTCCATCAGCTCGTCGAGGTTGACGAAATGCCGCGAGGCCGCGTCGATCGCGGCGCGCACCTGCGGCAGCATCAGGCTGCCGCCGTGCATCGTGCGCACGCTGCAGCAATTGATGAACGGGCGCACGCCGAGATCGAGATAGGGATTGGCGTTCATGGCTCCTCCGGAGGCTCTTGCGCGCAGTATAGCAGGCCCGGCGGGCTCGGGGGACTGGCGCGATTGTTGATCGGCGCCGCGGCAGCGCCTATGTCCTCTGCGCAATACCGGTCTTCGCGGGGCGAGGGTGAGCGGTCTCGAAAGCGAGCGGGCGCTCGTGCTGTTTTCCGGCGGCCAGGATTCGGCGACCTGCCTCGCCTGGGCGCTCGCGCGCTTTGCCGCGGTCGAGACGGTCGGCTTCGATTACGGCCAGCGGCACAAGGTCGAGCTCGATTGCCGGCCGGCCGTCATCGCCGGGCTGCGCCGCGCGTTTCCCCGCTGGGGCGAGAGGCTCGGGGCCGACCATCTCGTCGATCTCGCCGTCCTCGGGCAATTGAGCGACACCGCGCTGACCCGCGAGAGCGAAATCGCCTTCGCCGAGAGCGGCCTGCCGAACACCTTCGTGCCGGGCCGCAACCTGCTCTTCTTCACCTTTGCCGCGGCGCTCGGCTATCGGCGAGGGCTGCGGCACCTGGTCGGCGGCATGTGCGAGACCGATTATTCCGGCTATCCCGATTGCCGCGACGACACGCTGAAAGCCTTGCAGGCGAGCCTTTCGCTCGGCATGGAGCGCCGCTTCGTCATTCACACGCCGTTGATGTGGCGCGACAAGAGCGAGACATGGGCGCTTGCCGAGAAGCTCGGCGGCGAGCCGCTCGTCGCGCTGATCCTGGAAGAAACGACGAGCTGCTATCTCGGCGACCGCGAGCATCGCCACGCCTGGGGCTACGGCTGCGGCACCTGTCCGGCTTGCGAATTGCGCCGCGCCGGCTGGGAGCGGTTCGCCGGCGCATGATGCGGCAACGATGCGCCAAGTTAGACCGGGATGGGCAACGTGCGTCCTTCGAGGCCTCGCTGCGCGAGGCGCCTCAGGATGAGGCGACCCCATCCATTTCCCTCCTCATGCTGTGGGCGCCCGCAGGGCGCGTCTCGAAGCACGCACCCCACGGTGCAGCGCCGATTTCGGCCGAGCGATGAGCTACGCGGTCAAGGAGATCTTCTACACGTTGCAGGGCGAGGGGGCGCAGATGGGGCGGCCTGCCGTCTTCTGCCGCTTTGCCGGCTGCAATCTGTGGTCCGGGCGCGAGGCCGACCGGGCGCGCGCCGTCTGCGACTTCTGCGACACCGACTTCGTCGGCACCGACGGCACGCAGGGCGGCCGCTATGCCGACGCATCCTCCCTCGCCGGCGCCGTCGCGCGATTGTGGCCGCAGCGCGCCGCCGGCCGCTTCGTCGTCTGCACCGGCGGCGAGCCGCTGTTGCAGCTCGACGCCGCCCTCGTCGCAGCGCTGCATCGCGCGGGCTTCGAGATCGCGGTCGAGACCAATGGCACGCTTCTGCCGCCCGCCGGGCTCGACTGGATCTGCGTCAGCCCCAAGGCGCGCGCCCCGCTGGTGCTCGACAGGGGCGACGAATTGAAGCTCGTCTTCCCGCAAACGGGACTCGACCCGCGCGATTTCGAAGGCCTCCAATTCCGGCATTTCTCGGTGCAGCCGATGGACGGGCCGCAGCGCGCGCGCAACACCGAGCTTGCGATAGAGTTCTGCCTCGCCAACCCGCGATGGCGCCTCTCCCTGCAAACCCACAAGCTCGGCGGCTTCCGCTGAGCCTCGTTCTGGAGAACCCGATGAGACCCTCCGGACGCGCCCCGGACGCGATGCGCCCCGTCACCCTCGAACCCGGCGTCGCCAAATATGCCGAGGGCTCGTGCCTGGCGAAATTCGGCGACACCCATGTCTTGTGCACCGCCTCGGTCGAGGAGCGCGTGCCGCCCTTTCTGCGCAACACCGGCAAGGGCTGGGTGACGGCCGAATACGGCATGCTGCCGCGCTCGACCCTGACGCGCACCGACCGCGAGGCGGCGCGCGGCCGGCAGAGCGGGCGCACGCAGGAGATCCAGCGGCTGATCGGCCGCAGTCTGCGCGCCGTCACCGACTTGCCGCGGCTCGGCGAGCGGCAGATCCGCATCGATTGCGACGTGCTGCAGGCGGACGGCGGCACCCGCACCGCCGCCGTCACCGGCAGCTATGTCGCGCTCTACGAGGCGCTTCGCCGGCTCGTCGCGGCGGGCACGCTCGCCAACCTGCCGCTCGGCGACAGCGTCGCCGCGATCTCCTGCGGCGTCGTCGCGGGCGCGCCCGTCCTCGACCTCGACTACGCCGAGGATTCCGCCGCGATGACCGACGCCAATTTCGTGCTGACCGGCAGGGGCGGCATCGTCGAGATCCAGGCGAGCGCCGAAGGCGCGCCCTTCGACGAACCTCTCTTCGCCCAGATGCTGGCGCTCGCGCGCGCCGGCACCGGCGAATTGGTGCGCTTGCAGCGCGCCGCGCTGGGCCTGTGATGACGCGCCGATTTTCCGGCGACCGGCTCGTCATCGCCACCCACAACCCCGGCAAATTGCGCGAGATCGAGGAATTGCTCGCGCCCTTCGCCGTGGCGGCCGTCGGCGCCGCCGCGCTCGGCCTGCCCGAACCCGACGAAACCGGCGACAGCTTCGCGGCGAACGCGGCCCTCAAGGCGCATGCCGCGGCGCGGGCGAGCGGGCTGCCGGCGCTCGCCGACGATTCCGGGCTCGTCGTGCCGGCCTTGGGCGGCGAGCCCGGCATCCATTCGGCGCGCTGGGCCGGCCCGGCGCGCGATTTCGGGGACGCGATGACGCGGGTCGAGCGCGAGCTGGGGCCTCGCGACCGGCAGGCGAGCTTCGTCGCGGTCCTTGCCCTCGCCTGGCCCGACGGCCATCTCGACCTCTTCCGCGGCGAGGTCGCGGGCCGCCTCGTCTGGCCGCCGCGCGGCGACAAAGGCTTCGGCTACGACCCGATGTTCCGGCCCGAAGGCCGCCGCGAAACCTTCGGCGAGATGGACCCCCGGCAAAAGCACGGCCTCAGCCACCGCGCGCGGGCGTTCAAAAGGTTCGCGGAAGCATGTCTGGCGCCGCGCTGAGAGAGCCACTCGCCGTCTACATCCACTGGCCGTTCTGCCGGTCGAAATGCCCTTATTGCGACTTCAACAGCCATGTGCGCGAGGGGATCGAGGCGGCCCGCTGGACGCGCGCGCTCCTCGCCGACCTCGACCATGCCGCCGCGCTCGCGCCGGCACGCGAAATCGTCTCGATCTTTTTCGGCGGCGGCACGCCTTCCTTGATGCCGCCTGACAGCGTCGCCGCGCTGATCGAGCGCGTGCGGCATCTGTGGCCGGTCGCCGATCGCCTCGAGGTCACCCTCGAAGCCAACCCCAATTCCGCCGAGGCCGGGCGCTTCCGCGCCTTCGCCGCCGCCGGCGTCAACCGCCTCTCCTTGGGCGTCCAGGCGCTCGACGATCGCGCGCTCCGCTTCCTCGGGCGCCGGCATTCGCGGTCCGAGGCGGTCGCCGCGATCGAGGCCGCGCGTGCCTCCTTCCCGCGCTTCTCCTTCGACCTGATCTATGCGCGGCCGGGCCAAGGCCTTGCCGATTGGCAGGCCGAACTCGACGAGGCGCTCGGCCTCGCGGGCGCGCATCTCTCGCTCTACCAGCTGACGATCGAGCCGGGCACGCATTTCGCCGCGCTCGCCGCGCGCGGCGAGATCGAGCTCCCCGACGAGGAAAGCGCCGCCCTCCTTTACGAGGCGACGCAGGAGCGGCTCGAAGCGGCGGGCCGGCCGGCCTACGAGATCTCGAACCATGCCCGCCCCGGCGCCGAATGCCGCCACAACCTCGCCTATTGGCGCTACGAGGACTATGTCGGGGTCGGCCCCGGCGCGCATGGGCGGCTCGGGCGCGGCGGCATCAAGCTCGCGACGCGCCAGCACCGCGCGCCGGAAACCTGGCTCGCCGCCGTCGAGAGCGGCGGCAACGGCATCGCCGAAGCGGCACCGATCGAGCGTGAGAGCGCGCTCGAAGAAATGCTGATGATGGGTTTGCGTCTCCGCGAAGGCATTGCCCGCGCGCGCCTCGAAACCCTTGCCGGCGCTTCGGTCGAGGCGCTCTTCTCGGCGCGGCTGCCCACCCTGATCGAGGCCGGCTTTCTCACCCTCGACGGCGAACGCCTCGCCGCCACCGCCGCCGGCCGCCAGCGGCTCAACGCCGTGCTGGCGGCGCTGCTCGCATAACCGGCTCAGAACCCGAGATTCTCGAAGCTCTGCGGCGCCGGGCTGACGACGGCATTGCCCTGCGGCCCGACCTGCAGCACCGCGAGGCCGCGCTGGACGAGCCCGTCCGCGGTGAAGCGGAAGAGGCCGTCGACGCCGCTGAATCCCCGCGGGTTGAGGATCGCCGCGCGCGAGAAGGGCGCGCCGCCCTCGCCGCGCGAGAGGACGGCGGCGAGCGCCACCGCGTCATAGCCGAGCGAGGCCAGAAGCGGCGGCTTATAGCCGTAAATCTTGCCGAAGCGCTCCTCGAAGCCGCGCCGCGCCTCGGGCGAGGCGGCGGCGAACCAGCCGCCGACGAGCGCCGGCTCGCTGCCGGCGTCGGGCTCGTCCCAAAGCCCGCTGCCGAGCAGCTGGACCTTGCTCGTGTCGAGCCCGGCGACGGCGAGCTGCCGCGCCATCGCCTTCAGCCGCCCGCCGCCCTCCGGCAGCAGCAGCGCGTCGAAGGCGGGCGCCGCCGCAGGCCCCGCCCCGCCTGCCGGCAGCAGTTGCCGGATCGCCGTCCCGACATCCGCCTCGCCCGGATCGTAGACGGCGACTTGCGTGACCTCGCCGCCGCTCGCGCCGACCGCCTCGCGCAGCGCCTTCGCCATCAGCTGCCCATAGGGGGAATTCGGCACCAGCGCGGCAAATCGCCGGTGGCCGCGCTGCCGCGCATAGCCGACCTCGCGCACCGCCTCGGCGCGCGGCAGAAAGCCCATCAGGAAGACGTTGCCGCCGGCGAGATCGGTCGCCGTCGAAAAGGCGATGACCGGGACATTGGCGGCGGCGGCGAGGGGCTTTACCGCGGCCACCTCGAATTTGAGCAGCGGCCCGAGAACGAGGCGCGCCTGGTCGGCGACGACCGCCCTCGCGGCCTTCGCCGCGCCGGCGGGCGTGCCGCCGGTGTCGCGCGGGACGAGTTCGAGCCCCTTGCCGCCGCTGTCGAAGAACGCCAGCTGGGCGGCGTCGAGCAGCGCCTTGCCGAGCTTGGCGTTGGGGCCGGAAAGCGGCAGCAGGAGCGCGATCTTGGCGGGGCCGGCGGGCGGCGGCGGCTGGTAGGGGTTGGCGGCTTGCGGCGGGGCGACCGGCGCCGGTAGCATCGCCGGCGGCGCACAAGCGGCGAGCATGGCCGCGAGGAGCACGGCAGCGGATGCGGCGAGCCTCTTCGGACAGCAACGCGGCAAGGGCGACCTCCGGCCAGGGCGGGATTGGCGGCACGGGCGAGGCGCACCCTAACGGCGGCCTCGGGGCAAGTAAACCCGACCTCGCGCCGGGGCTCTATCTCGTCGCGACGCCGATCGGCAATCTGGCCGACATCACCTTGCGCGCGCTCGAGGTGCTGCGCGCGGCCGACCGGATCTGCGCCGAGGACACGCGCGTCACCCATCGCCTCCTCGCCCGCTACGGCATCAAGAAGCCGCTCGAACCCTACCACGACCACAATGCAACAGCCGCGCGGCCGAAGATCCTCGCGGCGCTGCGCCGGGGCGAGCGGGTCGCGCTCGTCAGCGACGCCGGCACCCCGCTCGTCTCCGATCCCGGCTACAAGCTCGTGCGCGCGGCGATCGCCGACGGCATATGCGTCTCGGCCGCCCCCGGCCCGTCGGCGGCGCTCGCCGCGCTCGTGCTCTCGGGCCTGCCGCCCGACGCCTTCTTTTTCGGCGGCTTTCTGCCGCCGCGATCGGCGGCCCGACGCCGGGCCCTCGAAGGATGCAAGGGGCTGGCGGCAACGCTCGTCTTCTTCGAGGGCCCCTCCCGGCTCGCCGCGTCGCTCGCCGACATGGCCGAAACCCTCGGCGACCGCCCGGCCGCGATTGCCCGCGAGCTGACGAAACTGCACGAGGAGGTGCGGCGCGGGCGGCTCGGCGAGCTCGCGGCCCATTACCGCCAGAGGGGGCCGCCGCGCGGCGAAACGGTCATCGTCGTCGGCCCGCCGGAGCCCGAGGCCGCCCTGCTCGGCGACATCGATGCGCGGCTCGAAGCGGCGCTGCAAGGCCACGGCGTGCGCGAGGCGGCCGCCCGCGTCGCCGCCGAATTGGGGCTGCCGCGCCGCCTCGTCTACCGCCGCGCCCTCGAACTCGAGCGGGCGCGGGGGTGAAGCCTTCGCCGCGCCGCTTCACGCCCGCGCGGCAGCGCGCCGAGCGCCGCGGGCGCTTCGCGGAACGCTTCGCGCGGTGGCGGCTGCGCCTTGCGGGCTGGCGCATCGTGGCGCGCGATTGGCGGTGCCCCGCCGGCGAGATCGACCTGGTGGCGCGGCGCGGGCGCGTCCTCGCGGTGATCGAGGTCAAGTCGCGCCCCGACGCCGCGGCGGCGGCCGAAGCCCTGACGCGGCGCCAACGCCGGCGCATCGCGCGCGCCGCCGAAGCCTTTCTGCTGACGCGCCCGGATCTCGCCGGCCTGGAAGTGCGATTCGACGTGATCCTCGTCGCGCCGCGGCGGCTGCCGCGGCATTGGCCCGCCGCCTGGCGCGCCGGAGACTAGCCTCGCGGTTGCCGCCGATCTTGCGCAAACAACGCGGGACTTGCCATAAGCCGTTGTTTCAGCAATGAACCGGGTGAAATCCTCGGCCGCTTGACCCGTTGCCGCGCCGCCGCGCCGCCGGCGTCCTGCCGCAGCGGGGTTGGAAGAACCCCCTGGCCGTAGGAAAATAAGCCTCGTGAATCTCTCACGGCCGGGGGGTGTACCGTGTCGAGTTTCCGTATTCCGGTTGCATTGGTCATGGCTCTTCTGTTGTCCACCGCGCTCGGCGGCTGCGCGGTGGCGGTCGTCGGGGGCCTCGCCGCCGCCGGCGGCGCCGGCTACGCCGCCGGGCAGGAGCGCGGCGTCACCGGCGACATCGACGATTTCAAGACCAAGAACAACGTCCAATTGGCGCTGGCGAGCCAGAAGCCGCCGCCGCCGGCGGATATCGGCATCACCGTCTATGACGGGCGCGTGCTGCTGACCGGCACCGCCTCGACACCGGAGGCGAAGGCGCAGGCCGCCGCCGCCGCCCGCGGCGCGGCCGGCGTCAAGGCCGTCTACGACCAGCTCGCGGTGGCGCCGCCGATTACGCCGTGGCGGACCGCGAAAGACGCCTGGATCTCGACGCGGTTGCGCTCGAACCTGGCGTTCGACGCCAGCGTCAAATCGCTCAACTACACGATCGAGACCAGCGACGGGTCGGTCTTTCTGATGGGTTCGGCGCGCACCCAGGGCGAGCTCGATCGCGCCGTCGCCTGGGCGCGCAACATTCCCGACGTGAAGCGGGTCGTCTCCTACGTCGAGATCCGGCCGGGGGCGCCGATCGCGGCGCAGGCGGCAGCGCCGCCGGCGGCCGTCGAGACAGCGCCGGGCAACCCGGCCGCCGCGCCCTCGACGCCGGTCGAGGAACACCGGTTGTAGGCTGCCTTGATCGCCGATGAGCGAATTGCCGGAGACTTACGATCCCGAGCTGCGGGCGCGCTATCTGCGCGACCTCGGCGCCGCCGGCGCGCATAACCTGCCGATCGCCGAGGCGGCGCTGGCGCTCGCCTCGTTCGACCGGCCGCGCGTCGATCTGGCGCGCTACCGCGACCATCTGAAGCTGTTGGCGCGCGATGTCGGCCGGCATCCCGGGGCAGCCAACGGGCTCGCCGCGCGCGCCCGCGCGCTCAACGAGATCATCCTTTTGAAATACGGCTACAGCGGCGACGAGCTGACCTACGACGATCTGCAGAACGCCAATCTGATGCGCGTCATCGACCGGCGGAAGGGGCTGCCCGTGGTGCTCGGCATCCTCTACATCCATGCCGCCCGGGCGCAGGGCTGGGAGGTGGCCGGGCTCGGCTTCCCCGGGCATTTCCTCGTGCGCCTCGCCGAAGGCGCCGAGCGGCTGATCATCGACCCGTTCCACGGCGGGCGGCTGTGCGGCGCCGCCGAATTGCGCGAATTGTTGCAGGCGATGACCGGGGGCGACAACCAGCTCTTGCCGGAGCACTATGCGCCGGTGGCGGACCGCGAAGTGCTGTTGCGCCTGCAGAACAACGTGAAGTCGCGCCTCGTGCAGGCCCAGCGCTTCGAGCAGGCGGCCGCCGTCAACGAGACGATGCTGATGCTCGCCCCCGACCTCGGCGAATTGTGGCACGAGGCGGGGCTGCTTTATGCCCGGCTCGGCAACCTGCGCGCCGCCGTCGCGGCATTGAAGGAATTCGTCGCGCGCGCCCCCGACGGGCTCGCCCGCCATCAGGCGGCCGCGACCCTGCAGCAATTGAGCGCGCAACTCAACTGATCGGCGCGAGACGGCGCGCGCGGCGCCCTGTATCCTTTCCCCCGCACGCTCTCGCAGGAGGACCCATGGGTCTCGCCGTCGCGATCCAGATGGATCCGATCGACACGATCAACATCGACGCGGATTCGACCTTCGCCCTCGCCCTCGAGGCGCAGGCGCGCGGGCACGCGCTGTTTCACTACCTGCCCGACGCGCTCTCCTGGCGCGACGGGCGGCTCTTCGCCCGCGGCCGGCCGCTCGAGGTCTTTCGCCGGCACGGCGGCCATCACCGCTTCGGCGGCTTCGAGGAGTTGGACCTCGCGGGGCTCGACATCGTCCTGATGCGCCAGGACCCGCCCTTCGACATGGCCTACATCACCGCGACGCATCTGCTGGAACTCCTGCCGGCGGACGGGCCGCTCGTCGTCAACGACCCCGCCGCGGTGCGCAACGCGCCGGAAAAGCTCTTCGTCCTGCGCTTCAAGGAGCTGATGCCGCCGACGCTTCTGACGCGCGACCGCGACGAGATCCGCGCCTTCTGGAAAGAGCACGGCGACATCATCGTGAAGCCGCTCTTCGGCAATGGCGGCGCCGGCGTCTTTCATCTGCGCGCGGGCGACGAAAATCTGACGGCATTGCTCGAACTCTACGAGGGCATCTACCGCGAGCCGGCGATGGTGCAGCGTTATCTGCCGGCGGTGCGGCTCGGGGACAAGCGCATCATCCTCGTCGAAGGGGAAGCCAAGGGCGCCGTCAACCGGGTGCCGGCCGAGGGCGAGGCGCGCGCCAATCTGCATGTCGGCGGCCGGCCCACCAGGACCGAGTTGACCCCGCGCGAGCGCGAGATCTGCGCCGCGCTCGGCCCGACCCTGCGCGAGGAGGGCCTCGTCTTCGTCGGCATCGACGTGATCGGCGACTACCTGACCGAGATCAACGTCACCTCGCCGACCGGCATCCAGGAGATCGCGCGGCTCGACGGCATCGACATCGCGCCGATGATCTGGGACGCGATCGAGGCGCGGCTCGCCCGACGCGGCCGGCACACGAGCTGAAAGCAGGGGAGTCTTCGATGGCAGAGGCGAAAAACGTGCTCGGCGAGCCGCTCGCCGGCTGCTGCGAGAAGCCGCTGACCGGCTTCTACCGCGACGGCAGCTGCAACACGGGCCCCGAGGATTTCGGCGTCCACACGGTCTGCGCGCGAATGGACGCCGACTTCCTCGCCTTCTCGCGCGCCGCCGGCAACGACCTCTCGACGCCGGTGCCGGAATTCGGCTTTCCCGGATTGAAGCCCGGCGATTGCTGGTGCCTCTGCGCGGCGCGCTGGAAGGAAGCCTTCGAGGCCGGCAAGGCGCCGAAGGTGCGTTTGACGGGCACGCACGAGCGCACGCTCGAAATCGTGCCGCTCGAGACCTTGAAGCGCTACGCCATCGATCTGAGCTGACGACCGCCGGCGCTTTACTCGCGAGTCCTCGCGGCGCAGGATGGGCCGGAGCGGCGGCAATGCCGCCGCCGAACGGGAGGACGATCCATGAGCTGGCAGATTCAGGGCCAATACATGGAAACATGTAACTGCACCTATGTTTGCCCTTGCCTCGGCTCGAACCTGACCGCGACGCCGACGGAAGGCGACTGCAAGGCGGCCTTCGCGTTTCAGATCGAGGCAGGAGAAAAGGACGGCACGCGGCTCGACGGGCTCGCCTTCGTCGTGCTGCTGCATTCGCCCGGGGTGATGGCGGAGGGCGGCATCACCGTCGGGCTCGTCGTCGACGAGCGCGCGAGCACGGCGCAGACAGAAGCGATCGGCGCCATCGCCGCGGGCGCGGCCGGCGGCCCGATGGCGGGGCTGGCCCCGCTCGTCGCGAAGATCGCCGGCATCGAGAAGCGGCCGATCCTCTTCCGCAAGGACGGCATGAAAGTCTCGGTCAAGGCCGGCGAACTGGTGGACCAGGCCTGCGAGGGCACGCCCGGCCCGGCCCGCCCGGGCGAGCCCATCTATCTCGACAACACCTGCCATCCGGCCAATCCGCGTGTCGCGTTGGCGAAAGCGGGGCACAGCCGGTTCCACGCCTTCGGCATCGACTGGGACGACGCGAGCGGCACGAAGAACGGCCATTTCGCACCCTTCGCCTGGGCCGGGTGACGGAAGGCGGGTAGCCGCTTCGTCCGCGCGCGACGGCGCTCCTCTGCGAACGCATGGGCGGCAACCGAAATGGCGGTTTCCGCGGCCCGAGGTGCTGCGCTATCGTGCAGGCACCGCGCGTCAACAGGAGGAAACCATGGACGAACCGAGCGCGCCGCTCAGCTGCCTCAACGGCATCCGCGTTCTCGATCTGACGCAGTTCGAGGCGGGGCCCTCCTGCACCGAGGCGCTCGCCTGGCTCGGCGCCGAAGTCGTCAAGGTGGAGAACCCGAAAGGCGGCGAGCCGGGGCGCACCTCGTTTCCCGGCGCCAGAGGCGGCCCCGACTCCTTTTATTTCTTCCAGTTCGACGCCAACAAGAAATCGGTCACCGTCAACCTCAAATCCGAGCGCGGCCTCGCGCTCGTCAGGGAGATGGCGAAAAAGGCCGACGTCTTCATCGAGAACATGGCGCCCGGCACGATCGAGCGCATCGGCCTCGGCTACGAGGCGATCCGCGCCATCAACCCGGGCATCGTCTACGCGCAGGTGAAGGGCTTCGGCGAGGGCAGCCCCTACGAGCACAACCTCGCCTTCGACATGATCGCGCAGGCCTGCGGCGGCACGATGAGCATCACCGGCATGCCGGACGGGCCGCCCTGCAAGCCGGGGCCCTCCCTGGGCGACACCGGCACCGGCATGCTGATGGCGATCAGCGTCCTCGGCGCCCTCTACGAGCGCCGCGCCACCGGCCAGGGCCGGCGGCTGCAGCTGGCGATGCAGGACGCGATGCTGCACTACATCCGCTTCGCGCTGCAAGTGCAGGCGACGACCGGCAAAGCGGCCGGCCGCACCGGCTCGGGCAGCGGCTCGGCGGTGGCGCCGAGCGGCCTCTTCCCGTGCGCCCCCGGCGGCCCCAACGACTACGTCTATGTCTTCGCCCGGCAGCGCGACCATTGGGAGCGCCTGTTGAAGGTGATCGGCCGCGAGGACCTGGTCGGCGACGAGCGCTACGCCACGCCGGCGGCGCGCTACGAGCGCCGAGCCGAGGTCGACGAGATGGTCGCCGCCTTCACCCGCCGGCACGACAAGCACGAAGCGATGCGGGTCATCGGCGAGGCCGCCGTGCCGGCGGGGGCGGTGCTCGACACGATGGAATTGTCGAACGAGCCGAGCTTCGAGCGGCGCGGCATCATCCAGACGATGCAGCACCCGACCGGGCCCTACAAGATGCCGGGCTGGCCGGTGCGCTTCGACGGTAAGCCGCCGACGCTCGCGCCGGCGCCGCTGTTGGGCCAGCACAGCGCCGATGTCTTCGGCGAATGGCTCGGCATGAACGAGAGCGATGTCGAGGCGCTGCGGCAGGAAGGCGTGATCTGAGTCCATCCGTAACCGGCGGCAGCCCCTCCCCCCGACCCTCTCCCCGCTGGCGGGGAGAGGGTGGGGCCCGCGCAGCGGGTGGGTGAGGGGCAGCGGGCGACAGCAAAGGACGTTCGAGATGGCGGAACTGACCGGCTACCAGATCCTCGCGAAGTGCCTGAAGGCGCAGGGCGTGAAGGACCTGTTCTTCATCATGGGCGGGCCGATGCTCGACGCCGAACTCTGCTGCATCAAGGAGGGCATCCGCCTCATCGACACGCGGCACGAGCAGGCCGCCGCCTATATGGCGCAGGCCTATTCGCGGGTGACGCAGGGGCCGGGCGTGTGCATGGCGGCGAGCGGCCCCGCGACCCTCAACTTCGGCACCGGCCTCGCCAACGCCCTTATCGATTGCTGCCCGGTCGTCGCGATCGGCGGCTCCTCCCCGATCAGCCAGTACGGCCGCCAGGTGTTCCAGGAGATCGACCAGGTGAAGGCGCTCGAGGGCTGCGTCAAATACGCCGACCGCGTGCACAATCTGAAGCGCATCCCGCAACAGCTGAACTTCGCCTTCCAGAAGGCGCTGAACGGCAAGCCGGGCCCCGTTTATCTCGACATGCCGGGCGACGTGCTCTACGCCAAGCTCAAGGAGGAGCAGGTCGACTGGAGCTATCTCGGGCGCCCCGTCATCAAGCCGCGCCCCTATGCCGAGCCGAAGGCGGTGGGCGCGCTCGTCGACGCGATCCGCAACGCCGAGCGGCCGATCATCTGCTCGGGCAGCGGCGTGCTGTGGAGCCAGGCCTGGGACGAGATGCGCGAATTTGTCGAGAAAAGCGGCATCCCCTTCTACACGACCCCGCAAGGCCGCGGCGTCGTCCCCGACGACCACCCCTATTCGTACCTCTCGATGCGCTCGGCGGCGTTCCGCGACGCCGACCTGATCATCATCCTCGGGACGCGGATGAACTATGTGATCGCCCACGCCGCGCCGCCGCGCTTCAATGCGGACGCGAAGATCGCGCGCATCGAGATCGACGCGGAAGAACTCGGCACCTCGGCGCGCAACGTCGATATCCCGGTCGTCGGCGACTGCAAATCGGTGCTGACGCAATTGTGCGAGGCGATCGACGGCAAGACGGCCGAGCGCCTTGCCGGCTGGCGCCAAACCCTAGCGGACGGCGAAGCGGCGAAACGCACCCGCCCCGGCGCCAACTACCCGACCGACGGCGACATCCACCCGTTGCGCCTCTGCGAGGAGATCAAAAACTTCCAGCGCCGCGACGCGATCCTCTGCGTCGACGGGCAGGAGATCCTCAATTACGGGCGGCAATCGATCCCGACCTTCACGCCCGGCCATCGGCTCAATTCGGGGCCCTTCGGCACGATGGGCGTCGGGCTCCCCTTCGCGATCGGCGCCAAGGCGGCAAAGCCGGGGACCCAGGTCATCTGCCTGCACGGCGACGGCTCCTTCGGGCAGAACGGCCTCGAACTCGACACGGCGGTCAGGCACAACCTGCCGCTCCTCTGCGTCATCAGCCTCAACGGCGGCTGGACCGCCGATCCGCAAGGCACCAAACCCGGCCGCTATCTCGGCTATACGCGCTACGACAAGATGGCCGAGGCCCTCGGCTGCCACGGCGAATATGTCGAAGCGCCTGAACAGATCCGCCCGGCCCTGGAGCGCGCCCAGAAGAAGGTCGAGGAAGGCATGGTCGCTCTCGTCAACGTCAAGACCGACTACCGCGCCCGCGCCCAGACCGTGCGGTTCTCGAACTACGAGACCTGAGCGGCAGGCGCGCCCGCTTGCGGGGAGAGGATCCGGGTTACGTTCCGCTGCCCGCGACGGCCCCTCGTCCCATGTCGCAGAAAATCGCTGCCGGCCATCGGGCCCGAGAAGCGGGCATCGCGGATTACCGCCGGGCCGGCCGGCGGGGGCCGACGGCGACGCGGTCGAAATCGGCGACGACGCGCACCCGAGGGAAGATCGCCGCCGCCTCGGCGGCGATCTCGGCCGGCTTGTAGCGGCCGGAGATGTGCGTCAACAGGAGTTCGCCGACTTGCGCCTCCCTGGCGAGCCCGGCGGCCGCGGCCGCGGTCAGGTGGCCGCGCGCGCGGGCGAGCGGCGCATCGCGTTCGAGAAAGGTCGCCTCGATGACGAGCGCGTCGGCGCCCGCGACATGGGGGACGAGCGAGGCCGTCTCCTCGGTGTCGCCGACGATCGCCAGCCGCGTGCCGGGCTTGTCCGCCCCCGCCACCATCTGCGGGCCGACCTGCCGCCCGTCCGCCAGCACGACGCTGTTGCCGCGCGCCAGGCTCTTGCGCATGGGGCCTTCCGGGACGCCGAGCGCGTCGAGACGCTCGGCCGAGAGCGAGTGCGCGTCCGCTTCGGCGAAGAGAAAGCCGAGGCTCTGCGTCCCCCGATGCGCGACCGCGAACGCCTCCAACCGCCAGAAGCGGCGCGCCAGCACCGGGCCGGGCGCGACGGCGCGCAGCCGGTAGCCGGCGCCCTCGCCCTCAGGCCCCGCCGTCAGCGCCAGCGCTTGCCTCGCGAAATCGACCGTCTCGGCGCTGCCGAGGATCTCGATCGCCTTGTCTATGCCGAACAGGGCGCGCGTCGCGACGAGCCCCATGAGGCCCCCCAGATGGTCGAGATGGGCGTGCGTCAGGAGCACCGTCCCGAGGCCGCGAAAGCCGAGGCCGGCGCGCATCAGCTGGCGCTGCGTCCCCTCGCCGCAATCGACGAGAAAGCGCTCCGGGCCGCGTCCGACGAAGAGGGCGGAGAGGCCGCGATCGGCGCTCGGCACGGCGGCGGCGGTGCCGAGAAAGACGATTTCGAACATCCTGCGTCCCTCGCGCTCGCTGTGACAAATAGGGGTAAAAGCGCGCCGTGCCTATGGCATGGCCCGCCCCGGCCGCGATATCAGCTGGCGCGGGGCGGCGAGGCCGGGGTGCCGGGCGGGGAGGAAAGCCGGCGCTCCCGCCTATGACGGAGCGAGGCGAGAACTTGCCGCCGCGCCGCGCGTTGGCCGCGCTATCGGGAACATCCGCAGGGGATCGGCATGTATCACTGGGTGTATTGGACGGGCGTCACGATGTTTGTCGCATGGACGGCGCTCTCCGCCTTCAGCGCGTTCCACGGGCTCTGACCTCGCGCCGCCGCCGCGCCGGGGGGAGCGGCGGCCGCCGGCCCCGGGAACAGTTCCCGGGTCCAGCCGAAAATCCGATAGGCGGCGAGCCCGACCCACTCCTTGCCGGCGGTCGTGCTCGTCGTCAGGCCGTCGAGCAGGCTGAAATCCGGCCGCCAAACGGTGCCCGGATCGACCGTGAAATCGACCGGGTAGGGAATGACCGGCCAGCCGACGGCGCGGAAGCAGCCGACCGCGCGCGGCATGTGAAAGGCCGAGGTGACGACAATCCAGTTCTCGGCCGGCTTCGGCTGCAACAGGCGTTTGCCGAAGCGCGCGTTCTCGTGCGTGCTGCGCGACTTTTCCTCGAGCACGATGCGCCGGCGCGCGATCCCTTCGGCGAGCAGAAACGGCAGGCTCGCCGCCGCCTCGGCATAGCCGATCGGCACGAGGCTGCCCTCGCCGCCGAGGATCGCGAGCTTTGCCTGCGGATAGCGGCGCGCCAGCTCGACCCCCGCCAAGAGCCGCGCCGGCGAACCCGAGAACACGGTCCCGCCATAGCTCTTCGATAGGCGGGGGCTGACGGCGCCGCCGAGAACGACGATCCCGGCGACCTGCCGCGGCAATTCCCGCGGCGGCGCAAACCGCACCTCGAGCGGCAACAGCAGCGCCGGCCCGATCGGCAGCGCGGCGAGGAGGAGAAAAGCGAGCGCGGCGAGGCGAACGAGAAAATCGCCGCCGCGCCGCCGGCTGCGCCAGCCCCGAAGCACGCCCGCGAGCAGCAGCAGCAGCAGCAAATTGCCCGGCTCGATGACCGCCCAGACGAGCTTGCCGACAAGGAACATGGAGTGGCCTCCGGATCGCGCCCCGCCTATGATAGGGTCATTGGACGATTGAGCGAGCGGGATCGAGCCGATGACCGATCTGGGCCATTACATCGACGGCAAGCGCAAGGCGGGCGCGAGCGGGCGCTCGGGCGAGGTGTTCAATCCGGCGACGGGCGAAGTCGCCCGCCGCGTCGCCTTCGCCGACGCGGGCGAGGTCGATAGGGCGGTCAAATCCGCCGCCGCCGCCTTTCCTGGGTGGGCCTCGACCCCGCCGCTCTCGCGCGCCCGCATCCTCTTCAAGTTCCGCGAATTGTTGGAGCGCGACAGCGACGCCATGGCGCGGCTCGTCAGCGAGGAGCACGGCAAGGTCCTCTCCGACGCCAAGGGCGAGGTGACGCGCGGCCTGGAGGTGGTCGAATTCGCCTGCGGCATCCCGCACCTGATGCGCGGCGAGGTGACGGAGCAGGTCGGGCGCGGCATCGACAGCTGGTCCTTGCGCCAGCCCTTGGGCGTCTGCGCCGGCATCACGCCCTTCAACTTCCCGGCGATGGTGCCGATGTGGATGTTTCCCGTCGCGCTCGCCTGCGGCAACACCTTCGTCCTGAAGCCGTCGGAGCGCGATCCCTCGGCCGGCATCCGCATCGCCGAGTTGCTCTCCGAAGCTGGCCTGCCGCCCGGCGTCTTCAACACCGTCAACGGCGACAAGGCGGCGGTCGAGGCGATCCTCGCGCACCCGCAGGTCGATGCCGTCAGCTTCGTCGGCTCGACCGCGATCGCCTCCTGGATTTATGCGACCGCGGCGCAGCAGGGAAAGCGCGTGCAGGCGCTCGGCGGCGCCAAGAACCACATGGTCGTCATGCCCGACGCCGATCTCGACCAGGCGACGGACGCGCTGATGGGCGCCGCCTACGGCTCGGCCGGCGAGCGCTGCATGGCGGTCTCGGTCGCGGTCGCCGTCGGCGGCGTCGGCGACAGGCTGATGGACAAGCTCCTGCCGCGGGTGCGCGCCCTCAAGATCGGCCCCGGCACCGATCCGGAAACGGAGATGGGCCCGCTCGTCACCCGGACGCATCTCGACAAGGTGAAGGGCTACATCGATCTGGGCGAGCGCGAAGGTGCGAGGCTCGTCGTCGACGGGCGCGGCTTCAAGCCGCCGCAGGGTTACGACAACGGCTTCGACCTCGGCGGCAGCGTCTTCGACGCGGTGAAGCCCGACATGCGCATCTATAAGGAGGAGATCTTCGGCCCCGTGCTGTCGGTCGTGCGCACGCCCGGTTTCGAGGACGCGGTGAAGCTCGTCAACGACCACGAATACGGCAACGGCGTCGCAATCTTCACCCGCGACGGCGACGCGGCGCGCGAATTTACCAGCCGCATCCGGATCGGCATGGTCGGCATCAACGTGCCGATCCCGGTGCCGATGGCCTTCCACAGCTTCGGCGGCTGGAAGCGCTCGCTCTTCGGCGACATGGCGGTGCACGGCATGGAGGGGGTGCGCTTCTACACGCGCCTCAAAACCGTGACCGCGCGCTGGCCGACCGGCGTGCGCGCCGTGGGCCTGCAGCCCACGGACTCGATCCGTGGGGCCGAATACGTGATGCCGACGATGCGGTAGCAATGAGGTTGCGAGCATGACGAGCGAGCATCCGCGCACCTCGGCGTGATCCTCCTGCGCGTGCCGGCGCCGAGGAGCCTCCCGGCCGCGCGGCAGCTCGCGAGTGTCATCGCAGCTCGAGCGGACTGGGCAGGGCATTTCTCCGTAATCGAACCCGGCCGTGTTCGGATGCGGGCGTCGCCATAGCGGATAATCCTTCCCGTCCGGGGCCAAATCGGGAATCCTTGGCGTCGAGACGCTTGCGGCCGCAGGGCCCACCCCTAGAGAGACGGGAGAAGAAGAGATGAGCGAGATCGACGGCGCCACCCTGATCGCCAGGAGCCTGAAACAGCAGGGCATCAACCATTTGTTCGGCGTCGTCGGGTTCCCCGTCGGCCCGATCGCCGCCGCGGCGCAGAAGGAGGGCGTCGCCTATGTCGGCATGCGCAACGAGCAGGCCGCCTCCTACGCGGCGCAGGCCTACGGGTACCTGACGGGCCGCCCCGGCGCCTGCATCGTGGTGACGGGGCCGGGCGTCGTGCATGGGCTCGCGGGCCTCGCCAACGCGCAGCAGAATTGCTGGCCGATGATCCTGATCGGCGGCGCCTCGGAGACCTATCGCGGCGGCATGGGCGCCTTCCAGGAAGAGCGGCAGGTGCTGATCGCCTCGCCCTTCTGCAAATTCGCGCACGCCATC
>DASYYD010000424.1:0-9673 GCA_035934195.1 Allostellaceae bacterium | reverse complement strand
CGCGCGCCGGCTGCGCATCGGCTGGCCGGCCGCCGGGCTGGCCGGCCGCGACCCGCGGGGGCTGCGCGCGGTGCTGGCGATCCTCTTGCTGCTCGGCGCCATCGATGCCGGCGGCGAGTGGCGCGAGCGGCTCTTGCACGCGCTCAGCCCCGGCTTCTCCGGCGGCCCGCCGGCGGCCGCCGCGAGCCTCGACATCTGGGTGACGCCGCCCGATTACACCGGGCTGCCGCCGAAATTCCTGCGGCCGCTGCGGAAAGGCGTGGTCGCGATCCCGGCCGGCAGCAAGCTGCTGGCGCAGGTGCATGGCGGCAACGGCGTGCCGCGTCTGGTGATCGACGGCCTCGCCAGCAAATTCACCGCCCTCGACAAGGCGAATTTCCAGGCCGGCGCGACGCTGACCAAAGCCACCAGCCTCGCCGTCTCGCAACAGGGCGCGCTCATCGGCAGCTGGCCGATACGGATCGTTCCGGATCTGCCGCCGCGGATCGAGTTCGCGCGGCCGCCCGAGGCAACGCCGCAGGCGGCGCTGCGGCTCGATTACCGGGCGAGCGACGATTACGGCGTCGCGGCGGTCGAGGCGGTGATCCGCCGTTTGGGCGGCAAAAAGGGCGAGGAGATCCGGCTGCCGCTGGCGATGCCCGGGCTCAACCTCAAAGAGGCGAAGGCGAGCACCTACAACGATCTGTCGGCACACCCCTGGGCCGGTCTGCCGGTCGAGATCCGGCTCCTCGCCAAGGACGCGATCGGCCAGACGGGCGAGAGTTCGGCCATTCGCATGAGGCTGCCGGAGCGCCATTTTCACAACCCGGTGGCGCGCGCCGTCATCGACCAGCGCAAGGAGCTGGTGACCGACCCTGGCTCGCGCGAGGCGGTGGCCGAGATTCTCGGCGATCTGCGCGACCAGACGAAGCTCTACCACGACGACGCGGTGGTGTTTCTCTCGTTGCGCGTCGCCGCGGCCGAGTTGCGGGCGCAGCGGAGCGCGGCGGCCACGGCCGAGGTGTTGCGCCTCTTATGGGATACCGCGCTGCGCATCGAGGCTGGCGGGCTGGCGCTGGCCGAGAGCGATTTGCGGCGCCTGCAGCAGCAGCTGCAGCAGGCGCTGGCGCGCAACGCCCCCACCGCCGAGATCGACCGGCTGATGCGGCAGCTGCGGCAGGCGCTCGACAGCTATCTCGGCGCCCTCGCGCAGGACCTCGCGCGGCGTCCGAACCAGGCTTCGCCGCCGTTCGAGCCCAATCGGACGATCTCCAGCCGCGAACTCCAGCGCCTGCTCGACCAGGCGCGCCGGCTCGCCCAGAACGGCGACCGCGAGGCGGCGCAGCGGCTGTTGTCGGAATTGCAGAACATCATCGAGAATCTGCGCCTCGGGCGGCCGACCCGAGCGCAGCAGCAGGCGGCGCGCAGCGCGCAGCAGACGATGCGCGACATGCGCGATTTGATGCGGCGGCAGCAGCAGCTTCTCGAACAGAGCTTTCGCGCCGCGCAACAGGGGCAACAGGCGCCGACCGGCCAACCGGGACAGCAGGGCCGGACGCCGGGCGCGGCGCAGGACTTCGCGCGCCAGCTGAGCGAGGCCGCCGGCCAGCAGGATGCGCTGCGCCGCAAGCTCGGCGACATGATGCGCCGGCTCGGGCAGGGCATGGGCGAGATCCCGGCGCCGTTCGGCCGCGCCGAGCGCGCCATGGGCCGGGCGACCGGCGCCTTGCGGAACGCCGCGCCGAGCGCGGCGATCGCGCCGCAGACCGAGGCGCTCGACCAGCTGCAGCAGGCGGCGCGCAAATTCGCCCAGGCGATGCAGCGCCAGTTCGGCGCCGGCTGGGGCAATCCCGCCGGCTCCCCGGAAGACGCCGCCGGCGAGCGGCCCGGTGCGTTCTCGCGCGACCCGCTCGGCCGCCCGCTCTCGGGGCAAGGCGGCTATGACGAAGGCGATGTCCGCATCCCCGGCCGCGCGCGCATGCACGAGGCGCGCAAGATCATGGAAGAACTGCGCCAGCGCGCCGGCGAGCGCCGGCGCCCCCAGCTCGAGCTCGATTATATCAACCGGCTGCTCGAACGGTTTTGACGTCCCGGCGTCCTTGTCATGCCGGCGAAAGCCGGTATCTATAAGCGATCCTGGGTCCCGGCCTTCGTCGGGACGACGGGTTGAAGCACTTTTGAGCCAGGGCCCAAATGCCGATGGATAGACGGTTGTTTCTTGCCTTGATCGCCGGCGTCGTGGGGCAACCCGCGGCGGCTTTCGCCATGCCGGCTGCGAGCGAGCCCGCCCGCATCAGCCTGCTCAACGCCCATACCGGGGAGCGCTTCGCCGTCCCCAACCGCGACGCCGGCGGGCCGATCGCCTCGGCGATGACCGACCTCGACTCGTTTCTGCGCGACTTCCACTCCGGCTCCGAGACGAAGATGGATGTCGGCGTCATCGACTTTCTCGCCGCGGTCTTGAGCGCCGTCGGCGAGACGAAGGCGACGGTCCTCTCGGCCTATCGGACGCCGGCGACGAACGCGATGCTGGCGCGCACGATGTTCGGCGTCGCCGAGAACAGCCAGCACATGTACGGGCGCGCGCTCGACATCTATCTGCCGGCGCGGCTCGAGGAGGCGATGACCACGGCGCGGGCGATGAAGCGCGGCGGCGTCGGGTGGTATCCGCGCTCGCGCTTCATCCATCTCGATAGCGGGCCGGTGCGCAACTGGACGCTCGACACCGGCGGCCTCACGCACCTCCTGCTCGGCGACCGCTATTACCGGATCGACGGCAACGGCATCCATGTCGCGGGCAACGGCACGCATCTGATCGGCGGCCGGCGCTTCGTCGGCGGCCGCGGCCCGTTGACGGTGGCGCAGCGGCTCGAATTGCACCGCGAGCTGGCGCACGCCGAATTTCTCGCCCGCAAGGGCGTCAGCCGCTGAAGGCGGCGCCGACGAGGCGCCCGATGCCGTAGGTGATGCCGGCCGCGGCGGCCCCGACGAGGAGCTGCCGCAGCGCCGAGAAGGCGACCCCGCGGCCGCTGAACAGCGCCGTCCCGCCGCCGATGAGGAGGAGCGCCACACCGCTCGCGCAGAGGCTCGCGGCCGCCGCGGCAAGGCCGCCGAGCGCGAAATAGGGCGCCACCGGAAAGATCGCCCCGGCCGCGAACAGGAGGAACGAGACGGCGCCCGCCTTCCAGGCCGAGCCGCCCAGCTCCTGCGGGTCGATCCCCAGCTCCTCGCGCACCAGCGTATCGAGCGCCGTATTATGGTTGGCGATCAGCCGCTCGGCGAGCGCCTTCGCCTCCGCCTCGGGGAGCCCCTTCGCCTGATAGATGAGGGCCAGCTCCGCCTTTTCCTCGTCGGGGACCTCTTCCAGCTCCTCGGCCTCGGTGGCGATCTGCTGTTGGTATGATTCGCGCGCCGTGTTGACCGACAGCCACTCGCCGAGCGCCATCGACGAGGCGCCGGCGACGAGCCCGGCGAGGCCGGTGATCAGGATCGTGCGCGGCGCCAGGGAAGCTCCCGCGACGCCCATGACGAGGCTCAGATTGGAGACGAGCCCGTCATTGGCGCCGAGCACCGCGGCGCGCAGCGCATTGCCGCCCATGCCGCGGTGCCGGCCTTCGAGCCGCGCCAACGCCGGCCCGCCGAGCGCCCCCGGCGCGCTCGCCGCCACCGCGGCGAGGATGCGGGCATGCGACCGCTCGGCCGCCGGCAGCCCGCCGGCGACCGCCTCCGGTTGCGCGTCGTAGGCGCCGCTGTCCATGTGCTCGAGCGTGTCGAGCGTCGGCAGCACGAAAGCGGGGCCGAAACGGCGCGCCAGCCAGCCCAGCGCGCGCGTCCGAAAACCCGGGCGCAGGATGGGCACACGCTGGTCGAGGGCGCGGATCCGGGTCTTCCAGAATTCGGCATGCGCCTCCTCGACCGAGGCGAGCCGACGGTAGACGGTCGAGAGGCGCGGGTCCTTCTCGGCTTCGGCGAGGGTGCGGTAGAGCGCCGCGCCGTCGATCTCGCCCTGAAGGTTTGCCGAATAGCGCCGCTGCGGCTCCTTTTTGGCCATCGCCGGCGGCCTCGCGGCGGTCAGCTCGGCGCGAAGGTCACGACGACGCCGGTCGCCGCCTCGGGCGGGTTGGCGAAGGGCGTCTCGAAGTGCTCGACCTCGCCCGGCAACAGTTCCGGCTTCGGCGGCGCGATGATCTTCGAGGTGACCTCCTTCTCGCCGGCGTCGCGCAAGGCCACCTTGAGCCGCGGCACGCGGTGCGGCAGCCGGCTGATGTTTGTTACCTCGCCTTCGATGACGAGGCCGTGCGCGGTGCGCGAGGGCACGATCCGGCTGATCTCGAGGCCGCTGCCGGCGGGCTCGACGGGCCAGCCGATGGCGCCGTAGAGGTGCGCCGCCGGCGGCCACAGCGCGACCACCCGCTGCCGCGCCGCGATCGCGAGAAAGGCGGCGGCGGCGAGGATCAGCAGCAGCGCGATCGAGCCGGCCGCGCCCCAGCCGCCGCGCCGGCGGGGCGGCTCCGGCGGCGGCGCCGGACGGATCGACGGATCGATGCGCGGCCCCTCGATCGCCGGCACGCCGATCACCGGCTCGACCCGCGGGCCCGCCGGCTCGGGCGGCGCCGGCGGCTCGCCGCGCAATTCCGGCGCCTGATGCCAGCCATGGCCGCAATTCGCGCAGCGCACGTCGCGGCCGGCAGGCCCGTCCAACTGCCGCGCGTCAACGTTGAAGCGGGTGCGGCAGGCGGGGCAGGTGATGATCATCGGACACAGGGCCAAAGAGTAGATCGCGAGTATTCATAGTGATCGCCGCGGCGCGGCAAGGCAAGGCCGCGGACGAAAGCCGCGCCTCACGCGGCGATCGGCGGGCTGCCCGGGCGGGCCAGCCGGCGCAGGTGGTGGTCGGCGTCGCCGAAGAGCTGATCGATCATCGTCACGCGCTTGAAGTAATGCCCGACCTTGTACTCCATCGTCATGCCGATGCCGCCGTGCAGCTGGACCGCCTGCTGCCCGACAAAGCGCCCCGACCGGCCGATCTGCACCTTGGCGGCCGACATCGCGGCGCCGCGCTCCGCCGGATCCTCGGCGGCGGCCATCATCGTCGCGTACATCGCCATGCTGCGCGCCTGTTCGAGCGCGATCAGCATCTCGACGGCGCGGTGCTGCAACACCTGGAATTTGCCGATCTCGCGGCCGAACTGGCGGCGCGTCTTCAAATATTCGACGGTCAGCTCGTGCATCGCCGCCATCGCGCCGACCGCCTCGGCGCAGAGCGCGGCGATCGCTTCGTCGGCGACGCGCTCGACGAGCGGCAGCGCCGCGCCCGGCTCGCCGATGACGCCCTCCGGCCCGACCCTGACCCCGGCAAGGGTGACCTCGGCGGCGCGCAGCCCGTCCTGCGTCGGGTAGCCGCGCCGCGTCACGCCGGGCTGCCCGGCATCGACGAGGAAGAGGCCGATGCCGTCGCGCTCGCGTTGGCCGCCGCCCAAGCGCGCGGTGACGAGGAGCTTGTCGGCGCTGTCGCCGTGCAGCACGACCCCCTTCTCGCCGTCGAGCACCCAGGCGGCGCCGTCGCGCCGGGCGCGCGTCGCGACGTCGGCGAGGTCATAGCGCGAATGCCGCTCGGTCGCGGCGAAGGCGAGGGTGAGCTTGCCGGCGGCGATCTCGGGGAGCAGCGCCGCCTTCTGCTCGGGCCCGCCGCCGTGCCGCAGAAAGCCGCCGCCGAGCACGACGGTCGCGAAATAGGGCTCGAGCGCGAGCGCCCGCCCGAAGGCTTCCATCGCGATCATTGTCTCGACCGGGCCGCCGGCGGTGCCGCCATATTCCTCGGCGAAGGGCAGGCCCAAGAGGCCGAGTTCGGCATGTTGCGCCCAGACCTCGCGGCTCCAGCCCTCGGGGCTCTGAGCGTAGGTCTTGCGGCGCTCGAACTGGTAGCGGTCGGCGACGAGGCGTTCGAGGCTCTCCTGCAAGAGCCGCTGCTCGTCATTGAGGTCGAAATCCATCGCTCACCGCCTGATCCCAACTGCCGCATCCTAGCAGGTGAGCGGCCGTCCCCATAGGATTGCGGGCCGCCCGACCGCGCGAGGCCGCGGAACGACCCCGGGTTTTGGGCCGCTCGCGCTATTCCCCGCTCCAGCGCGGCTGGCGCTTTTCGGCGAAGCTCGCGAGGCCCTCTGCGGCTTCGGGAAGGCGGCGGCGAAGGGCGGCCTCCTGAACGATGCGCTCGGCGAAGGCGCGGCCGTCGGGCGTCGCGGCCGCCTCGGCGAGGAGCCGCTTCGTCATCGCCGCCGCCTCCGGCGCCGCCCTCAGGATCTCGGCGACGATGCGCTCGCCGGCGGCGGCGAGCCCGGCGGCCGGCACCACCTCGTGCACGAGGCCGATTGTGAGCGCTTGCGCCGCATCGAATCGTTCGCCCGTAAGCGCGTAGCGGCCGAGCGCGCGCGGCCCCAGACGGCGGGCGAGCAGCGGGATGATCGGCGCCGCGGTGATGCCCCAGCGCACCTCGCTGATCGCGAAGACCGCGTCCTCGGCGGCGATCGCGATGTCGCAGGCCGCCGCGATGCCGACGCCGCCGCCGATGCAGGCGCCATGGATCAGCGCCACGGTCGGGCGCGGGAAATCCTCGAGGCCGGCGATCGCGGCAAAGGTGCGGCGCGAGAAATCGAGGTTTTCTTGCGGCGTCACTCGCGCCAGCCGGGCGAGGAAGGCGAGGTCGGCGCCGGCCTGGAAATGCCGCCCGGCGCCGCGCAATACGGCGACGCGCAGCCCCGCGTCGCGGCCGAGCCGCGCGAATGTCGCGATCAGCCCGTCGATCAGCCTGTCGTCATAGGCGTTGTTGACGGCGGGCCGGTTGAGCGTCACCGAGGCGACGCCGCGCCGGTCGATCTCGCTCAGGATAGGGTCGTCGCTCTTCGCCATCGGCTACCTGCGGCTCCTCTCGGCGTCGAGCTGCCGCCACAGCGGGATCTCGGCGAGAAGCGCCTCGACGGCGGCGCCGGCAAAGCCGAGCGAAGCTTCGTCGACGAGCCTGCCGTCGCGGATCTTGCTTGCCGCGCCGGTGATCATCACGTCGCGCGCGACCGTGACGCGCGACAGCATCGAATCGAGCGCCGTGTGCAGGTGTTCGAGGCAGCGCGCACCGCCCAAGGGCCCGTGCGAGGTCGTCATGATGGCGACCGGCTTATACGCCATCACCGAGGCGAAGGCCGGGCGCGAGGCCCAATCGAGCGCGTTTTTGAGAACGCCCGGGATGCTGTGGTTGAATTCGGGGGCGCACAGGACGAGGCCGTCGGCCTGCGCGATCGCGGCGAGCAGCGCCTTGACCTCCGGCGGCCGCCGCTCGCCCTCGCGATCCTGATTGTAAGGCGGGATCGGCGCGAGCCCGTAGATCCGCAAATCCGCCCGCCCGGCAAAGCGCTCCCGCAGGGTCTCCAGAACCGCGTTCGAATAGGAGCCCGCGCGCAGGCTGCCGGACATGCCGAGAAGGCGCACCGGCGTCGGGTCGGACATTGCTTTCTCATTCCTTTCGCGGCTCTTCCCGCCTCTCATAGCGAATGCCTCTCGCCAAGGGCAACCCCATCGCGGAGGATGCGCCCGGCGCAACCCGACCCGAGAATGCCGATGAGCTTGCGTGCCTCCCGCCGCGGCCTGGTGCCGCCCTTCATCGCGATGGACGTGCTGCGCGAGGCCGTCGAGCGCGAGGCGCGGGGCGAGAACATCGTGCATCTCGAGGTCGGCCAGCCCGGCAGCCCGGCGCCGCCGGCGGTGCTGGAGGCGGCGGGCCGGGCGCTGGGCGAAGAGCGCATCGGCTACACCGACGCACTCGGCATCATGCCGCTGCGCCGCGCCATCGCCGACAATTACCGGGCGCAATACGGGCTCGCCGTCGATGCGGCCGAAATCGCCGTCACGACCGGCTCCTCGGCTGGGTTTCTCTTGGGCTTTCTCGCCGCCTTCGAGGCGGGCGACCGGGTCGGGCTCGCAGTGCCGGGATATCCGGCCTACCGCAACATCCTCTCCGCGCTCGGCCTCGAGCCGGTGCCGATCGAGGTCGGCGCCAATTCGCATTATCAGCCGACGCCGGAACTGGTCGCGGCGGCGGGGCCGCTTCAAGGGCTCGTCGTCGCCAGCCCCGCCAACCCGACGGGGACGATGATCGCCGCCGCCGATCTCGCCGCGCTCGCCCGCTTCTGCCGCGAGCGCGAGATCCGCCTCGTCTCGGACGAGATCTATCACGGCATAGAGTACGAGGGCAGGGCCGCGAGCGCGCGCGCCTTCGGCCGCGAGGCGATCGTCGTCAATTCCTTCTCGAAATACTACAGCATGACCGGCTGGCGGCTCGGCTGGATGGTGGTGCCGCCCGATCTCGCGCGCTCGGTCAAGTGCCTGGCGCAAAACCTCTACATCTCGCCGCCGGCCCTCTCGCAGCTCGCCGCGCTGCCGGTCTTCCAATGCCGCGGCGAGCTCGACGGCCATGTCGCGCGCTACCGGCGGAACCGCGACCGCCTGATCGAGACCTTCGCCCGGGCCGGCCTCGACCGCTTCGCGCCGGCCGAGGGCGCGTTCTATCTCTACCTCGACATCTCGGCGCGCACCCGCGACAGCACGGAATGGTGCCGCCGCCTCCTCGCCGAAGCCGGCGTCGCCGCGACCCCGGGCCTCGATTTCGACCCGCTGCACGGCGGCGGCTGGGTGCGCTTTTCCTATGCCGGATCGAGCGAAGAAATCGACGAAGCGGCGCGCCGCCTTGCCCTCTGGCTCGGCCGGGGCGGCTAGCGCGGATTTCAGATAAGGCGAGCCAATCTCTTTTTCGTCTTGGCCGGGCTTGACCCGGCCATCCACGCGCCGGAAACGGGCGTCATCGGCCCCGGAAAAGGCGTAGATGCCCGGCATAAGGCCGGGCATGACGACCTCTTTAGCTTGGCCACCTGATTTGGCTGGAAATTCATCCAGCTTCGCCGCGCCGGACAGCACGAAGACGCCCTGCTCGGCCAAGAGGTTGGCGAGGCTGCCGCGCGGATCGAGCGAAAACGGCAGCCCGTGCCGGTCGAGGGCGAGGCTCTTCTCGATCCCGATCCCGATCTCGTCGCACAGCGCGACAAAGTCGCGGATCGTGCACGGGTAGATGTTCGGCGTCTCGTACCAGGGTGCGGCAGATTACGGTGACAAGATTACGGTGACAGTTCACCAAATCCGAATTTTGAACACAGCGGGATGCACCCGATCGGAGTCAAGTGAACTGTCACCGTAATCCGTCACCGTAATCCCCTGTCACCGTAATCCCCTCACCGCATCGTCGGCATCATGTACTCGGCGCCGGCGCGGATGCCGGTCGGCCAGCGCGCGGTCACGGTCTTCAGGCGCGTGTAGAAGCGCACCCCCTCCATGCCGTGCACCGCCATGTCGCCGAAGAGCGAGCGCTTCCAGCCGCCGAAGCTGTGGAAGGCCATCGGCACCGGGATCGGCACGTTGATGCCGACCATGCCGATCTGGATGCGGCTGGTAAATTCGCGCGCCGCGTCGCCGTCGCGGGTGAAGATAGCGACGCCGTTGCCGTATTCGTGCTCGTTGACGAGCTTCACTGCGTCCTCGAAACCGGGCGTGCGCACGACCGACAGCACGGGGCCGAAGATCTCCTCCTTATAGATGCGCCTGTCGGGCTTCACCTCGTCGAAGACGCTGCCGCCGAGGTAGAAGCCGCCCT
>DASYYD010000423.1:0-17368 GCA_035934195.1 Allostellaceae bacterium | reverse complement strand
AATTCGTGTCGAGGAAAGTCAACGACCGTCTTCGTCGTAGATATCCTCGCGACGCAGGCTCAGCGCTTCGGGCCAGGGGCCGAGATCGTGGCTCGGCAAATCCTTGATGTTCAATTTCTTCCTTGGCCGCTCGCGCGGCCGTAGGATGATCGTTGCCTGGTGTTCGCCGGGCGGCACATCAGGAGGCGCAATGCCGGAAATCCGGTGATCGGAATCGACCCGGAGACGGGTATGGATTCGTGCCATGATGAAACCTACGATCCATCGACCGAGAGGTTGCGCCGGCTGCAAACCAATGCTAAAGTATATCCATGTTCTCGTTCTGTCATGCATCGCGCTGGTGGTGGCCCGTCTAGCACGGGCGGCCGCTGATTCCGTTTTCAATCGAGGCCGCCGCGGGGTTCCGGGCGGCCTTTGTCATTGACGGCGATGCCGGCCGGATCTCCCGATGGACGAGGAGGTCCCATGCAATCGACCGAATATAGCACGATGGGCGGCGTCCGCATCCGCCGCGAGATCGCCCCGGTGCCGTACGAAGAGGCCGGCGAGCCGCTGATCGACGCGCTCGACCGGCAGCGCGGCGTCCTCTTCTCGTCGAGTTTCGATTTCCCCGGGCGCTACACGCGCTGGGACATGGGCTTTGTCGATCCGCCGCTCGTCCTGTCGGCGCGCGGCCACGACTTCACCCTCGCGGCGCTCAACGAGCGCGGCGGGGTGCTGGTGGCGGCACTGTTGCCCGCCGTCGAAGGCCTCGCGGCAGCCGAGATCCTCGCCGCCGATGCGGGCCGCATCGCCGGCCGCGTGCGCCCCGGCGAGGGCCGCTTTCCGGAAGAGCTGCGCAGCCGCCAGCCCTCGGTCTTTTCGCTTCTGCGCAGCCTCATCGACCTCTTCCGGAGCCCCGAGGACACCCATCTCGGCTTCTACGGCGCCTTCGGCTACGACCTCGTCTTCCAGTTCGAGCCGATGCAGCTTCGCCTGCCGCGGCCGGCGGACGGGCGCGACCTCGTCCTCTATCTGCCGGACGACATCCTCGTCGTCGATCATCTGAAGGGGGAGGCGCGGCGGCACCGCTACGACTTCGCGGCGGCGGGCCTTTCGACCGAGGGCCTCTCGCGCGCGACCCCGGCCGATCTCTATCGCGGCACCGCCGCTACCGGCGCCCCGGCCGGCGGCTGCGACCACAGGCCCGGCGAATATGCCGCGACCGTCGAGCGGGCGCGCGAGGCGTTCAAGCGGGGCGACCTCTTCGAGGTGGTGCTGGGGCAGCTCTTCCATGAACCCGTCGCCGAGCCGCCGAGCACCGTCTTCCGCCGGCTGCGCGCCGCCAACCCCGCCCCCTACGGGGCGCTCATCAACCTCGGCCAGGGCGAATTCCTCGTCGCCGCCTCGCCCGAGATGTATGTCCGCGTCGAAGGCCGGCGCATCGAGACGTGTCCCATCAGCGGCACGATCGCGCGCGGCAAGGACGCGATCGAGGATTCGGAGCGCATCCGCGAGCTCTTGAATTCGGCGAAGGACGAATCCGAGCTGACGATGTGCACCGATGTCGACCGCAACGACAAGGCGCGCGTCTGCGAGCCGGGCAGCGTCCGGGTCATCGGCCGCCGCCAGATCGAGATGTATTCGCGCCTCATCCACACCGTCGATCACGTCGAGGGCGCCTTGCGCCCCGAATTCGACGCGCTCGACGGCTTCCTCAGCCACGCCTGGGCGGTTACCGTGACCGGCGCGCCGAAACTCTGGGCGATCCGCCACGTCGAGGCGGTCGAGCGCTCGGCGCGGCGCTGGTACGGCGGCGCGATCGGCCGCGTCACGTTCGACGGCAACATGAATACGGGCCTCACCCTGCGCACGATCCGCATGCAGGACGGGATGGGCGAAGTGCGGGCCGGCGCGACCTTGCTCTACGACAGCGACGCGCAAGCCGAGGAGGCGGAATGCCGGCTCAAAGCGGCGGCGATGCTGTCGGCGATCCGCGGGCCCCGCGAGGCGCCGGCGGCGGTCCCGGCGCGCGCCGCCGCGGCCCCTCGCCGCGAGCTGCTGCTCGTCGATCACGAGGATTCCTTCGTGCACACCCTCGCGCTCTATTTCCGCGCGGCGGGCGCCGAAGCCCTGACGATGCGCGCCGCGCTCGCGCGCGAGGCGCTGAGAGAGGGGCGCCGGCCCGGCCTCGTCGTGCTGTCGCCGGGGCCCGGCCGGCCGCAGGATTTCGCGATGAGCGAGACCCTGGCGCTTCTCGAAAGACAGCGCATCCCGACCTTCGGCGTCTGCCTTGGCCTTCAGGGGATCGTCGAATATTTCGGCGGCGCGCTCGACGTGCTCGACCGCCCGGCGCACGGCAAAGCTTCGCTCGTGAAGCTGCTCGACACCCGCCTCCTCGCCGGCCTGCCGCCCTCCTTCACGGTCGGGCGCTATCACTCGCTCTATGCGCGCAGGAGCGCGTTGCCGCCGGTGCTGCGGGTCGCGGCCGAGACCGAGGACGGCATCGTCATGGCGATCGAGCACCGCGACCTGCCGATCGCGGCAGTGCAGTTCCACCCGGAATCGATCATGACCTCGCCCGGCCAGATCGGCATGCCGATCGTCGCGGCGGTGCTGAAGAATTTGTGCTGAAGGAAATCTCCCTCTCCCCGCCGTGGCGGGCGGGGAGAGGGCCGGGGTGAGGGGTGCCGTTACGACGGCATCTGGCCCATGAAGTCGCGCTTGCCGATCTCGATGCCGAGGCTGCGCAGGATGTTGTAGGCCGTCGTCACGTGGAAATAAAAATTCGGCATGGCGAAATGATAGAGGTAGACCTGCGCCCGGAAATTGCGCGGCTGGCCGCCGGCGGTGATCGCCACCTGCGCGTCCTCGCGACCGTCGAGCTGCGAGGGCGACAGCGACTTCAGGAAATCGATCGTCTTGTCGACGCGCGCCTTCATCTCGGCGAGATTGTTGTCGAGGTCGGGCAATTTCGGCAGATCGGCGCCGGCCGCCCGCCCGGCGCCGAGCGCATGCACGCTCGCCTGCCGGATCTGCCGCTCGAAGGTGAACATGTCGGGATAGAGCCGCCAGTTGAGGAGCACGTTCTCGTCCCATTTCTTCCCGCCCGCCTGCGCCTCGGCCTTCTCCAAGGTGCCCTTGACGCCGCCCAAGAGCTGCAGGAACACCGGCACCGAGGCGTGATACATCGAGATGGCCATCGGAATTTCCTCCTCGTTGGTGGGGATCTCGTGACGGGACGATCTTAGCGATGCCGCGCGCGGCCGGGAAGCCGGCGCCGCGTTGTGGTAAGCTTACGGCAGGAAATCAGGAGCGGTGCGCGTCATGCGGGAAGTCGATGCCTCCGAGGCGAAGACCAAACTGTCGAGCCTTCTCGACGAGGTGGAACGCGGCGAGACGATCGTGATCCGCCGCCGCGGCCGCCGCATCGCCCGCGTCGTTCCGGAGCCCCGGCGGCGGCAGGAGGAGATCGACGCGGCGATCGCCGACCTCGAGGCGCTGGGCAAACAGATCAGGGAACGGTACGGCCCGATGACAGTGGAGGAAATTCTGTCGCTCCGCCATGAGGGCCACAAATACTGATGCCGTTTGTTCTCGACGCATCGATTGTCCATGCATGGGCGTTCGACGAGCGGCATCCGACGGCAACTCGGGTGCGACGGCTGCTGGACAGCGATCGAGCCTATGCGCCGAGCCTCTGGTGGTTCGAGGTCCGCAACGGCCTCATCATGGCGGAGCGGCGCGGACGGCTGAGCGAACACGAAACCGTGCGGTTCTTGCAGGATCTGTCGCGACTGGCGATCACGATGGACCCAGCGCCCGACGAAGGCCGGGTCCTGGCGCTCGCCCGCCGGCTTCGCCTGACCGTCTACGACGCCGCCTATCTCGAACTGGCGGCGAGAGAGCGGCTGCCGCTCGCGACCTTGGACCGCGCGCTTGTCGAGGCGGCCCGCGCCGAGGGCGTCGCGCTTCTCTCCGATGCTCCCGCCTGAGCCGCGCGTTCGAGATTGAGCGCGAGCAGGCGCGACAGCATGTCCTCCTCGGAAATGTCCGCCGGCCAGCCATAGGCGGCGGCGACCGCCGCGTCGAGGTCGCGATGCGCGTTGTCGAGCCAGGCCGGCCGCTCGTTGTAGAGATTGGTCAGCGTGCGTTTCTTGAGTTGGGCGGCGGCCTGCGGATTCTTCGGGACGATGCGGTCGGGATAGCCCGGCACGACCTCCGGCACGCGCTCCACCAGATCGGGCGGGTTCAGCCACGCCCCGCGCAGTTCGTCGAGCCGCCGCGCCGCCTCGGCGATCGCGACGGCACGCGGGTCGTCGGCGTACTCGGCTGCCGGAACGTTCGGGGCCAGCCCTTTGGGAAAGGTAAAAGTTTCGAAAGTTGTAGAGGGCGTGTAGCGAGGCCGGTCCTCAAGGCTCGTGCCCAACCGCAGCGCCCAGGCCTCGTGAAGACGGCTTTGAAGAATTCCGAAAATTGTATCGTCGCTGCGAGCAATGACAATCAACTGATGGTCCGGGCAGGTTCTTCTGCCGGTCCAGCAAAATACGCGATGCTTGGCAACGGTAGGCGTCGCGATATAACGCTCTTGCCCTTCCAACGCCCGCCACATGCCGGGGCGCGGTTCGACATGGCGCCACCAGAAGCGGCGGTACGCCTGGCGGCGATTTTTCTCGCGCTCGGGTTTGACGGTGGCGAGGCAATAGGCGAACGGCGCCTCGTAAAGGGCCGCCTCGCGTTCGCCCATTTCCCAACCGAAATCGATGATCCACTTGTCCGCCGGCCGGCGGGTCACGTCCATTCCGTTCATCCACGGGCGCAGCACGTCGGAATTCGGCCGGCCGTTCGGGTTGAGCGGCAATTGCAGCCATCGCCGCGCCAGATCGCCGGGGATGTCGAAGGCCCCGCCCTTGGTGTCGCCCATGAAGGCGGCCCCCTTGTTCTCCGAAAGCGGGCGCGCGGTGGTGAGATCGCTGCGCGATGCGGTCAAGTCCGGCGCGATGCGCTCGACGGCCCGTCCATCCAGCCGTGCCGGCTGCTGGTCCGGCGCCGCGCCGAAACAGACCAGCGAAACCCGGACGGCGACGCCTTCGACGACCCACTTTTCGTCATCCCAAGCGTCGAAGATCACGCCTTCGCGGGCGATGCGGTCGAGCACCCGGCGGTTGGCGCCGCCGCGCATCGAATTGGTCGCCACCAGCCCGGCGCGTTTCAGCCGGCCCTCGCGCACCCGCTCCCAGGCTTTCGCGAACCAATAGGCGACGAGATCGGCCTCCGCGGGCACGCGGCCGGCGAAGGCGGCGAAGAGCTTTTCGACATAGGCGTCGCCCAGCGAGTTGCGCATCAGCTTGCCGCCGAGGAAGGGCGGATTGCCGACCACCACATCCGCTGCCGGCCAGGCGCTGTCGGCGCCGTCGGGACCGATAAGCGCGTCCTTGCAGACGATGCCGTCGAGCTTGTCGAGAATGGGCCGGCGGGTCAGCCCCAAGCCCTTGTCCAACTCCCACTGCAGTTCGGTGATCCAAACCGTCAGCCGCGCGAGTTCGGCGGCATAGCCGTTGACCTCGATGCCCATGACGGCCTCCGGGCCGACGCGAAACTTGTCCACGGGCAGACCCAGCGCCTTTGCGTCCTCCTGAACCGACAGGTCGAAATTCTTGAGCGCCCGCAGCGACAGGGCGAGGAAATTGCCCGAGCCGCACGCCGGATCGAGAACGCGGTAGCGGCCGAGGCTCGCTCGAAAACCGGCGTATAGGCTCCGCGAATTCGCCGCGAGCCTGTTCTGCTCGGCCGGGCTGCGCGCGCGGATACGGCGCTCCTCCGAGTTTCGGATCTCGGCCTTGATGCGCCCCCATTCGCGGCGCAGCGGCGCCACCACGACCGGCTCGATGATCTTCATGATCGTCGCTTCGTCCGTGTAGTGGATGCCGACGCCGCGATTGGCGGCGGGGGCGGCGAACAATTTTCCTTGTGCGCGGTCCTCGGTTTCGGGCGCGTCGAAGAGGCTCGCCATTTCGGCGCGCTTCTTGTCGTCGAGGCCGCTCTCGAACAGCGCGCCGAATATCGTCGGATCGATCGCCTTCCAGTCGAGCCGCGCCGCGCTCATCAGATCGCGGACGGCGACGATTCCCAGAGGCAGAACGTCGTCATCGTCGAACAGGCCGCCGTTGAACCAGGGGATCGCGACCGTACCGAACCGGCCGTTCCGGTCGGCCATGGCCCGGAACAGGTCGCGAAGCATCGGCAGGAAATCATCCGGCCGTTTCACCGACTCCTCCAGGATGTCGGCGAAGACCCGACCGGGCAGAAGGTCGATGTCTTCGGCGAACAGGCAGAAAACGAGCTTGTTGATGAAGTGCGCGACACGGCGTTCGTCGTAGCGCTGACGCAACGCAACGGCGACCTTGGCGAATTCGGCCGCCGCCTGCGCCGTCACGGCCTCTCGCGTCTGGGTCGGCAGCAGGCGTTCCGGATGAAGAAAGCAATTGCGCAGAAGCTGCCGCGCCTCGACCGAGGGGAGGTCGGCCAAAAGGATCGCATGCTGCTGCGCGATCGCATTGGTGAAATTCGTGTGAACCCGGATTTCCTGCATATCCGAGACGATCAGCAGCGGCGGGTTCTCGAAGCCGTCGGCGTATTGCTTCAGCTGCGCGTAGGCCTGCACCAGATTCTTGCGATCGCCCTTGTATTCCCAGGCAAAGCAGTGCCGCTTCCAGACATCCGCGAACCCGGCCGTGTCGCCGATCTTCCGGGTGTACTTCTCGAAGGTGTACTCGGTGCCGTGCCGATCCACGTCGGCCGGCTTCGGCACTCCGAGCAGCGCGCACAGGTCGAGAAAATGCTCCTGCGCGGCCGAACGCTCGGTGCGCGTCGTGCCGCGCCATTTGGCAATGAATTCTTCGGGGGTCATCGTCTCGATGTGCGTGCCGGCCTTCGGCGTGTCGCGCAGGTTATCTCTCGTGCCGGGCCGCTCACACCGAAAAATACTTCGCCTGCGGGTGGTGGACGACGATGGCGGACGTCGATTGCTCGGGGTCGAGCTGGTCTTCTTCGCTGAGCGTGATGCCGATCGCCTCGGCGCCCAACAGTTCGAGCAGCCGCTTCTGGTCGGCGAGGTTCGGGCAGGCGGGGTAGCCGAAGGAATAGCGGCTGCCGCGATAGCCTTGCGCCAGCATCGCTTCCGTCTCGCGCGCCTCTTGCGCCGCGAAGCCCCATTCGCCGCGGATGCGCTTGTGCGCGTATTCGGCCAAGGCTTCCGCCATCTCGACCGAAAGCCCGTGCAGATAGAGGTAGTCCTGGTACTTGTCCTGCGCGAACCACTGGCGTGCCACCTCGGAGGCGCGCGCGCCCATCGTCACGACCTGCAGCCCGATCACGTCGCGCTCGCCCGAGGCGAGGTCGCGGAAGAAGTCGGCGATGCAGAGGCCGCCGTCGCGGTTCTGGCGCGGGAAGGAAAAGCGGGCGATCTCGCCGCCGCCATTGTCTGGGTCGAAGAGAACGACGTCGTTGCCTTCCGCGGCGCAGGGCCAATAACCATAGGCGGCCTGAGGCAGAAGGATCTCCTCGCGGATCGCGCGGTCGAGCAGGCGCGCCAATACCGGGCGCAACTCGCCCTTCGCCCAATCCTTGTATTCCTCCAACGAGCGGCCGTCCTTGCGGTAGCCCCACTGGAATTGATAGAGCATGCGCTCGTTGAGATAGGCCGCGACCGCCTTGACCGGCACGCGCTCGACGATGCGCGGCCCCCAGAAGGGCGGGCGCGGCACGGCGACGCCCCGGTTGAGTTCGCCGCGGCGCAGCCGGATCTCCTCGAGATCGACCGGGCGCAGCGGCCGCTCGTCGGCGGCGCGGCCGAGCTTGCGGCGGTTGACCGAGCCCTTGGCGGCGGCCTTTTGTTTGACTTCCGCGAGATGCGCGTCGAAGCCCTTGTTGACGATCTTGTCCATCAGCGCGAGCCCGTCGAAGGCGTCCTTCGCATAGGCGACGCGGCCGGCGGCATAGGCGGCGACGCAATCCTCCTCGACATAGCGGCGGGTCAGCGCGGCGCCGCCGAGCATGACCGGGATGTCGAGCGCGAGCCGGCTCATCTCCTGCAAATTCTCGCGCATGACGACGGTCGATTTGACGAGCAGCCCCGACATGCCGATCGCGTCGGCCTTGTGCGCCGCCGCGGCGTCGAGGATCGCCGCCAATGGCTGCTTGATGCCCAGATTGACGACGCGGTAGCCGTTGTTGGTGAGGATGATGTCGACGAGGTTCTTGCCGATGTCGTGCACGTCGCCGCGCACAGTCGCGAGCACGACCGTCCCCTTGTGCTGCCCCTCGACGCGCTCCATGAACGGTTCGAGGTAGGAGACCGCGGCCTTCATCGTCTCGGCCGATTGCAAGACGAAAGGCAGCTGCATCTTGCCGGCGCCGAAGAGTTCCCCGACCGTCTTCATGCCCGACAAGAGAAAGTTGTTGATGATGTCGAGCGGCGGCCAGCGCTCCATGGCGCGGCCGAGGTCGGCTTCGAGCCCCTGCCGGTCGCCGTCGACGATGCGCTGCGCGAGCGCTTCTTCGAGGCTGGCGGGCTGCGGCTTCGCGGCGCTCTTCTCGGCGGCGCGGTTCTCGAACAGCGCAATGAAGGCCTGCAGCGGGTCGTAGCCGTCACGGCGCCGGTCGAAGATCAGATCCTCGGCGACCCGCACCTCCTCTTCCGGGATGCGGTGCAACGGCAGGATGCGCGAGAAATGCACGATGGCGCCGGTCAGGCCCCGGCGCAGCGCATGGTCGAGAAAGACCGAATTGAGGACGTGCCGCGCCGCCGGATTGAGCCCGAACGAGATGTTCGAGAGCCCCAGGATGATCTGGCATTCGGGCATCGCCTGCCGGATCTCGGCGATCGCCTCCAGGGTTTCGAGGCCGAGCCGGCGATCGTCGGCATTGCCGGTGCAGATCGTGAAGGTCAAGGGATCGAAGAGCAGGTCGGAGGGCGGCAGCCCGTGCCTGCCGCAGGCGAAAGCGTAGAGCCGGCGGGCGATCGCGAGCTTGTTCGCCGCCTCCTTCGCCATGCCGGCTTCGTCGATCGTCAGCGCGATGACGGCGGCGCCGAAGCGGCGGGCCAGCAGCAGGCGCTGCTCGGCGGCGCGCTCGCCGTCCTCGAAATTGATCGAGTTGATGATCGGCTTGCCGCCATAGAGCTTGAGGGCGGCCTCGATCACCGGGTATTCGGTCGAGTCGATGACGAGGGGCGCGTTGACCATGCCGCGCATGCGGCCGACGATGGCGCTCATCTCGGCGATCTCGTCGCGCCCGACAAAGGCGGTGCACAGATCTAGTGCGTGCGAGCCCTCGCGCACCTGCTCGCGCCCCATCTCGACGCACCCCAACCAGTCGCCCTGTTCCTGCAGCTGGCGGAATTTGCGCGAGCCGTTGGCGTTGCAGCGCTCGCCGATCGAGAGGTAGGCGTTCTCCTGCCGCAATGGCACCGCGCCGTAGAGCGAGGCGATCGCGGGGGTCCACACCGCTGTCCGGGCGCGCGGCCGCGGCCGGCGGGACTTGCCGCCGAGGCGGCGCAGCATCCGGTCGAGCGCGGCGATGTGCAGGGTCTCGGTGCCGCAGCAGCCGCCGATGAGGCCGACCCCGTCCTCGACGACAAAGCGCTCGAGCCATTGCGCGAGTTCCGCGGGGCCGAGCGGATAGTGCGTCCGGCCCTCTATCAGCTCCGGCAGCCCGGCGTTCGGCTGCACCGAGATCGGGCCCGGCCAGTTCTCGCCGAGCCATTTCAGGTGCTCGGCCATCTCGCGCGGCCCCGTCGCGCAGTTGAGCCCGATGACCGGCACGTCGAGGGCGCGGACGATCGTCGCCGCGGCGGCGATGTCGGCGCCGACGAGCAAGGTGCCGGTCGTCTCGACCGTTACCTGGACGAGGATCGGGATATCGCGTTTCGCTTCGGCGCGGGCGCGCTTCGCGCCGTTGACCGCGGCCTTTACCTGGAGGGGATCCTGGCAGGTTTCGATGAGGATCGCATCGACCCCGCCGGCAACGAGCCCCGCGCATTGGATCGCGAGCGCGTCCTCCAATGCCTGATAGTCGATATGGCCGAGCGAAGGGAGCCGCGTGCCGGGTCCGACCGAGCCGAAAACAAAACGGGTACGGCCGTCGCGGGCGAACTCGGCGACTGCCTCGCGCGCCAGTTCGCCGGCGCGGCGGTTGATCGCGAGAGCCTCTTCGGCGAGGCCGAACTCGCCGAGCGTCACCGGCGAGCCGCCGAAGCTGTTGGTCTGCACCGCGTCGCAGCCGGCCGCGAGATAGCCGACATGGAGGTCGCGCACGAGGTCGGGGCGGCTCAAATTGAGGATCTCGGTGCAGTTCTCCTTGGCCCAAAAATCGCGCTCGATGTCGAGGCTCCTAGCCTGCACCTGCGTCCCCATCGCGCCGTCGGCAAGCAGCACATGGTCGGCGAGATAGTCGAGGAGGTGCGTCATCGGGCGCAGCCGTCCGTCGATGCTCGCTTGCCCCTCACCCTCCCGCTGCGCGGGTCCCTCCCTCTCCCCGCCCGCGGGGAGAGGGTCGGGGTGAGGGGCTCCTCAACTGACGGGGACAATTGGCGGCGCATCGGGCTCACACCGTCGCCGCGGCCGGGCGCGCCGCGCGCACCCCCAACAGGTGGCAGATCGCGACGATCAGATCGGCGCGGTTGAGGGTATAGAAATGAAATTCGTGCACCCCCTCGGCGTGCAGCCGCCGGCACTCTTCGGCGGCGAGCGAGGCGGCGACGAGGCGGCGCGTGTCGGGGTCGTCGTCGAGCCCGTCGAAATGCCCCGCCATCCAGGAGGGAATCGAGGCGCCGCAGAGCGCGCTGAATTTCCTCACCTGCGCGAAGTTGCTGACCGGCAGGATGCCGGGCACGATCGGCACGGCGATGCCTTTCGCGGCGGCGCGGTCGCGAAAGCGGAGATAGAACTCGACCTCGAAGAAATATTGGGTGATCGCCCGGCTCGCGCCGCTATCGATCTTGCGCTTCAGATTGTCGAGGTCAAAGTCCGGGCTCGCCGCTTCGGGATGGGTCTCGGGATAGGCGGCGACGCTGATCTCGAAGGGGGCGATGCGGGCGAGACCCTCGACGAGATCGGCGGCATAGGCGTAGCCGCCGGGATGCGGCGCATAGCCTTCGGCGCCGGCGGGCGGGTCGCCGCGCAGGGCGACGATGTGCCGGACCCCGGCCTGCCAATACTCGTGCGCGACTTCGTCGATCTCCTCGCGGCTCGCGGCGACGCAGGTCAGGTGCGCGGCCGGCTCCAGGCGCGTCTCGGCGCGGATGCGCTTGACGCAGGCATGCGTGCGCTCGCGGGTCGAGCCGCCGGCGCCGTAGGTGACCGAGACGAAACGCGGCCCCAGCGGCGCGAGGCGCTCGATCGCCTGCCACAGCTTCGCCTCCATCTCGGCCGTCTTCGGCGGGAAGAACTCGAAGGAGACGCGCGGCGGCCCGCGGTCGAAATCGGCGACCGGGTCGGCGCTGAGCAGGCCGCGCGGCGGCGCGGCGCCGAGCGTGCCGGCCATCAGCCGAGCTCCTTTTCGAGCAATGCCGGGGTCGCGCGCGCCTCCCTGCGGCCGGCATCGGGCGCGCCGTCCGGCCGCTGCGCCGCCCAGATGACGACCGTCAGGGGCGCGCCTTCGAGCCGGCGCGGCGGCTGCGGCTCGAGCCCCGCCGCGCGGCACCATTCGGCCATCTCGGCATCGGCAAAGCCGAGCCGGCGATGCGCCTGCTCGGCGCGCAGGAATTCGAGTTCGTGCGGCGCGAAGTCGCCGATCACCAGCCGCCCGCCGGGGCGCAGCACGCGCGCCGCCTCGGCGATCGCAGCGGCCGGCCGGTCGGCGTAATGCAACACCTGGTGGATGAGCGCGGCGTCGAACGAGGCGTCGGCGAGCGGCAGCTGATACATGTCGCCGAGCCGCACGACCGCATTTTCGAGGCCGGCGCGTTCGAGGTTGACGCGCGCGACGGCCAGCATCTCGCGCGATTGGTCGATGCCGAGCGCGCGCCCGACGCGCGGCGCCAGCACCTCGAGCATGTGCCCCGTCCCGGTGCCGATGTCGATGAGGTCGGCCGGCTCGCCCGCGCCGACGATCTCGGCGAGCGCGGCCTCGACGTCGCGCTCGTCGACATAGAGCGAGCGGATGCGGTCCCAATCGGCGGCGTTGTCGCGGAAATAGGCGCTCGCCTGCTCGGCGCGCTGGCGCTTGATCGCGGCGAGGCGCTGCAGGTCGAGGGCGAGGAGCGGATCGGACTCGTCGCACAGCGAGACGAGGTGAGGCGCGAGCGCGCTCGCCTGTCGGGCGAGGCTCGAGCGGTAGAATACCCAGCTGCCTTCGCGAAAGCGGTCGATGAGGCCGGCCTCGCAGAGGAGCTTCAGATGGCGCGACACGCGCGGCTGGCTCTGCCCCAGGATCTGCGTCAGCTCGCTGACCGTCAGCTCACCGTGCGCGAGCAGCACGAGAAGGCGCAGCCTCGTTTGCTCGGCGACCGCCCGCAGCGCCGTCAGCAGCTGTTCCATTGCCCCGGCCCGTCGATGCAGATTAAGGCAGAGACATATAGAGATATCTTTATATCGTCAACAGGCTTTTCGACGGCACGTTTTACGTCCCGTTAACCACAAATGTCACATTCTTCCCGCGAGGCATTCTCCCGCCGCCGCCTCGGCATTCCAACTGGCCGTGGAACGCATTGCGCTTTCTCTTGTATAATGGCGTGTCACCTTAGGTTGCGCCGGGGTTCTGCCTGCCGGTGCGGCCTCACCCCCCGCGAGTATCGCCTCCGAGCGAGGACAGGACCACATGCAAGAACAACCGATGCGCCGTCGCGCGAGACCAGTCGCCTTGCGGGAAGCGCTCGTCGCGCTCGCCCTTTTGCTCGCCGGCTGCGCGAGCCAGCCGGCAAAGCCGGGACAGGTCGGGGAATTCGACGACCCGTTCGAGAATACCAACCGCGGGATCTTTCGCTTCAACCTGGCGGTCGACCACCATGTCCTGATGCCGGTGGCGAAAGCCTACCGCGCCGTGTTCCCGGAGCCGGCGCGCGACTCGATCCACGCCTTTTTCCGCAATCTGCGCGGCCCCATCATCTTCGTGAACGATGTGCTGCAAGGCGAGCCGCACTATGCCGGCGATACCTTGGTGCGCTTCCTGCTCAATTCGACGATCGGGCTCGGCGGTCTCGTCGATGTCGCCGGGCGCATCGGCGTCCCCTATCACCCGCAGGATTTCGGCATAACTTTCGGCGTGTGGGGCATCCAGTCGGGCCCCTATCTCGTCGTGCCGATCCTCGGGCCCTCCGATCCGCGCGACCTGACGGGTGATATCGCCGAGGATTTCGGCGATCCGTGGAACCAGCTCGCCTCGGACAACGGTTTTCTCTACCTGACCTTCGTGCGCGGCGTCGTTAGCGGCATCGACCAGCGCTCGCGGTATCTCGACACGCTCGCCGATCTGGAGCGCACCTCGCTCGACTATTACGCGACATTGCGCTCCATTTATTTTCAGCGGCGCGCGGCACTGATCCGCCACGAGAAAACGACGCTGCCGCATCCGGGGCTGACGCTCGAGGCGCCCCTCCCGATGGCCGAAGCGAACCCCCGGCCTGCATCTGGCGTTATCTCGGAAGCCGACAATGACTCCGAGGTGCATATCAAATGACACGACGCCTAGTGCTGGCCGCGGCGATCATCATGCTCGCGGCGGTCCAATTGCCGGCGCCGCGCGCGTCGGCGGCCGGCGACCCCGCGGCGATGGTCCAGAGCCTCGGCAACCAGACGCTCACGGTGCTGCGCCGGGATGTCCCGCCGGCGGAGCGGCTGGCGCGTTTCCGGGTGCTGTTCCACCGCTATTTCGACGTGCCCGGCATCGCTCGCTTCGTGCTCGGCCGCTATTGGCTCTCGGCGAGCCCGCGGCAGCGCGAGCAATTCGTCAACCTGTTCGACGAATACATTACCGCGGCCTATTCGGACCGGCTCTCCAAATACGGCGGCGAGACCTTGCGGGTGACCGGCAGCCGGCCGGGGCCCGACGGCGCGCTGGTGGCGAGCGAGATCGTGCGCCCGTCGGGAGCGCCGTCGATCAAGGTCGACTGGCGGATCACCAACGAGGGCGGCAAACCGCGGATCAGCGACGTGATCGTCGACGGCGTCAGCCTCGCCGTGACGCAACGTTCCGAATTCGCCTCGGTGATCCAGCGCGACGGCGGGCAGGTCTCGGGCCTGATGCAGCTGATGCGCGAGAAGACCGCGAGTTCGGCGGGTTCCGGCGAATAGGGCTGCGGCAAATTTCGGGCATTTGACCCCCTCGCCCGGCCGCGGGCGCGGGGGTCGCCCTCACGCGCGCACGAGCGGCTTGTAGCGGATGCGGTGCGGCTGCTCCGCCGCGACGCCGAGCCGGCGCCGCCGGTCGGCTTCGTAATCAGCATAATTGCCCTCGAACCACACCGCCTCGCTGTCGCCCTCGAAGGCGAGGATGTGGGTGGCGACGCGGTCGAGAAGCCAGCGGTCGTGGGTGACGATGACGGCGCAGCCGGGAAACTCGATCAGCGCCTCTTCGAGCGCGCGCAAGGTGTCGACGTCGAGATCGTTGGTCGGTTCGTCGAGCAACAGGACGTTGGCGCCCTCCTTCAGTATCTTGGCGAGGTGGACGCGGTTGCGCTCGCCGCCCGAGAGTTCTCCGACCTTTTTCTGCTGGTCGGAGCCGCGGAAATTGAACAGCGCGCAATAGGCGCGGCTGGCGATCTTGCGGCGCCCGAGGTCGATCTCGTCGCGGCCGCCGGAGATTTCCTGCCACACCGTATTGGTGGGCGTGAGCGCGTCGCGCGACTGGTCGACATAGCCGAGCTTGACGCTGTCGCCGAAGCGCAAGGCGCCGCGGTCGGGGGTTTCCGCGCTGGTGATCATGCGCAGCAGCGTCGTCTTGCCGGCGCCGTTCGGGCCGATGACGCCGACGATGCCGCCCGGCGGCAGGCGGAAGCTGAGATTGTCGATCAGGAGGCGATCGCCGAAGCTCTTGGCGATTGCCTCGGCCGCGATCACGAGATCGCCGAGGCGCGGCCCCGCCGGCAGCACGATTTGAGCCGTTTCCGGCGCCGTCTCGCGCGATTGCGCGACGAGGCTCTCATAGGCGGAAAGCCGCGCCCGGCTTTTCGCCTGGCGCGCCCGCGGGCTCTGCCGCACCCATTCGAGTTCGCGCTCGATCGTGCGCTGCCGCGCCGCCTCCTGTCTTCCCTCGGCGGCGAGGCGCTGCTGCTTCTGCTCGAGCCAGCTCGAATAATTGCCCTCGAAGGGGATGCCGCGGCCGCGGTCGAGTTCGAGGATCCAGCCGGCCACCTCGTCGAGGAAATAGCGGTCGTGCGTCACCGTGACGACGGTGCCGGGGTATTCGGCGAGAAAGCGCTGCAGCCAGCCGACCGATTCGGCGTCGAGGTGGTTGGTCGGCTCGTCGAGCAGCAGCAGGTCGGGCCGTTGCAGCAACAGGCGGCACAAGGCGACGCGGCGCCGCTCGCCGCCCGAAAGGGTGTCGACGGCGGTGTCGCCCGGCGGGCAGCGCAGCGCGTCCATCGCGATCTCGATGGTGCGGTCGAGCTCCCAGGCGCCGGCCTGCTCGATCCGGTCCTGCAATTCGCCCAGCTCGGCGACGAGCGCCTCCATCTCCTCGTCCGACAGCTCCTCGGCGAAGCGCGCCGAGACCGCTTCGAAGCGCTCGACGAGCGCGCGGGTCTCCGCGACCCCTTCGAGGACGTTGCCGAAGACGTCCTTCGCCGGATCGAGCCGCGGCTCCTGCGCCAGATAGCCGACCCGCGCCCCCTCTGCGGCCCAGGCTTCGCCCTGAAATTCGCGGTCCTCGCCCGCCATGATGCGCAGCAAGGTCGATTTGCCGGCGCCGTTCGGCCCCAGGACGCCGATCTTCGCGCCCGGCAGAAAGGAGAGCCAGATATCCTTGAGGACCTCGCGGCCGCCGGGATAGCTCTTCCCCAGGCCCTTCATCACATAGATGTATTGGTAGGCCGCCATCTTACGGAAATCTCATAGAGATTTTGATCGGCATCGACCTTTACCACTTTGCCTGAGCCTGTGCAGCCGCCGTGGCCGATAACTGCCGAGGACCGCCTTCTTCGTTCCGCTTTGGGAGCGGGTAGTAGAGTATTCAGCTAGGAAGGACATTTTTGCATAGGTGGAGTCTCTATTATACCCTTCACCCATTGCTGGTTGTGCCAATCAACAATCGGCCGGTGAATATCCTTCGGAATCATCTTAAATTCGATCCCATCCTCAACAAAAACCGCGCTGTTGTCTATTTTTCGGCTGTCAATTGTTCTTATTTTTGAACCTTTTTTTGAAATAGTTACGACATTTTGCACAAAATCCGGGTCTTTTGATTGCTGTTTTATGCCATTTACCTTTGCTGCTATTAGCAAATCTATCAATTTTATCTTCTCGTCTTTTGTCCTAGCCGCTTCCTGGATAGCAAGACGCAGTTGGATAATGATGCTCTTGGAGCCGATAATTGCTCCATAGGTCTCAACCATTGTGGGCTCACCCACATCACCTACTATGTAGGTGACGCGTTGTCCACCCTTGGAGATTTCCTTCGTACAATCAGGTGACCAAGTTCCGACAAGTCCGAATGCTCGCAAAATTTCCGAAGGAGTCCCGGCACCCACAGAAAAGGGCATCAGTATGAGCACGATACCCATGCCAAAAACTGTCGCCCGTTTCATATGCTTGTCCTCCTGGCGTGGGTGTTCAATGCTGTCGTGGAAAGTGGTCGGCGCGCGGCGCATCTTTAGTTAGGTCGTAATATGGCAGATCCTTTGCATGCCCCCTCCCGGCGCACGCCGGAACCCATGGCCGGCGTGGACACCCGGCCTTCGCCGGTATGACAAGTGGGGCGGGCTAATTCAGTTTATCAGCCCGTAGAACTTGCCGGCGTTCTCGCAGGTGATCTTGTGCACGATCTCGGGCGAGAGCCCGGCGAACTGCTCCTCGATGTATTTCGAGGATTCCGGCCACACCCCGTCGGGGTGCGGGTAGTCCGAGCCCCACATCAAGGTCTCGACGCCGATGTCGTCGACGAGCTTCGCGCCGATGCGGTCGAACTGGAAGGTGGCGCGGCATTGCCGGCGCCAGTATTCGCTGGGGCGCAGCGGCATCAGGTCGCGGAAGCGGTCCTCCCACTCGAACTCCATGCGGTCGAGCGCATAAGGCAGCCAGCCGATGCCGGATTCGCCGAGGCCGATGCGCAAAGTCGGATAGCGCGCGAGGACGCCGGCGCCGATCACCGCGGCGATGATGTTGATCAAATTCATCTGAAAGCCGGCGACGCTGGTGAAATGCGCCGAGCGCCGCATCCGGCCTTCGAGCCGGTC
>DASYYD010000402.1:0-10481 GCA_035934195.1 Allostellaceae bacterium | reverse complement strand
CGCGAACGGAGGCCCGACGGCAGCCGGCGCGCGCCGGCGGCGGGGCTTGCCGGCCGGCCGCCGCCGCGCCGCGACGAAGACCTCCGCGCCGACCGCGATGACGGCGCGGTAGCCGAGCCCGACGAGGAGCCGCCGCAGCGTCGCGGGATCGGCGCCGACGAGCGCGGCGAGCGCCGGTTCGGCGGCGAAGGGGCCGTGCCGCGAGAGGCGCTGCGCCGCCGCGGCGAGCCGCTCCAGCCGATCGGGCCTGAGCGCGACCCCGTCGAGCACAGGAAAGCCGATCGCGGCCCAGAAGGAGGGCGGCACGGCGGGATCGACGGCGAACGGCTTGGCGCGCGCCCGCGCGCCGGGGAGGGCCGGCACCTTCCGGGCGTGCCGCACCGCCCAGAGCAGCGCGCGAAAGCGCAGCGCCTCGGGGCCGAGCAGCGGCTCGAAATAGACGCTCGCCCTGCCGAACCGGAGGCCGAGCCCGGCGAGCGCGGCGCGATCCCGGCGGCCGAGCGCGGCGACCTCGCGCCGGATCGCCTCGGCGGGCAAGGCGCCGAGCGCGTCGACCAGCTGATAGACGAGGCCGCGCCCGGGGGCCGCGAGCGGCAGCGCCTCGGCCGCGAAGAGCGGCGCGAGACGGCGTTGCAGCTCGGTGCGCAGGAAGGCTTGCAGGCGCTCTCGAACCTTGTCGCGCACCTCGCCCTCGACGAAATCGCCGGCGACCGCAGCAACCTGCGGCGCCACCAGGCGATCGCCGGCGGCGAGGCGGCCGACCGGCCCGCCGCGCCAGCGGACGAGCCCCGCGGCATCGATCGCGAAGGCCGCGTCCGCGTCGGCGATCAGCCGGCGCGCGCGCGCCACGACCTCGCCGCGCAACACCCGGTTGGCGGCGGCCATCAGCGTCTTCGCCGCCTCGCCCTCGCTCGCGTCCGGGACGAAGCGCAAGCCGTCGAGGCGGCCGACATAGGCGCCTTCGACGCGCACTTCGCCGGCCTCGGAGACCGAGGCGAGGAGATCGCCCGCGCCGGCGAGCTGGCGCACGAGAAAGGCCGAGCGGCGATCGACGAAACGCTGCGTGATGCGGTCGTGCAGCGCGTCCGAGAGGCGGTCCTCGATGCCGCGGGCGCGCTCCTGCCAGGCCGCCGCATCCTCGACCCAATCGGCGCGATGCGCGATGTAGGTCCAGGTGCGGATGTGGGCGATGCGCGCCATCAGCGTGTCGATATCGCCGTCGAGCCGGTCGAGGCTCGTCATCTGGCTGGCGATCCAGGGGGTCGGCAGCCGCTCGTGCGGACCGGCGAGATGCAGATAGCAATGCGCCAGCAGCCGCGCGTGGCTGTCGCTCATGACCTTGCGGAAGTCGGGGATCTGGCAGACCTCCCAGAGCAGCCGCACGGCGCCCGGATGGGTGGCGAGCGCCATCACGCTCTGGTTGCGCGCCAAGGCCCTGAGCGCCCGGTGGTCGTCGGCCTCGCGCGCCGGCACGAGGCCCGGCAGGCTCGGCCGCTCCTCGAGGCTCTTCAAGAGCGCCTCGACCGAGGCGACGTCGAGCCGCACGTTGCGCCAGTTGAGCCGGGCGAGCGGATCGAAGCGGTGCGCCTCGACGGCCTCGACGATCGCCGGGTCGAGCGGGCCTTCATCGGCGGTGGCGCCGAAGGTGCCGTCGCTCATGTGCCGGCCGGCGCGGCCGGCGATCTGGGCGATCTCGGCGGCGCTCAGCCGGCGAAGGCCGCGTCCGTCGAACTTGGCGGTCCGGGCAAAGGCGACATGGTCGAGATCCATGTTGAGGCCCATGCCGATCGCGTCGGTGGCGACGAGATAATCGACCTCGCCGGCCTGGAACATGCCGACCTGCGCGTTGCGGGCGCGCGGGCTGAGCGCGCCCAGCACCACCGCCGTGCCGCCGCGCTGCCGGCGCACCAGCTCGGCGAGCGAAAACACGTCGGCGACGGCGAAGGCGACGACGGCGCTGCGCGGCGGCAGCCGCGTCACCTTCTTGTGGCCGGTATAGGAGAGCGTCGAGAAGCGCGGCCGGCCGGCGAACTCGACCCCCGGAACCAGCCGGCGCATCAGGTTCTTGATCGTGTCGGAGCCGAGAAACATCGTCTCCTCGAGCCCGCGCGCGTGCAACAGGCGGGCGGTGAAGACGTGGCCTCGCTCCGGGTCGGCGCAGAGCTGAATTTCGTCGACCGCGAGGAAATCGACCGGCCGGTCGAGCGGCATCGATTCGACGGTGCAGACGAAATAGGCGGGGTTCGGCGGCAGGATCTTTTCCTCGCCGGTGATCAGCGCCACGGCGCGCGCGCCGCGCAGTTTGACGACGCGGTCGTAGTTCTCGCGCGCCAAGAGGCGCAGCGGAAAGCCGATCATGCCGCTCTTGTGCCCGAGCATCCGCTCGATGGCGAGATGCGTCTTGCCCGTGTTGGTGGGCCCGAGGACCGCGACGAGCCGCGAAGCGGAGCGGAGCATGGCCATGCGCGAGCAGGATCGGGTCTCGGCGCGGCAAGCGCAAGAGGCAACCCGTGCGAAGGCCGCGACCCCGCCGCCGCTGGCGACGATTTTGGCGCCGATTACCGGCCGCCACGCGCCGGCATTAACCATTTTTTTGCGCTTCGTGTGCAAAACACGACGGAGGGAGCCCAATCCGCGCCATGATCCACTCTCGACGCCTCAAGCAAGAATCGCTCCTGAAGCGGTTTTGCGACCCGTTCGAGATCCTGCTCGAGCGGCCGCAGCCCGGGTTCGCCCTGCTCGCGGCGAAACGCCAAGTCGAAGCCGCCATGCAGGCCACCAGGAAGGCGATGCGGCAAGCCAAGGCCGCCGATCACGCGAAGGCGAGCTTTCTCGCCAACATGTCGCATGAGCTGCGCACGCCGCTCAATGCGATCATCGGGTTTTCCGAGCTGATCAAGCTCGACCAAGGGCAGGCGCGCGGACGCCACCCGGAATATGCCGGATACATCTACGATGCCGGCGTCTCCCTGCTGGAACTCCTCACGGCGATTCTGGATCTCGCGCGGATCGAAGCGGGGGAATACGACCTCGAAGAAGAACTCGTGCCGATCGGCGACGTCATCGCGGTATCGCTGCAGATCATCCGCCCGCTCGCGGAAGAAAAATCGATCTTCATCAGCTGTACGAACGAAAGCCCAACGGCGCTCGTTGCGGTCGATCCGATCAGGATCAAGCAAGTTCTTCTGAACATCCTGTCCAACGCGATCAAATACACGCCGGCCGACGGCCGCGTGATGGTTGATACGCGGCGACACGCCAACGGCGGTCTGGTGATCAGGATCGCCGACAGCGGGATCGGCATCCCGCCGGCCCAGTTGCGGCGCGTGCTCGAACCGTTCGAGCAAGTCGAGGGCGCGTTGACGCGCCAGATCGACGGCGTCGGCCTCGGCCTGCCGATCGCCAGGGCGCTGATGGAACTGCATGGCGGCGAACTGACGATCGACAGTGAGCCCGGCCGCGGGACCGCGGTCGCGCTGCGGCTGCCCGGCGAGCGGCTGCGCTCGCCGCTCGCCCTGGTGTCCGAGTGACGCAAGTGGATACGCTTTCGGCGAGCGACTTGCCGACGCGCGGGTCGCCCTCGCCGCTCGACGCGGCCGTGCCGCCGGAGACATCGATGGACCACAGCGGATTGGGCGATCGGGACGATTTACGGGTCGGCCGGATAATCGCGGTCTCGGCCTCGCAAATCGTCGTGCTTCTCGAAACGCTCGCCACGGACGATGCCCGGCCGGTCGAGATGGGCACGCTCGTCAAGGTCTACACGCGAGCCTCGGTCGCCTACGGCATGGTGACCGGCCTGCGCGTGCCGCTGCCGAGCCTCGAGCCGACCGACCAGGATCTGAAAATCGCCGAACTCGAGCTCGTCGGCGAGATCGTGCCCGGCCGCAACGGCGCCAGCGGCGCATTCCAACGCGGCGTTTCGACCTATCCGGCGCTCGATGCGGCGGTCTATGCGGCGACGCCCGCCGACCTCGCGCAAGTCTATGCCTGCCCGAACGTGCCGACGGCCGCGATCGGCACGATCCATCAGAACGCCGCGGTTCCGGCCTATGTCCGAACGGACGAGCTGTTCGGCAAGCATTTCAGCATCGTCGGCACGACCGGCTCGGGAAAATCCTGCGTCGTCACGGCGATCCTCGGAGCGGTGATCGCGCGCAACCCGAACGCCCACGTGCTGCTCCTCGACCCGCACAGCGAGTATGCCAGCGCCTTCGGCGAGCGCGCCTCGGTGCTCAGCCCCAACGATGGCCTTTATCTGCCTTATTGGCTCTTCAACTTCGAAGAGATCGTCGAGATCGTCATCGGCTCCGAGCAGCACCCGGAGCAGGCCAAGGTCCTCGGCGAAGCGATTCTGGCGGCGAAGCAGGCCTATTTCGCCAAGTCAGGGCTCGACAAGCACGGCACCGTCGATACGCCGGCGCCGTATCGCATCTCGGATGTCGTGCGCTCCCTCGATGCCGCGATGGGCAGCCTCAACCGGCCGGAAGGCGTCGCGGCCTATCAGGCCCTGAAGGCGAGGATCGCGGCGTTGCAGGCCGATGCCCGCTATGCGTTCGTGTTCGGCAGCCGCCTCAGCCTGCGCGACGAGCTGTCAGAGATCCTCTCGCAGCTGTTCCGCATCCCGGTCAACGGCAAGCCGATCACCATTTTCGACCTTTCCGGCGTCCCCTCCGAGGTGCTGAACGTGGTGGTTACGGTCCTGTGCCGCCTGACCTTCGATTTCGCGCTGTGGAGCAGTACCCCGGTGCCGATGACGATCATCTGCGAAGAGGCGCACCGTTATGCGCCGCGCGACCCGCAATTGGGCTTCGAGCCCGCCAAGCGCGCGTTGTCGCGGATCGCCAAGGAGGGACGCAAATACGGGGTGTCCTTGTGCGTCGTCAGCCAGCGTCCCTCCGACCTCGCGCCGGGCCTCCTATCGGAGTGCAACACGCTCTTCGCCCTGCGCATGACCAACCAGGACGACCAGGACATCGTGCGCAGCGCCGTCCCCGAAGCCTCGCACGGGCTGATGAATTTCCTGCCGGCATTGCGCAACGGCGAAGCCATCGCCGTCGGCGAGGGAGTGTCGCTGCCGATGCGGATCTGTTTCACCTCGCTGCCCGAATCGGCGCGCCCGAAGAGCGCCACCGCCGCGTTCTCGAAGGCCTGGGAAAAGGACGCCGGCCTGTCGCTCGTCGAAGCGACGGTGGAACGCTGGCGGCGCGGCATCCGCGCCCCGGCCTGAGCGCGGCCGAAGGCGCCCGCAAGCGGCGCGGGACCCTTGCGGGCGGGCCGGACGCGCCACATATCTCGGCGCGTTCGCGCCATCACGCGACGGCAGGCCATGACCCAGGAAACAAGAAGCTTCCAGGCGGAAGTCAGCCGCCTTCTCGAGATCGTCGCGCACTCGCTCTACAGCGAGAAGGAGATCTTCCTGCGCGAGCTCGTGTCCAACGCCTCGGACGCCTGCGACCGGCTGCGCTACGCCGCGCTGCTCGACCCCGCGCTCGCCGAGGGCGACAGCGGCTACCGCATCGTGCTGGCCCCAGACAAAGGGGCGCGCACGCTGACCGTCGCCGACAACGGCATCGGCATGAACAAGGACGAGCTGGTCGAGAATCTGGGGACGATCGCGCGCTCGGGCACCGCCGCCTTCCTGAAGGAGCTGTCCGGCGACGCGAAGCAGGACATGAGCCTGATCGGCCAGTTCGGCGTCGGCTTTTATTCGGCCTTCATGGTCGCCGACCGGGTCGAGGTCAGAAGCCGCAAGGCGGGCGACAAGGAAGGCTGGCGCTGGGCCTCGGAAGGCAAGGGCGAGTTCACGGTCGAGCCCTGCCCCGATGCGGCGCGCGGCGCCGCCATCAGCCTCCATCTGCGCGAGGGCGAGGACGACTATCTCGAACCCTCCCGGCTGAAGCGGATCATCAAGACCTATTCCGATCATATCGGCCTGCCGATCGTCCTCCTCGACGGCGGCAAGGAGGAGACGATCAACGCCGCGGCGGCGCTGTGGACCCGCCCGAAATCGGAGATCACCGAGGAGGAGTACAAGGAATTCTACCGCCACGTCGCGCACAGCTTCGACGCGCCGTGGCTGACCGTGCACGGCAAGGCGGAAGGGGTCCTCGAATACGCCTACCTGCTCTTCGTGCCGTCGGCGAAGCCCTTCGACTTGTTCGATCCGGAGCGCAAGAGCCGCCTCAAGCTCTATGTCCGGCGCGTCTTCGTCACCGACGAGGGGACCGAGCTGTTGCCTTCCTATCTGCGGTTTCTGCGCGGCGTCGTCGACAGCGAAGACCTGCCGCTCAACATCAGCCGCGAGATGCTGCAATCGAACCCGATGGCGGCCAAGATCCGCCAGCAGCTGACCCGCCGCGTGCTCTCCGAGCTGTCGCGCAAGGCGGCCGATTCGGCGGATGAATACGCCAAGTTCTGGGACAATTTCGGCGCCGTCCTGAAGGAGGGCCTCTACGAAGACCAGGAGCAGAAGGAGGCGCTTTTGGGGCTCGCCCGCTTCCGCTCCTCCGCGCGCGACGGCCTCGTCTCGCTCGACGATTACCTCGCCGCGATGAGGGAGGGACAAGAGGCGATCTACACGATCACCGGCGACAGCCCCGACGCGGTGCGGCGCAGCCCGCAGCTCGAAGGCTTCCGCGCGCGCGGCGTCGAGGTGTTGCTGATGACCGACCCGATCGACGAATTCTGGGCCCCGGCGATCGGCAGCTACAAGGACAAACCCTTCAAATCGGCGACGCGCGGCGGCGCCGACCTCGACAAGATCGCCCCGCTCGCAGCGAATAGGGAGGAGAGCGCGGCGCCGCCCGCCAAGCTCGCCAGCCTCGTCGCGATCTTCAAGCTGGCGCTCGGCGAGGCGGTCAAGGACGTGCGCGGCTCCGAGCGGCTCACCGACAGCGCCGTCTGCCTCGTCGCCGACGACGGCGACATGGACATGCACCTGGAGCGCTTGTTGAAGCAGCACCGGCAGCTCGATTCCGCCACCAAGCGGATCCTCGAGCTGAACCCGCGGCACAAACTGATCGAGCGGCTCGCCGCTTCGGTCGGCGAGGCCGGCGCCTCCGACCAGCTCGCCGAATACGCCTGGCTCTTGCTCGACCAGGCGCGCATCGTCGAGGGCGAATCGCTGCCGGACCCGCCGGCCTTCGCGCGCCGGCTGGCAACCCTGCTCGAGCGCGGCCTGGCGCAGGCGGCATGATGGGGCCGTCATTGCGGGGGGCGGAGCAGCCTCGCCGCCGAGATTGCTTCGCTGCGCTCGCAATGACTCGAGACGCGAGCGCGGTTGCGCGGCCCCTCGTCATGCGGCAACCTGACGAGCGAGAGGATGGATGACCCGCGGCCCCGATCCTTGTATAAGGCGGCGCAACGTCGGTGCGCCGGTTTCTGCGGCGAGGTTCTCGACAAGAGCGGAATTGCCTGAAGCGACGCTAGGCGAACCAGCAAGAACGGCATGAGGCCCGGTCGGGTGGCGCCCGATCCGGAGGGAGAAGCTTGTTGCAGCCCACCGACATCCAGGTACCCGACTATTTCCACAAGGTCGTCGATTGCCAGTGGGCGTGCCCCGCCCACACCCCGGTCCCCGAATACATCCGGCTGATCGCGGCGCGCCGGTATACCGACGCGTTCATGGTCAATTGGTGGTCGAACGTCTTTCCCGGCATCCTCGGGCGCACCTGCGACCGCCCCTGCGAGCCCGCCTGCCGGCGCGGCCGGGTCGGGGACGAGCCGGTCGCGATCTGCCGCCTCAAACGGGTCGCCGCCGACAACAAGGGCGACATCACCGCCTACCTGCCGCAGATCCCGCGCGAAAAGAACGGCAAGCGCATCGCCCTCGTCGGCGCCGGACCCGCCTCGCTGACCGTCGTCCGCGATCTGATGCCGCTCGGCTACGACTGCGTGCTGTTCGACGGCGACCCCAAGGCCGGCGGCATGATGCGCACGCAGATCCCGCGCTTTCGCCTGCCCGAAAAGGTCACCGACGAGGAGTGCGAACTGATTCTCGGGATGGGCGTCGAGACCCGCTTCGGCCAGCACGTGCAGAGCCTCAAGGCCCTTCTCGCCGAAGACTGGGACGCGGTCTTCGTCGGCTGCGGCGCGCCGCGCGGGCGCGACCTCGAGATACCGGGGCGGCGCGAAGCGGCGGCCAACATCCATATCGGCATCGATTGGCTGTCGAGCGTCTCCTTCGGCCATATCGACAAGATCGGGCGCCGCGTCGTCGTCCTCGGCGGCGGCAACACGGCGATGGATTGCTGCCGCTCCTCGCGCCGGTTGGGCGGCGAGGAGGTCACCGTCGTCGTGCGCAGCGGCTTCGAGGAGATGAAGGCCAGCTCTTGGGAGAAGGAGGACGCGATGCACGAGGGCATCCCGATCCTCAATTGGCTGGTGCCAAAGGAATTCACCCATGAAGAGGGGCGTCTGACCGGGGTGCTGTTCGAGAAGGTCGAGGCCGTCTTCGACAACAAGGGCCGGCGCAACCTGGTGCCGACCGGCGAGCCGCACCTGCACATCCCGTGCGACGACGTCTTGTGCGCGATCGGCCAGGAAAACGCCTTCCCGTGGATCGAGCGCGACATCGGCATCGAGTTCGACCGCTGGGATATGCCGAAGGTCGACCCGAAGACGATGCAATCGAGCCGGCCCGACGTGTTCTTCGGCGGCGACGCCGCCTTCGGCCCGAAGAACATCATCTGGGCCGTGGCGCACGGCCACGACGCCGCGATCTCGATCGACAAATTATGCCATGGCGAGGACGTCGCCGACCGGCCGCCGCCCGGGGTCACCGTCCTCAGCCAGAAGATGGGCATCCACGAGTGGAGCTATGACAACGACGTCTCGAACGACAACCGCTACAAGGTGCCGTGGCGCGACACCGGGGTGACGCTGAAGGATATCAAGGTCGAGGTCGAGCTCGGGTTCGACGAAAAGCTCGGCTATCTCGAGGCCGAGCGCTGCCTCAACTGCGACATCCAGACCGTCTTCACGGGCTCCTTGTGCATCGAATGCGACGCCTGTGTCGACATCTGCCCGATGGACTGCATCACCTTTACCGAGAACGGCGAGGAAGAGGGGCTGCGCGGGCGTCTTTCCGCCCCGGCCCTCAACCTCAGCCAAGACCTCTATATCGGCGATTCGCTGAAGACCGGCCGCGTCATGGTCAAGGACGAGGATTTGTGCCTGCATTGCGGCCTGTGCGCGGAGCGCTGCCCCACCGGCGCGTGGGACATGCGCAAGTACCTGATCGACATGACACGGGCGGGGCCCGAATGCCGAAGCCACTAGAAGCCGTCAACGATTTCGTCGTCAAATTCGCCAACGTCAACGGATCGGGCTCGGCGAGCGCCAACGCGCTGTTCGCCAAATCGATCCTGCGCATGGGCATCCCGGCGAGCTCGCGCAACATTTTTCCCTCGAACATCCAGGGCCTGCCGACCTGGTTCGAGGTGCGGGTCAGCGAAAAGGGCCATCTGGGGCGCCGCGGCGGCGTCGACATGATGGTCGCGATGAACCCGCAGACCTGGGACAAGGACATCGCCGAGATCGAGCCCGGCGGATATCTGTTCTACGACGCGACGAAACCGCTGCCGGCCTCCAGGTTCCGTGACGACATCACCGTCATCGGGGCGCCGCTGACCGCGATCTGCAACCGCGAATACGACGATGCGCGGCAGCGGCAATTGTTCAAGAACATCATCTATCTGGGCGCGCTGTCGGCATTGCTCGACATGGACGTGCCGGCGATCGAGAAGCTGATCGGCGAGCAGTTCCGCGGCAAGGACACGCTGATCAAGCCCAATCTGCACGCGCTGCAGCTGGGGCGCGACTGGGCGCTCTCCGCGCTCGACTGCCCGATCGGACTGCGGCTCGAGCCCACCGACAAGGTCGGCGAGCGCATCTTCGTCAACGGCAACGACGCCGCCGCGCTCGGCTGCGTCTATGGCGGCGCGACCGTCGCCGCCTGGTATCCGATCACCCCCTCCTCCTCGCTCGCCGAGGCGTTCCAGGCGCACTGCGCCCGCTACCGCCGCGACCCCGAGACCAAGAAGCGGCGCTACGCGATCATCCAGGCCGAGGACGAGCTCGCCTCGATCGGCATCGTCATCGGCGCCGCCTGGAACGGCGCGCGCGCCTTCACCGCGACCTCCGGCCCCGGCATTTCGCTGATGCAGGAATTCATCGGGCTCGCCTATTTCGCCGAGATCCCGGCGGTCATCTTCGACATCCAGCGCGGCAGCCCCTCGACCGGGATGCCGACGCGCACGCAGCAGGCCGACATCCTCTCCTGCGCCTACGCCTCGCACGGCGACACCAAGCATGTGATGATCTTCCCCAAGGATCCGCACGAGGCCTTCACCATGGCCGCCGATGCGCTCGACCTCGCCGACCGGTTACAGACGCCGATCTTCGTCATGCTCGACCTCGATATCGGGATGAATGACTGGCTGATCCCGCCCCTGGAATGGGACCCGGACCGCAAATAC
>DASYYD010000399.1:0-2573 GCA_035934195.1 Allostellaceae bacterium | reverse complement strand
GGGAGACGCACGGAATCTTCTGCGCCCGCAGCTTTGCGATGATGCCTAAGGGCGCTTTGCTGTTGAATGTGGGGCGCGGCAACCACGTCGTCGTGGCGGACCTGATCGCCGCGCTCGACAGCGGCCGGCTTTCCTATGCCGCGCTCGACGCGCTGTGGCCGGAGCCGCTGCTGCCGGAAAGCCCGCTCTGGCTGCATCCCAAGGTCACGGTGATGCCGCATGTGGCGCGGCGGCCGACCGTCGGGCGGCGCGCGACGTGCGGCATCACCGTCACCTTCGGGTGGGTCCACAGCGGGCTTTCCTGCGGCAGCGGCTCGGGCTTCAGCGCGTCGAGCGCCGCGTAGGAGAGCTGGCCGGAGTCGAGCGCCGCGATCAGATCCGCTTCCACGACGTGCTTGCCGCGCCCGACATTCACCAGCATCGCGCCCTTCGGCATCATCGCAAAGCTGCGGGCGCAGAAGATGCCTTGCGTCTCCCGCGTCAGCGGCAACAGGCAGACGGCGATGTCGGTGCGGTTCAGAAACGGCTCGAGCTGGCTCGGCCCTTGGAACAGCGGAATTTCGGCATCGTCGCGCGGCCGGCGGACCCAGGCCGAGACCGGGAACCCCAGCGACTTCAGCACCAAGGCCGGCGCCTTCGCCATCATGCCGTAGCCGAGAAAGCCGACGCGCCGCTCCTCGGGCCGGACGATCCGGGTGCGGCGCCATTCGCGGTTGGCCTGGGCGGCCCGATAACCCGGCATGTCGCGATGAAACCGCAGCACGTGCATGACGACGTACTCGGTCATCATCGGGTCGCCGCCCGGCGGCTCGATCTTGCCGAGCGGCGCCTTCGGCAGCCGCGGATGATCGACAAAGGCCTCGACCCCCGCCGAGCGGCTGAACATCGCTTTCAAATTCGGCAGTTCGGGCAGCACGTCGAAATCGGGGTGCATGAAGGCGAGATAGTCGATTTCAGCCGGCTCGCCGATATCCGGCCAGATGCGGATTTCGAGATCCGGAAGCTGCGCCGCGAAAGTCTCGCGCCAAGCCTGCGCGTTGCCGATGTATCTGTCGAGACCGAATAAGAGAAGCGCCATCACCCCGCCTCGCCCCATCGGGCGCCGTTGAATTGTCAGTGTTGCAAGCCGGGCATCGAAGAGTCCACGATCTCGTCGCAGCCCTCTTCATGGAGAACCGGGCCGGGATGAGCGTCGCAGGCGATCTCGCCGAATTTCTCGCGCCGGCGCGGTACGAAGACCTGCCGCCGCAGACCACCGACTACGCGGCGATGCTGGTTGCCAGCACGCTCGCGAGCGCGGCTGCCGGGAAGCAGATCCGCTCCTCGGCGATCCTGAGCGAACTGGCGCGCGAACGCGGCGGCGCGGGCCACGCCTCGCTGTGGTTCGATGCGGGGCCGCGGCTGCCGGCCGCCGAGGCGGCGCAGGTCAACGCGGTGATGAGCGACGCCGCCGCCTGCGACGACAGCGATCTGCGCGCGATCGTGCATTGCGGCACGCCGCTCGCGGCGACGAGCCTCGCGCTCGCCGAGCGGACGGGCGCCGGCGGTCGCGAGGTGCTGGCGGCGATCGTACTCGGCTACGAGGCCGCTGGGCGCATCGGCGACCCGATCAGTCCGCAATTCCGCGAGCGCGGCTTTCACGGCTGCGTGCTCGCAATCTTCGCCGCCGCCGTGGCGGCGGGACGGCTGCTGCGGCTCGATCCGCCGCGGCTTGCGCACGCGATCGCGCTCGCGGCGACCTCGATCGGCGGGCTCGCGGCGGCCGCCAACACCAGCGTCGCGCGCGAGTACCACGCCGGCATGGCGGTGCGCTGCGGCATCGACGCGGCAGCGGCGGCGGCCCGCGGCTTCATTGCCGAGGAGGGCATCCTCGAAGCCGAGCAAGGCTTCTTCCGGGTGTTCGGCGGCCTCGCCGTAGAGCCCGCGCGCGTCACCGAGGGCCTCGGAGGGCAATGGGACATCCTTACCCATATGGCGGTGAAGCTGGCGCCGGGCGGGCATCCCTACCACGCCTTCGCCGAAGCGGCCGCAGGCGCGGCGCGCGCCAGCGAGGTTAGGCCCGAGGCGGTCGAGAGCATTCTGTTGTCGCGGCCGGGGTTGACCCGGCTGCCGGGCCCGCGGCACCCGAACGACCTGATCGACATGGCGCACAGCCCGGCCTATTTCGCCGCCGCAGCGGTCGCCGACCGCGATTTCGGATGGCGGCATGCGAGCCCGGCGAAGATCGCCGACCCCACGATTCATGCGCTGATCGACAAGGTTGCGGTCGGGCCGCAACCGACCGACAACCTCGCGCGCTACCGGCAGGGCGCGAGCGTCACGATCCGCACCCGCGACGGCCGCAGCTTCACGCACACGGTCTTTGCCCCGAAGGGCGCCGCGCTGCTCGGCATCGCCTGGAGCGACATCGAACAGAAATACCGCGCGTTGATGCCCAATTCCGGGCTCGACGCCGGTCGCATCGACGAGAGCCTCGCGCTGATCCGCGACCTCTCGCGGGCGCCGAGCGTCGTGCCGTTGATCGCGGCGCTGCGACCGGGGCAATAGGAGAAACCGTCATGAAAGTCGGCCTT
>DASYYD010000045.1:0-1506 GCA_035934195.1 Allostellaceae bacterium | reverse complement strand
CGGCATCGAGGAGGTGATCCTCGCCGAGCGGCCCGATCTCGTCCTCGTCCCGGGCGACACCAATTCGACGCTCGCGGGCGCGCTCGCCGCGGCGAAGCTCGGCGTGCCGGTGGCGCATCTCGAGGCCGGATTGCGCTCGTTCAACCGCGCCATGCCGGAAGAATTGAACCGGGTGCTGACCGATCACCTGAGCGCGCTCCTCTTCTGCCCGACCGAGACTGCGATCGCCAATCTCGCGGCCGAAGGCATCACCGCCGGCGTGCACGACATCGGCGACGTGATGTACGACGCCGCGCTCTTCGCCGCCGCCAACGCGCGCCGCTCGCGCGTCATCGAGCGGCTCGGCCTCGAGGAGCGCCAATATGCGGTCGCCACCGTCCATCGCGCCGAGAACACCGGCGAGCGCGAGCGGCTCGCCGAGATCGTCGCCTTCCTCAAAGAGGCGGCGGGCGGGCGCCGGGTCGTCTTTCCGCTGCACCCGCGCACGCGCGCGCAGATCGAGGCCTGGCGGCTCGACCTCGCCGGCATTCTCGTCTGCGAGCCGCTCGGCTATCTCGACATGCACCGCCTGCTCGCATCGGCGGCCGCCGTCTTTACCGATTCGGGCGGGGTGCAGAAGGAGGCCTATTTTCACCGCGTGCCTTGCGTCACCTTGCGCGGCGAGACGGAGTGGGTGGAGACCGTCGAGGCGGGCTGGAACCGGCTGTGGAAAGGGCCCGAACATCTGCCGCGCCGCGAGATCGCCGCCTATGGCGACGGCCGGGCCGCCGTCGCCGCGGTCGAGCGCATCCTCGACTATCTCGAATGCCGCGTGAAACCCGCATCCGCGCGGTAATCCTGACCGTTCGCTACGGCACGCGGGCCTCCTACTACGACGATTGGCGGGACGCATTCGAGTGCTCGCCGCTCTTCGCGGTGAGCTCGTTCAACCTGTTTCGCCGCGGCGAACGGCGCGCCGCGATGCGCGCCGCCGGGGAAGCCGAGCTCGTCGTCGCGCTGCACGCCGCCTCGGCCGATACGCTCGCCTTTCTCGCCCCGCTCGAAGCCGCGCTCGCGGCTAGGCGCGGGCGGCTCTTGGTGCTCGTCGGCAACGAATACAATCTGCCGTGGATGCCGCTCGGCGAAAAGCGCGCTTTCCTCAAACGGGTCGGCGCCGATTTTATCGGCACGCAGCTGCCGCTCGAGGCCGGCGAATGGCTCTATGGCGACACCGGCGCCGAGGTGATCGCCCTCCCGCACGCCCTCAATGACGGCGCCTTCCGGCGCGAGACGGCGGATGCCGAGCGCCGGCTCGACATCGGCGGGCGCAGCGCCCGCTATCCGGCCTTCATCGGCGACGACGAGCGTAACCGCATCTACGATCTTTTTCGCGAAGCGGGGCCGCGCGAGGGGCTCAGCATCGATATCGACAACCCGGCGCGCCTCGACCGGCCGCAATGGGCGCGGTTTCTCAATGATTGCCGCGGCACCATCGGCAGCGAGGCCGGGTCGTGGTATCTGGAGCGC
>DASYYD010000347.1:0-6397 GCA_035934195.1 Allostellaceae bacterium | reverse complement strand
GCGGTTCTTCGCGAAATTCTCGGGCGTGAAGCGCGGATGGCGCTTTCTCGTGTCGCCGTCCTCGAGTTTGGCGAAATCGGGGATCGTGCCGGTCAGGAGGCTGCGGCCGAGCGGCGCGTAGGCGACAAAGGCGATGCCGAGCTCGCGCGTCATGCGGCGCATCTGCGTCGCCTCCTCGCGGTAGAGCAGCGAATATTCGCTCTGCACGGCGGCGAGCGGGTGCACGGAATGCGCCTTCTTGATGCGCTCCGGCCGCGCCTCGCAGAGGCCGAGCCAGCGCACCTTGCCCTGTTCGACGAGCCGCGCCATCGCGCCGACCGTCTCCTCGACCGGCACGGCGGGATCGACCCGGTGCTGATAGTAGAGGTCGATGACCTCGACCCCGAGCCGCTTCAGCGAAGCCTCGCAAGCGCGCGCGACATAGGCCGGGCTGCCGTCGACGCCGTTCGGCTGACCGGGCCGGTGCGTCTGGCCGAATTTTGTGACTACCAGGACCCGCTCGCGGCGCCCTTTCAGCGCGCGCCCTAACACCTCTTCGTTCTGGCCCCAGCCATACATGTCGGAACTGTCGAAATGGTCGATCCCGAGCTCGATCGCGCGGTGGATGAGGGCGATCCCCTCGCGCTCGTCGCTCGACCCGTAGACCCCCGAAAGGGACATGCAGCCGAGCCCGATCGCCGAGACCTCCGGACCCCCATTGCCGAGCTTGCGCCGTTCGATCCGCACTGATGCAGCCATCGCTATCTCCCGATGTTTGCCGCACCATACAAAGATCGGCGCCCACCGCAACAGCCGAGGCTTTGCGGCGAGGCGGCGGAGCGGCGTATGATCGCCCCCGGAAACTCTGACGGAAATCTCTGGCGGGTCGAGGGAGGAAACGATGGCCGGTCAATCGCACGTATATGCCGGGGCCGCGCGGACGATGGGCGGCACCGAGGGCGGCATCTTTCGCCAGGCGGTCGGCGACAAGGAGTGGCGGCATCTGCAGAACGGCGTTCCCGGGGAAGCCGAGGTGCACGCGATCACGGTCGATCCGCGCAATCCGGATACCGTTTATGTCGGCAGCACCAAGGGCGTCTTCCGCAGCCGGAACCGCGGCGACAAGTTCGAGCGGCTCGCGCTCCCGCAGGGCGAAGCCGATATCTGGTCGATCGCGGTGCATCCGAAAGACCCGCGCCGGCTCTATGCCGGGGCGAGCCCGGTCGCCGTCTACCGCAGCGACGATGGCGGCGAGCATTGGCGCAAGACCGCCGATCCGAGGCTGCCCGACCGGGTCATCATGGCGTTTGCCTGCCGGGTCATGCGGCTCGACATCGACCCCAATCATCCCGACGACGTCTATGCGACGCTCGAGGCCAACGGCACGATGCGCAGCCGGAACGCCGGCGAAAGCTGGGAGGATTGCACCGCCGACCTCATCCGCTTTTGCGAGGAGCCGCGCTATCGCAGCCGCATCGGCAGCCAGACCGAGATCGAGGGCATGCTCGACGGCCATGCCCTCTGCGTCAGCGCGGCGGCGCCCGGCACCGTCTTTCTCGCCAACCGCATGGGGCTCTTCAAGAGCGACAACCAGGGCGAGACCTGGGCCGATATGGAGATCGGCCGCTTCTCGCCCCTGACCTACGGCCGCGACATCCGCGTCTCGCCGCACGACCCGAAGGTTCTCTATGCGGCGCTCTCCCCGGCCGCGCGCAGCACCGACGGCTCCATCTATAGGAGCGACGATCTCGGCCGGAGCTGGACGCGCTTCGACCGTGGGATCAAGGCGGACGCGACGATGATGGCGGTGGCGCCGCACCCCACGGACCCGAACCAGGTCTACGGCGTCTCGCGCGTCGGGCAGGTGTTCGGGACGCAGGACGGCGGGAACAGCTGGAACGAGCACCGCATGCCGGAAGGCTGCCGCGACGTCTACGCCCTCGCCTGCGGGTAAAAGGGGCGAGCGACCTCGGTTTCGGCCCTCGGCGGATCTCGACGGCGGGCACAACCTATGATATAGAAAGCAAACGCCAGAACCTTCAGGACTGGATCAAATGTGGTACATTCATCGGCCGGCTCGGCTGCTCGGCATCCTCGCCAGCGCGGCGGTTCTGCCGGTTGTTTGTTCTGCCGGAAAACCACAGCCGCCGGCGCCCGCCGGTCGGCACGCGCCGATCGAGGTCCGGCGCAACCCCGACGGCAGTCCCGCCCGCGGCTTGCGGAACCAGTTGGTCAGCAGCAATTGGTCCGGCTACGAGCTGGCGAATTATCAGACCGGGCAGAAATACACCCAGGCGCAGCTGACCTGGGTGGTGTCGGCCGTCACCTATGGCGCCTCGACCGACACGACGTCGTCGAGCGAATACTCGTCGAACTGGGTCGGCATCGGCGGCTTCTGCGAAAACCGGCTGTGCACCAGGGGCGACAGGACGCTGATCCAGCTCGGCACCGAACAGGACGCCGCGCCCAACGGCAGCACGCAATACTACGCCTGGTATGAAATGCTGCCGGCGGCAGAGAGTCCGCTGCCCTCCAATTTAGTCGTGAAGCCGGGCGACACGATTACGGCGAGCCTCGCCTGCGTCAGCGCATGCTCGGCCAAAAAGCAGAATTGGCGGCTGACGATGTCGAACCAGACCGAGAACTGGACCTGGTCGCAGACATTCTCCTACGGCTCCTCCCTGCTGTCGGCGGAATGGGTCGAGGAGGCGCCCTATCAGGGCGGCGTGCTGCCGCTCGCCGATTTCGCCACGGCGAGCTTCTCGGCGACGGCCGGGGTCAACAACGGTCAGACGCCGTCGCTGTCGCTGTCGACGAACGGCATCCAGATGCAGGACCCCTGGGGCCAGACCTCGAACCCGTCGGCCGCCAACAGCCTCGCGGATTTCGACGCGTGCTGGGGCTTCCAGAGCTACACCGCTTGCGCGAGCCCTTAACGGGCGGCTTAAAGGCGCTGCGGACGATCAATCCGCGGCCATTCTGAGGCCGTTGGCCTCGATCGCGCGCCACAGGCTTTCGGGCAGCAGCGGCATGTCGATATGCGGCAGGCCGAGCGCGTCGGCGGCGGCGCTGACGATGGCTGGCGGCGCGCCGCAGGCGCCGCCCTCGCCGATCCCCTTGACGCCCAGTTCGTTCGACGGGTTCGGCACCGGGTTGAAGGCGATCGCGAAAGCCGGCAGGTCCTCGGCCCGCGGCAGCGCGTAATCCATAAAGGAGCCGGTGAGGAACTGCCCCGAATCCGGGTCGTAGACGACGTGTTCGAGGACCGCTTGGCCGAGCCCCTGGGCGACGCCGCCCATCACCTGCCCCGCGACGATCAGCGGGTTGATGACGATTCCGCAATCATCGACGCAGGTATATTCGACGACCGCGAGCCGGCCGGTTTCGGGGTCGATCTCGACCTCGGCGACATGCGCGCCGTTCGGGAAATTGCATTCGGTCGGGCGGCGGTAGAGGCAGGTCTCGTCGAGACCCGGCGTTTCGCCTTCCGGGAGCCTTGCCGGGTCCTGCGCCAGTGCCGCGATCTCGCGCAGCGTCATCCTGAGGTCCGTCCCCGCGACCTCGAAGACGGCGTTCGCGAAGCGCACATCTTCGGCCGCCGCTTCGAGGGCGTGGGCGGCGAGCCGGCGCGCCTTCTCGATCATCTGGTCGCAGGCGCGCGCGCTGGCGACCCCGCCCATCTGCGAGGAGCGCGAGCCACCGGTGCCGTTGCCGATTTTGACGAAATCCGTGTCGCCCTGGCGGAAATCGATGGCGTCGAGCGGTACGCCCAATTTCTGCGCGATGATCTGCGAAAAGGCGGTCTCGTGCCCCTGGCCGTGGCTGAAGGTGCCGACGATCGCCTCGACCCGCCCCTCGGGCGAGACGCGGATACTCACCTGCTCGGTCGGCTGGCCGCCCGAGGCTTCGATGTAATAGCCGAGCCCGATGCCGCGCAGCACGCCGCGCCGCCGCGCCTCGCGCCGGCGCGCCCCGAACCCGGCCCAGTCGGCTTTCGCGAGCGCCTTTTCCATGGTCTCGCGGAAGTGCCCGGAATCGATCGTCATGCCGACGCCGTTCTTGTAGGGCAGCTGCTCCGGGCGGATGAAATTGCGTCGGCGGATCTCCTCCCGTCCGATGCCGAAGGCGTGCGCGCCCTGGTCGAGGAGCCGCTCCATCTGGTAGCAGATCTCGGGCCGCCCGGCGCCGCGATAGGCGCAGATCGGCACCGTGTTGGTGAAGGTGACGCGCACCGAATACTGCATCAGCGGCACGTCGTAGACGGTGCCGGCGATGCGCGCGCCGGCGAGCGTCGCGACGCGCGGGCCGTTGTCCGACAGATAGGCGCCGGCGTTGGCGATCGTCTCGATCCTGAGCGCGAGGATCCTGCCGGCCGCGTCGAACGCCATCTCGCCGTGCGTCAAGTGATCGCGGCCGTGCACGTCGGCGAGGAAGGTCTCCTGCCGGTCGGCGCGCCATTTGACCGGCCGCCCCAAACGCTTCGCCGCGAAGACGACGAGCACCGACTCGGGGAAGAGTTTGCCGCGCAATCCGAAGCCGCCGCCGACATCGGGCGAGACGACGCGCATCTTCTCCTTCGGCACGTGCAAGGCGATGTTGGCCATGCCGTTCTGCACGCGGATGACGCCCTGGGTCGGCGAATAGAGGGTGTGGGTCTGGCTCTGCGGGTCCCAGTCGCCGATCGCGACGCGCGGCTCCAGGGGCGTTCCCATGATGCGGTTGTTCGCGAAATCGAGCCGCACCACCTTGGCGGCGCCGGCGAAGGCCGCATCGACCGGCTTGCCGTCATGGCTCTGCCAGTGGACGCAGAGGTTCGAGCCGCGCTCGGGATAGAGCAGTGGCGCGCCGGGCTCGGCGGCCGCCTTCAGATCGGTGACGGCGGGAAGCGGCTCGTAATCGACTTCGATCAATTCGGCGGCGTCCTTCGCTTCCTCCAGGCTCTCGGCGACGACGAAGGCGACCGGATTGCCGACATAGCGCACCACGCCGCGCGCCAGGACCGGCCGCGTCGGCGCGAACATCTTGTCGCCGCCCTTCCCCGGCACATCGACCTGGGTCGGGATCTCGGCCACGCCGTCCCGGTCGAGATCCTCGATCAGGAAGACGGCGAGGACGCCGGGCGCGGCTTTCGCCGCCGCCGTGTCGACCGCGCGGATCCGCGCATGCGCATGCGGCGAGCGCAGGATGTAACCGAAAGTTTGCCGCGGCAGGTCGATGTCGTCGGTGAAGCGCCCGTTGCCGGTCAGAAACCGCGCGTCCTCGCGCCGCCGCACCGGCTGGCCGATGCCGAATTGCTCGATCGAAGCCCCGTCCGCCATCCGCCCATCCTTGCCCCTAGAGTGTACGCATAAGAATGGGCGTTTCAGGGGCCGGCGTCACCCCCTGTAAGCCCTCTCCCTTTGATGGGAGAGGGTTTGGGTGAGGGTGATAACGCCTCGCCGCGCGCCTCCAGCGATCACCCCCACCCTGCCCTCCCCCATCGAGGGGGAGGGTTCTATGTTTCCGCCGGCGGGACGGCTTTCACTTCGTGCGCCTGCAGGATCGGCAATACCTCGGCGGCGAAGCGGCGGATCTGCTGCATGAAGAGAGGGTGCGGCAGGGCGCCGCGGTTCAAGGCCAGCTGCACCTGGTTGGCGCCGGCGCTGTCGGCGGCCTCGATGATGCGCGCCGCCACTTCCTCGGCCGTGCCGAGCGGCATCTCCTGCGCCACGCGTTCGAGGTCGCGCATCGTCATGTTGCGGAAATCCTCGCGCAGATTGGCCGCGGCGCGCAGGTTCTCCGGGCGCACGTAGTCGGTCGAGGCGGTCGTCGCATAGCCGGTCTGGCGTTGCTTCTCGGTCTCGGTGAAGTTGCCGTGGCTGAAGAGGGTGCGGTTGAAATAGAGGATGTGCGGCCCGTATTCCTTCAGCGCCGCTTCCTTGCTGTCGGCGACATAGGCGGTGATGCCGAGCGAGAGGTGGTCGGGGGTGATGCGGTGGCCGTTTTGCGCGAGGCATTTCGCGTAGTAGCGGATGATGTCGTCGCGGAGACCCTGGGCGCGCCCGAGCCCCGGCGTGATCGGGATGTCGCGGGCGCCGGCGAACTCGATCGACTCCTTGCTGCCGACGATCGGGATCCACACCGGCGGGTGCGGCCGCTGCACCGGGCGCGGCCACAGCGCGACATCCTCGTATGACCAGAAGCGGCCGCGATAGGAGAACACCTCCTCGGTCCAGGCGCGCGTTATGATGTCATATGCCTCTTCGAAGCGCGCCCGAGACTCGGCCAATGGCACGTTGTGCACCTGGTATTCGCGCGGGATGCCGCGGGCGAAGCCGGAGATCAGCCGCCCCTTCGACAGGCAATCGAGCATCGCCAATTCCTCGGCGAGGCGCAGCGGCTCGTGCAGCGGCAGGAGGTTGCCGTAGATCAAGAGCTT
>DASYYD010000043.1:0-2518 GCA_035934195.1 Allostellaceae bacterium | reverse complement strand
GCTTGCCGCGTTCCGGGTCGCTGACCGCGAAGACGAGCGCGAGATCGGCGTTCTTGCCGGTGGTGATGAACTGCTTCGAGCCGGAGAGGACCCAGGAATTGCCGTGCCGGCGCGCCCGCGTCTTGATCGCCGCCGCGTCGGAGCCGGCCTGCGGCTCCGTCAAGGCAAACGCGGTCAGCATCTCGCCCTTCGCCATCGGCGCGAGGAAGCGGCGTTTCTGTTCGTCGCTGCCGTATTGCAGCACCGCCCCGCAGCACAGCGTATTGACCGAGAGGATCGTCGCGGTGGCGCCCTCGGCGGCGGCGACCTCCTCCATGACGAGGGCGTAGCCGACATGGTCGGCCCCGGCTCCGCCATGTTCCGGCGGCACCAGCATGCCCATGAAGCCGAGCCGGCCCAATTCGGCGACGGCCTCCTTCGGGAACCGCCCCTCGCGGTCGCGCGCCGCGGCGCCGGGGGCGAGCTCCCGCTGCGCGAACTCGCGCGCGGTGTCGCGCAGCATGCGCTGCTCGTCGGTGAGCCGCATTACGTCGACCTGTTATCGCGCAGGCTCTTCCTCGAGCCGGCGCAGACGATCGTTGAAACGCTGATGCTGCGCCACCATCGCGCGCATCTGCTGAAGGATCGCCTGCATCGTCTCATCGAGCCGGGCGAGCGTCGACTCATGGCGCAGCACGATGGCGGTCAGGACGCGAATGTCGTCGCGCATCGCCGCCTGGTCGGCAAGCATCCGCTCCATCTGTGCGCCGAGAAATTCGAGGGTGACGGTCTCAGCCATGAGAAAGGAATGGTGCCGCTCGCGCTCTCTGTCAATCGGAACCGGCCGGCGTCACGCGCTCTCCTCGAAGATCTCGCGGCCGATCAGCATGCGGCGGATCTCGCTGGTGCCGGCGCCGATCTCGTAGAGCTTCGCGTCGCGCAGGAGGCGCCCGGTCGGGTAGTCGTTGATGTAGCCGTTGCCGCCCAAAATCTGCACCGCGTCCAACGCCATCTGCGTCGCCCGCTCGGCGGCGTAGAGGATGGCGCCGGCGGCGTCCTTGCGGCTCGTCCGCCCGCTGTCGCAGGCGCGCGCCACCGCATAGACATAGGCCTTCGCGGCGTTCGTCACCGTGTACATGTCGGCGATCTTGCCCTGGATCAGCTGGAATTCGCCGATCGGCCGGCCGAACTGCTGCCGGTCATGGACATAGGGAATGACTGTGTCGAGGCAGGCCTGCATGATGCCGAGCGGCCCCGCCGCAAGGACGGCGCGCTCGTAATCGAGCCCGCTCATCAACACCCGCACGCCCTCGTCCACCTTGCCGAGAACGTTCTCCTCCGGCACCTCGCAATCCTCGAAGACGAGCTCCGAGGTGGGCGAGCCCCGCATGCCGAGCTTGTCGAGCTTTTGCGCCGGGCGGAAGCCCTGCATGCCGTTTTCGATGAGGAACGCGGTGATGCCGCGCGCGCCCGCCTCGGGCCGCGTCTTGGCATAGACGACGAGGGTCGAGGCGACGTGGCCGTTGGTGATCCAGAGCTTCGTGCCGTTGAGGATGTAGCGGTCGCCCTTTTTATCCGCCCGCAGCCGCATCGAGACGACGTCGGAGCCGGCGCCGGGCTCGCTCATCGCGAGCGCGCCCACATGCTCGCCGGAGATCAGCTTCGGGAGATACTTCTTCTTCTGGGCCTCGCTGCCGTTGCGGCGGATCTGGTTGACGCAGAGGTTCGAATGGGCGCCGTAGGAAAGCCCGACCGAGGCCGAGGCGCGGCTCACTTCCTCCATCGCGACGCAATGCGCGAGATAGCCCATCCCCGCGCCGCCGTGTTCCTCCTCGACCGTAATGCCGTGCAGGCCGAGGGCGCCCATCTGCGGCCACAGCTCGATCGGAAAACGGTCCTCGCGGTCGATCTCGGCGGCGAGCGGCGCGACCCGCTCCTCGGCGAAATCGCGCACGCTCGCCCGCAGCATGTCGATCTCGGGGCCGAGAGCGAAATCGAGCGCCGAAAACCGGGTGTTCTGCACGGCGCTATCTCATCGGGATCGCTTCGTCTTGATGCCCCTCGCAATGACCACGAGCCTGCATGTCATTGCGAGCGAAGCGAAGCAATCCCGGTGATCGGCAGGGGTGGTGCGGTCGAGAAGACTCGAACTTCCACGGAGTTTCCCCCACAGCGACCTCAACGCTGCGCGTCTACCAATTCCGCCACGACCGCACGAGAGGGGACGGCATCTGTCGCCGCAGCGCGCGTGATTAGCAAATCGGCGCTACCATATCAAGTAAGATGCCCGACCCCGCCTTATCAACCCCGCCGCCCCCCGAATGGCGCACCGGTCCCGGGCTCGTCGATTACCCGGCGGCGGTCGCCGAAATGGAGGCGCGCGTCGCGGCGATCCGGGCCGGCGCGGCGCCCGAACTGGTCTGGCTGCTCCAACACCCGCCCCTCTACACGGCCGGGACGAGCGCGCGTGTGGAGGATCTTCTCGATTCCGAGCTTCTGCCGGTCCACAAGACCGGCCGCGGCGGGCAATTCACCTATC
>DASYYD010000317.1:0-2109 GCA_035934195.1 Allostellaceae bacterium | reverse complement strand
GACGATCGACGTGAAGCCGCTGCCGCGCGGCACCGGCATCACCTTCACCGACAGCGTCGTCGGCGGCGCGATCCCGCGCAACTACATCCCCTCGGTCGAGGAAGGCGCCACCGAGGCGCTGAAGCACGGGCCCCTCGGCTTTCCGGTCGTCGATGTCGCGGTCACCCTGATCACCGGGCAGTTCCACGCCGTCGACAGCTCCGACCAGGCGTTCAAGACCGCCGGCCGGCAGGCGATCCAGGAAGCGATGCCGAAATGCGAGCCGATCCTCCTGGAGCCGGTCGACCATGTCGAAATCTCGGTCCCGAACGCCTTTACCTCGCGCGTGCAGCGGCTGATCTCCGGCCGGCGCGGGCAGATCCTCGGCTACGACGCGAAACCGGATTGGCCCGGCTGGGACGTCGTCAACGCGCATCTGCCGGAAAGCGAATTGCACGATCTGATCGTCGAACTGCGCTCGCTGACGCTCGGGGTCGGCAGCTTCGCCCACCGCTTCGACCATCTGCAGGAGTTGACCGGCAAGCCGGCCGAGAAGGTGCTGGCGCAGCGGACCGCCGCCGCGGCGCAGTAGCCGGATCGCGCAACCGTGATTTGGCGCGCCCGCGCGCCGGCCCAGATTAGGGGCGGAGAAGAGGCGAGGTGCCTTATGCTGATCCGTCGCAAAAAGGGTTGGGAGCTGCCGGAGAGCGCGGCGACGCCGGAGGCGGTGTTCCGCGACCGCCGACGGCTCATCCAGGCGATGGCCATGGGCTCGCTGATCGCGCCGACGCTGGGCCTTGCCGCCGCGCCGGCGCTGGCGGCCGAGGAGCCCGACCCTTCGGCCAAGCTCTATCCCGTGAAACGCAACCCGCGCTACACGCTCGACCGGCCGATCACGCCCGAGAAGATCGTCGCCAGCTACAACAATTATTACGAATTCGGCTCGCAGAAAGGGATCGCCGACGCGGCGCAGGCGGTCCCGATCCGCCCGTGGACGGTCAAGATCGACGGGCTCGTCGAGAAGCCGATGACGATCGGCATCGACGACCTGCTCAAAAAAATGCCGCTGGAGGAGCGGCTCTACCGGCACCGTTGCGTCGAGGCGTGGTCGATCGCGGTGCCTTGGAGCGGCTTTCCGATGCGCGCGCTCATCGACCTCGCAAAGCCGCTCGGCTCGGCCAAATACGTCGAGATGCAGACCTTCATGGATCCTAAGGTCGCGCCCGGGCAGAACCAGTTCTGGTATCCCTGGCCCTATCTCGAAGGCCTGACCATGTTCGAGGCGAACAATGAACTCGCCTTTCTCGTCACCGGCATGTACGGCCACCCGGTCTTGAAGCAGGACGGCGCCCCCTTGCGCCTCGCGGTGCCGTGGAAATACGGCTTCAAATCGGTGAAGGCGATCGTCCGCTTCAGCTTTAGCGAGAAGCGCCCGGTGTCGTTCTGGACCAAGCTGCAGGGCGACGAATACGGCTTCTGGGCGAACGTCAACCCGGCGGTGCCGCACCCGCGCTGGAGCCAGGCGAGCGAACGCTTCCTCGGCCCCACCGAGGAACGCCGCCCGACCTTGATCTGGAACGGCTACGGCGACTACGTCGCGGCGATGTATGCCGGGATAAAGGGCGAGCAGCTGTTCCGCTGAGCCCCACCTCAGCCCGCCTCGCGCCGGCCCTTACGGGCCTCGCCGCCCTCTGCCGCAAAGCCGAGCGCCGCCGCTTTTGCCGGCCCGAGGGTCGCGAACGCCGCCTTCGCAACCTCCGGATCGAGCGGCGGCGGGCCGAGCGCGATCCCCTTACCGAGCGTCTTGACGACGGCATGCGCGAACGCGACGCGGGCGAACCATTTGTAATCGGCCGGCACGACGTGCCAGGGCGCCGATTTCGTCGAGGTGCGCGCGAACACCGCGTCGAGCGCGGCCAGGTAGCCGCGCCGGCGCGCCAGGTTGCGGATGTCCTCGACGCCCATCTTCCAGTGCTTCTCCGGGGTCGTGATGCGCTCGCGGAAGCGGCGCATCTGCTCCTCGGCCGAGATTTGGAGATAAAGCTTGACGAGCCGAACCCCGTCATCGACCAGCATCTTCTCGAAAGCGTTTATCTCGTCATAGGCGCGCTGCCACTCTGTCTGGCGCGC
>DASYYD010000302.1:0-2033 GCA_035934195.1 Allostellaceae bacterium | reverse complement strand
CCCCCCCCCCCCCCCCGCGGGGGGGGGGGGGGGGGGGGGGGGCGGCGGCCGAGTAGCGGGGATGAGCCTCTATCGTCTCGCCCGCGAGCGCGCCGCGGCGCGCCGGCCCGTCAAGGTCGGCCTCGTCGGCGCCGGCAAGTTCGGCTCGATGTTCCTGAACCAGGCGCCGGGGATGCCGGGGCTCGAGATCGCCGCGATCGGCGACCTCGATCCCGAGCGCGCGAAGACCGCCTGCCGCACGGTCGGCTGGGACGCCGCCCGCATCGCCCGCACCCGCTTCGTCTCGTCGGGCGCCGAGGTCTGCGCCGACCCGCAGGTCGATGTCGTCGTCGAGGCGACCGGCAGCCCCTTCGCCGGCATCGCGCACGCCCGCGCCGCGATCTCGGACGGCAAGCACATCGTCATGGTCAATGTCGAGGCCGACGTGCTGGCGGGGCCGCTCTTGGCCGAGGAGGCGCGCGAGAAGGGCGTCGTCTATTCCTTGGCCTACGGCGACCAGCCGGCCTTGACCTGCGAGCTCGTCGATTGGGCGCGCGCTGTCGGCTTCGAGGTCGTCGCGGCCGGCAAGGGCACGAAGTATCTCCCCGCCTACCACGCCGTGACGCCGGCCGAGGTGTGGCGGCATTACGGCCTCTCGCCGCAGGAGGCCGAGCGCGGCGGCATGAACAGCCAAATGTTCAACTCCTTCCTCGACGGCACCAAATCGGCGATCGAGATGGCGGCGATCGCCAATGCGTGCGCGCTCGGCGTCCCCAATGACGGCCTCAACTTCCCGCCTTGCGGCGTCGACGATTTGCCGCATGTGCTGCGCGGCAAAGCCGCGGGCGGCGTCCTCGAAAAGGACGGCATGGTCGAGGTCGTCTCCTCGCTCGAGCGCGACGGGCGGCCGGTCTTCCGCGACCTGCGCTGGGGCGTCTATGTCGTCGTGAAGGCGCCGAACGACTACGCCCGCGCCTGCTTCCGCGAATACGGCCTCAAAACCGACGCCTCCGGCTGGTACGCGGCGATGTACAAGCCCTACCACCTGATCGGCCTCGAACTCGGAATCTCGGTCTACTCGGCGGCCCTGCGCCAAGAGCCGACCGGGCAGCCGACCGGCTTCCGCGGCGACGTCGTCGCCGTCGCGAAGCGGGCGCTGAAGGCGGGCGAGAGCCTCGACGGCGAAGGCGGCTTCACCGTCTGGGGCAAGCTCGTCCCGGCCGAGCGCAGCCTCGCCGCGGGCGCATTGCCGATCGGCCTCGCGCACAAGGTGCCGCTCCTGCGTGACATCGCCGCGGGCGAGATCGTGCGCGCGGCCGATGTGAAGCTGCCCGACAGCGAAGCCGTGCGCGCCCGCCGCGACATGGAGCGCCGCTTCGCGCCGGCGAAAGTGGCGAGCGCCGCGCAGTAGTTCTCCCTCGCCCCGCTTGCGGGGAGAGGGTCGGGGTGAGGGGCTTTCCGGTGGCCGCCGCTGCGGTGGAGTGATTATATCGGGCGGCGCGTTTAAGAGAAGAAAAGCAGTGTCTGAATCAGGAAGCCTAGGCAGAGAGCCGCAAGCCCGATCTTGAGCAGATTTGGATTCTCAGATTTTACAATTGCCGCCGGAAGGCCTCTGTTCCACAGGGCACAGCGGCCCGTGCCGACGTAAGTATTGTCGGATGTGTCGATGGCGCCAAGCTCAAGCTTATCGGCACAGATAGAGTAGGCTTTCCCACTCAGGGTGGCGTGCCCCTCGCGGTCACATCATTTGCCATATGAGTCTGAAATTTGAGGACGTCGCCTGAAATGCGAATAGCAGGCAGATCGCCCCAGCGAAATTCAGTAAGACTGCTAGAGCAATTTCCTATCTAACGTACCCGACGTGAGCGAGATAATGTCGGCATTCGTCGGCGGAGAAGCGGTCGAGCAACTCGCCGCTTCGGGTCCACAGCGCCGGGATTGAGCGTTCGGCGGCCTTGCGCAGCAGGGCCTTGAGTTTGGCGAAGAGCAGCTCGATCGGGTTGAGGTCGGGGGAGTAGGGCGGCAGGTAGAGCAGTTCGGCGCCGCTGGCGCGG
>DASYYD010000277.1:0-1687 GCA_035934195.1 Allostellaceae bacterium | reverse complement strand
CGCATTCGACTTTCGTCCGCAGACCCGTCGCCGGCCGACGCGCCGGCGCGGCGCGGTCCCGAGCGGCCTCGGGCTCCTCGGCTATCGCGCGGCCGAATTGCCGGTCGGGCGCTGAGGCTGCGGCGGCGCCGCATCGACCGTTACCCCGAAAGTTTCCTGAAAGCCGCGCCTGCCCGATTGCGTGACGACGACGGCGCGGCTGTCCTTTTTCCGCTCCGTCCAGCCGAGCTCGAAGCAGCGGCTGGCGAGCGCCGCGCCGACGGCGCCGCCGATATGCGGCCGGCGTTCGGTCCAATCGAGGCAGGATCGGTAAAACCGCCGCCGCCGCGCCCCGACGGTGAAGAGATCGATGCCGAAGCCGGCGAGGAATTGAGCGCCGTCGGCCGTCACCTCCGCGCCTTCGTGGTCGAGCAGGATGAAGCCGCGCCGGCTCATGCTGTCGGCGAGGGCGACGCTGAGCTGCCCGGCGAGGTGGTCGTAGCACACCCGGGCCGAGCGCAGCTCCCGCGCCAACCGCGACAGGGGCCGGTAGCGCGGCCGGTCGTCGATCGCGACGGCCATGATGGCTTCGAGCATCTGCGCCACCCGCGGCGAGGCGAGGCGGAAATACCGGCAGCGGCCGCCCTTCAGAGAGGCGATCAGCCGCGCCTCGGCGAGTTTCGCCAGGTGCATGCTGGCGGTCGGCGGAGCGACCCGCGCGGCGTAGGCGAGTTCGCCTGCTGTGAGGGCGCGCCCGTCGAGCAGTGCGGTCAACATATTGGCGCGCGCCGGCTCGCCGACGAGCCCGGCGATTTCAGCGATCAGAGGTGCCGTGTTCATGCCGATAATCTAGCGCAGCTCGTAACGGTTCGCGCGCCTAACGCTTCGGCCGCCGCGGAAGCTTTCAATCCGGCAGGCCGAACACTTCTTCCGGCTCGTTGAGGCCGCGCACCGGGTGAAAGCCCAGGGAGACCAGCGGGCGCGGGCAGATTTCCGCGAAGGCGTGCGAGGTGAGCAGCGGTCGCAGCAGGCGCTTCGTCAACCCCTCGATGCGCGAGGCGAGGTTGACGGCGGGCCCGATGACCGTGAAATCGAGCCGGTCGGCGGCGCCCACATTGCCGTAAATGACCTCGCCCAAATGCAGCCCGATGCCGGTCTTGACCAGTGTCCGGTCGCCGTCGCGGCGGGCCTCGTTCTCGGCCTCGAGGCGCTCGAGCGCTTCCGTCGCGGCCTCGAGCGCGCGCAGGCTCGCGGGCGCCAAATCCTCGTCCTCCTCGGCCGCGAAGATCGCCAGCATGCCGTCGCCCATGAACTTCAGCACCTCGCCGCGGCGCTTCTCGACCGGCGGCACCAGCGCATCGAAATAATCGTCGAGCAGTTCGATCACCTGGTCGCCCGGCAGGCGGTCCGAGAGCGCCGTGAAGCCGCGCAGATCGGTCATCATGATGACGGCGCGCAATCGCTCGCCGCGGGCTCGCAGGATCTGCCCGGAAAGGATGCGGCGGCCGGCCTGGGTGCCGAAATAGGTGTCGAGCAGATTGGCGCTGATCCGCCGCACCGCGCGCGTCTCGACAATCGCCGCGAGCGCCGGGTTCACCGCTTCGAGCGTCGCGATTTCGGCTTCCCGGAAGCCGCCCGCCTGGTCGGTCGTCCAGCTGACGGTCGGGAAACGGCGAAAGGTGCGGTTGAGCGGCAGCGCCAGATAGTC
>DASYYD010000276.1:0-9772 GCA_035934195.1 Allostellaceae bacterium | reverse complement strand
GCGGCGGCGGCGGCGCGACGGCGACCGGCTGCGGCGCCGGCTTCTGGTGGGCGCACGACAACAGCGAGCCCGCCGCGAGCGCCATAAGCAGCGCCGCCAGGACCACTCGAAAATGCCACACGCGCTTCAATCCGCCACTCGAAGCCAAAGCCGCCCTGCCGTTTGACGTTGAGATATAGCATCTTCGGCGGCGATTAAGACGGCATTTACATCGTCGCCCGTTCACGCGGCGCCGGGTCGATCGCGCCGATCGGCGACGATCTCGCCACCCTTCAGAACGAGCGCGACCCGCGCCTCCTCTTGCAGAATGCGCACGTCCTCGAGGGGATCGCCGGCAACCACGATGAGGTCGGCGAGCTTGCCCGTTTCGACCGTCCCCAGCTGGCGCTCCGCGCCGAGGCACTCGGCGGCCCAGCCGGTCGCCGCCCGCAGCGCCGACAGCGGGCTCAGCCCGGCCTTGACGAGACAGGCGATCTCGAGCGCGTTCTTCGGATGCTCGTGCATCCCGGCATCGGTGCCGGCGGCGATCCTGACGCCGGCGGCGACGGCGGCGGCCAGGCTCGCGGCGTGATGCGCGGCGAGGTCTCGGGCCCGCTCGCGCACATGCGCGAGCGGCGACTTGCGATGAAAATCGTATACCGCAAAGGTCGGCACGAAGAAGATGCCGCGCCGCGCCATCTCCTCGAGGAGATGCGGTTTCTCGTCGAGATAGCAGCCGTGCTCGATCGAATCGACGCCCGCTTCGACCGCGATCGCAAGCCCGCGGCCGCCGAGCGCGTGGCACATGACGCGGCGGTCGAGGGCGTGCGCTTCCTCGACGAGCGTCTGCATCTCGTCGAGGTTGAAGGCGCCGTCCTTCGGCCCGTGGCCGGGGCGCGAGCTGGCGCCGCCCGAAGTCGCGCATTTGATCACGTCGGCGCCCGCCCGCACCATGCGCCGCACGACGCTGCGCAATTCGGCGGGCGAAGCGGCCACGCCGTCCGGCAAAAGCGGGTCGGCCGGCACGCAGCAGGCAAAGCCCGAGGGGCTCGTGCGGTCGCCGATGCCGCCGATCGGCGAGATGATGGCGAGCGAGAGAAAAAGCCGAGGGCCCTGGATCAGCCCTTCCTCGATCGCCCGCTTGAAGCCGGCGTCGAGCCCGGCGGCGTCGCGCACCGCGGTATAGCCGCTTGCCAGCGTCTGCCGCAGCACTCGGGCGGTGCGCAGCACGCGCGTGCTGTGCGGCTCGTCGATGCCCCAGCGGCGGGCGAAGTCGTAGCCGTGCATGCCCAGGTGATCGTGGCAATCGATGAGGCCGGGCAGGATCGTCATCCCGGAAACATCGATGATCTCGGCGTCGGCCGGCCATTCCGCGCCGTGGCCGAGCACCGCCGCGATGCGCGCGCCCTCCACGAGCACGGCCACGTCCCGGCGTGGACCCGCCCCGGTACCGTCGAGGAGCCTGCCGCCCTGCAGCACTTTCATCGCGCCCTCCGCCGCGGCGACCGCCGCCCGCGGATTTATAGCAGGGATGCGGCGCGATGCTTGACGAAGCGCATCGCCTCGGCCGCGATCCCCGGCCCGAAGGCCAGCGCGCAGCCGCGCCCCGCCTCGGTCTCCGCCAGGATTTCGCGCAGCACGAAGAGCACGCTCGCCGAGGACATGTTGCCGTATTGGCGCAGCGTCTCGCGGGAATGGCGCAAGGCCTGCGGCGGCAGCGTGAGCGCGCTTTCAACGGCGTCGAGGACGCTCCTGCCGCCCGGATGGACGGCCCAGTAGGCGGTGTCCCGGCGGTCGGGCGGCAACAGGATCGGCAGGCTCGGCAGGTTGCGCGAAATCGCCGCCGGCACCGCGCCCGAGAGGTGCATGTCGAAGCCGAAGGCGCCGATCCGCCAGGTGATGTGATCGGCGGTTGCGGGCAGGACGGCGGCCGCGAAGCCTTCGATCTCGAGCCCCGTCGGCTCGCCGCTGACGAGCGCGGCCGCCGCGCCGTCGGCGAAGAGGGTGAACGACAGCACCGCTTCGAGCGTGCCCGTTTCCTGCAGGTGCAGCGTGCACAGCTCGACGGCGACGACGAGGACGCGCGCCTGCGGCCGCGAGCGCACGATGTGCCGGGCGAGCTTCAGCGCGGGGATCGCGGCCGAGCAGCCCATGAAGCCGACGATCGTGCGCTCGACCTCGGGCGCGAGGCCGAGAGCCTGGGCGAGCTGCAGGTCGAGCCCCGGCGCGGCGAAGCCGGTGCAGGAGGCGACGATCAGATGCGTCACGCGCTCTCGCGCCAGATCGGGGCCGAGGCTCTCCACCGCCGCGAGGGCGAGCGGCGGCGCCTCCCTCTCGTAGCGCGCCATCCTCTCGCAGGTGTCGGGAAAAGCGCCGCGGCGGTAGAAGCCCGCCGCGTCGAGCCGCTCGGGGTCCGCGCTCGGCGGCAGACACGAATAGCGCCGGGCGATCTGCGAGCGCTCGACCATGCGGCGGTACAAATGCCGGTCGCGGTCGCCGGCGAGCAGCCGCGGCGCGAAATCGACGAACTTGCGATGTACGTCATAGGGCGGAACAGCGCCGCCGATTCGGTTGATGAATACCTTTTCGGACATGCTCTACCCGAGGTCATTGGCGAGAGAATTGCGCAAGTTCGTCGCCGGTCGGCGGTTCGGGCAAATGAATTGCGGTTTATTTTGTGAGCCGGCGTTTAGAACCAGGCGGAGACTGCGCCGGCAGACGTCGCTGGTTGTCGCATGGCCGGCTATCGGCCACACTCGGCGGCAAACCGGAGAGGGCCGACCCGTGACGAGAAAGGCGGCGAGCCTGGCGGCGCTCGCCTTTTCGCTGCTCGCCTTCGCGAGCTCCGGCGAGGCGCGCGACCGGCTCGTGCTGCAGCTGAAATGGCTGCCGCAGGCGCAGTTCGCCGGCTACTACGTCGCGCAGGCCAAGGGCTTCTACCGGCGGCAAGACCTGGCGGTGACGATCGAGCCCGGCAGTCCGGCGCTGGCGCCCGCGCGCGCGCTTGCTGCGGGAAGCGCCGATGTCGCCGTCGATTGGCTCGCCTCGGCTCTCGCCGCGCGCGAAAAGGGCATGCCGCTCGTCAACATCGCGCAAATTTTCCAGCGCTCGGGCTACGAGCTGACCTGCCGGCGCGACAGCGGCGTCCGGACGCCCGCGGACCTGAAAGGCAAGACGCTCGCCGTGTGGTTCGGCGGCAACCAGTTTCCGTTTCTCGCCTGGATGGCGAAGCTCGGGCTCAGGACGACGGGGCGGCATGCCGACCTGAAGGTCTTGCACCAGGGCACCGGCGTCGAGCTGCTCTTGCACAAGAAGGCCGCCTGCATCTCGACCATGAGCTACAACGAATATTGGCAAGTGATCGACCGGGGCATGCGGCCCGAGGACCTCGTCGTCTTCCGCTATCAGGACGAGGGGGTCGCAACGCTCGAGGACGGGCTCTATGCGTTGGGGCCGCGGCTCGAGAACGGCGCCTTCCGCGCCCGGGTCGCGCGGTTTCTGCGCGCCTCGATCATGGGCTGGCGCTACGCCTTGGCGCACCAACGCGACGCCGTCGCCATCGTGCTGAAGGCCGGCGGGCGGGCGCTCGACCGTGGCGGCCAGACGCGCATGCTGCGCGAAGTCGCCTCGCTCGTCGCGGGCGGCAAGGAAGGCGTCGGCTATCTCGATCCCTTCGACTATCGGCGCACGGTCGAGGTGCTGCTGTCGGGCAAGGGCGATCGCGTCATCCACCACGAGCCGCACGGCGCCTGGACGCATCAGATCTGGAAACTGGCCGAGGAGCGCTAGAGGCTAGAGCGCTTTTCGTGCTGACCGATACCCCTTGTCGCCGCCGCGCGAGCGGGGGCCGAGGGCAACCGGCGCCTCACTCGCCCTGGGTTCCCGCTTTCGCGCAGGGCCGTCCGGGGAAATCTCGAAGCAACCAGCGATCGAGCGACGCGATCACCGGAACCATCTTCCGTCCCCCTTGCCCGGACTTGTTCCGGGCATCCACGTTCCGCTGCGTGCCCAGGCCAGGGCGAAGCAAATCGTGGGTGGCCGGGACAAGCCCGGCCACGGGGCATCAGGGTTGTCCTCTGTCGCATTCACCCAACCCGTGCCGGTTCCCCGGACAGCCCTGCGCTTTCGCGGCAACGACGGAAATCGCGTTCTGCGCCGCCCGGATCGCCTGCCAGACCGCGAAGGGCGTGGCCGGCATCGCGATATCGGTGACGCCGCGGGGACGGAGCGCATCGAGGATGGCGCTGACGACGGCGGCGGGCGCCGGCGTCGTGCCGCCCTCGCCGCCCGCCTTGATGCCGAACGGGTTGGTCGGCGACAGGATCTCGACGATCTCGGTCGAAAACGCCGGCAGCTCGTCGGCGCGCGGGATCGCGTAATCCATCAGCGAGCCCGCAAGCGGCTGCCCCGAAGGGTCGAGCGCGCAAGCCTCCGACAGCGCCTGCCCGATCCCCTGCGCCGCCGCGCCGTGCGTCTGGCCGTGCACGATCAGCGGGTTGATGCAGCGCCCCACGTCGTCGATCGCGGCATAGCGGGTGAGCATGAGCGCCCCGGTCTCGGGGTCGATCTCGACCTCGCAGGCAACCGCGCCGTTCGGAAAGACGGGATCGTGCATCTCGTTGTCGGTAACCGTCGAGATGCTCTCGGCGAGCCCCAACCGCGCCGCCTCGCGCGCCAGTTCGAGAAAATCGAAGCTGCGGTTGGCGGGCGGCGCGGCGAAGCGGCCGTCCTTCCATTCGACCTCGGCCGCTTCCGTCTCCAGAATCTTGGCCGCCAGCTTTTTCCCCTCGGCGACGAGCGCCGGCGCGGCCTTCGCGAAAAGGGTCGCGGCATGCCGCATCGAGCGGCCGGAATGCGAGCCGCCGCCCGCCGTCACGATGTCGGTGTCGCCCGTGACGATGTCGATCGTCTCGGGCGGGAGGCCGAGGAGGGCGCCCGCGACCTGGGGAAAGCTGGTCTCGTGCCCCTGCCCGTTCGGCTGCGTGCCGATGACGATCTCGACCCGGCCGCGCGGGGTCACGGTGATCCGCGTGCGCTCCCTGGGCGCCCCGATCGAGGATTCGACGTAATGGGCAAAGCCGCGGCCCAAGAGCCGGCCGCGCGCCGCCGCCGCCTCCCGGCGCCCGGCGAAGCCGTCCCAATCCGCGAGACGCAAGGCCCGGTCCAAATTCGCCTCGTACTCGCCGCTGTCATAGGTCATGTCGACGGCGTTTCGGTAGGGCATCTGCTGCGGGCGGACGAGGTTCCGGCGGCGCAACTCGATGCGGTCGATGCCGAGTTCGGCGGCGGCGATGTCGACGAGCCGCTCGATCGCGTAAGTCACTTCCGGCCGGCCGGAGCTGCGATAGGCGTTGGTCGGCATCGTATTGGTGAAGACCGCCCGCGAGCGCAGGCTCGCCGCCCTGATATCGTAGGAGCCGGTGACAAGCCCCGAGCCTTTGCTCAGCGGCGAGAGGGAGACGCAGCGGCAGCCGACATTGCTCGTGTTCTCGGCGCGCAGCGCGAGAAAGCGGCCGTCGGCGGCAAGCGCGAGGGCGACCTTCGTCAAGAGGTCGCGGCCCTGATAGTCGGAGAGGAGCGCCTCCGAGCGGGTCGCGGCGTATCTGACCGGCCGGCATAATTTCTTCGCCGCCCACAGGACGAGGCCGAACTCGACATAGACGCGGTTGCGGGCGCCGAAATTGCCGCCGACATCGAAGGAGAGGACGCGAAGCTTCTCGGGCGCGATGCCGAGGACGGCGGCCAATTCCGCCTTTTGCCGCACCGCCCCGCCGCTGCCGGCCCACAGCGTATGCCGGCCGGTCGCCGGATCGTACTCGGCCAAGGCCGAGCGCGGCTCCATCGTCACCGCCGTCACCCGCCCGATGTGGAAAGTGCGCTCGACGACGTGATCGGCCGCGGCAAAGGCGCGCTCGGTCGCCTCTTTGTCGCCGAAGAAGGTATCGACGAGCACGTTGTCGGGCACTTCCTCCCATACCGGCGGCGCACCCGCCGCGAGCGCCGCCTCGATGTCGCGCACAGGGGCCCGCTCCTCGTAGGCGACCGCGACCGCCTCGGCCCCGTCGAGCGCCGCGGCGAGGCTGTCGCCGACCACCATCGCGACCGCTTCCCCGACATGGCGCACGCGGTCGGCGGGCAGCAGGTGATGCGGGCCGAAGAAGATCGGGCCGCCGCCGGGCCCCGTCAGCTTCATGTCGAAGCGGGTCGAGGGGACCGGGCTGTGCGGCATCGGCGTGAGGCGGTCGGCCGCGCAATCGGCGCCGGTGAAGACGCCGAGCACACCCGGCAGCGCCCGCGCCCGAGCCGTCTCGATCGAAAGGATCCGCGCATGCGGATGGGGCGAGCGCACGATCGCCGCATGAGCCTCGCCCGGCCGGCTGAAATCGTCGGTGAAGCGGCCGCGGCCGGAGAGGAGGCGCGCGTCCTCGCGGCGCTTCACGGGCTCGCCGATCGCGCCGAGATCGAGCCCCTCGGCAAGCGTGATCTCGCGGTTCATCGCGCGGTCAGTCCAGGTGCGAATACATCGGCTTCCCCGGCACCGAGAGGTCGGCCTTGAGGATCGACCCGGTCTCCGATTCGGTGATGTAGAGGGTCTTGCGCTCGGGCCCGCCATAGGCGGCGTTGGTGGTGCCGAGCCCGGCGCAGGAGCGGATCTCGGCGATGGGCCGGCCCAATCGGCTGAACAGCCACACCGAACCCATACCGACATGGCAGACCGCGAGATTGCCCTCCTCGTCGATCGCCATGCCGTCGGGGCCCGTGCCGCCGGACATCTGGATGAAGACGCCGACCCGGCCGATGAGGCCGTCGGGATAGAGCGGCACCCGCCACACCGCGTTCGCCCGCGTCACCGCGAGATAGAGGATGCTCTCGTCCGGGCTCAGGACGAGGCCGTTGGGGCTCGGCACGGTGTCGAGCAGGAGGTCGAGGCGGCCGTCCTGTTTCAGCCGCCACAGCCGGCCCGAGGGATCGTGCATGCCGCTCTCGCCCTGGTCGGTGAAATAGAGGTCGCCCGATTTCGCGAAGACGAGGTCGTTGAGGCCCTTGAAGCGCTCGCGGCGCGGCCGGTCGACGAGCACCGAAAGGCGGTTCGTCGGCGGATCGAGCATCAGGAGGCCGAGCTTGTGGTCGGCGACGACGAAGCGGCCGTTCTTGTGAATCTTGAGGCCGTTCGGCTCGCCGTCATAGGTGGTCACCAGCGTGAAGGCGCCGTCGGGCGAGACCCGCAAGATCTGGCCGTAGGGGATGTTGGTGACGTAGAGGTTGCCGTCGCGGTCGAAGGAGGGGCCTTCGAGAAAAGAGTCGCGCGGGACGCCCGATTGCAGGCGCGGGTTTTCCTTGGCCCGCATTTCGTCGGGGACGCGGGCGAAGATTTGCGTGTCGATGACGGGCGGGGCGGCGTACACGGGGCGGGCCTCCTTCAGCGGGGACGCACGGCCCGGGAAATCTAGCCCGCCAGCCCGTTGAGCGCGAAGTCGAATATGTCGAAGTTGCGCAGGCCCCCGCGCGCCGCGCGCTCGCGGTATTCGGGCGACAGCGGATGCGACAGGATGAACGGCACCCGCGCCTCGCCGAGCCCGCCGTGCGAGCGCAGCCGGTGGCCGGCGAGCCCGGCGAGGTCGTGCGCCTCGCGGCGCGAGCCGAGGACGGTGTGCGCGTCGCCGAGCACGACGAAATCCGCCTCGCGGTCGAACGGCAATTCGAAGCGGCGGGCGGCCTCGGCGCGCTCGAGGACGAGCGCGACGCCGGGGAGCGCCGCCGATACCGCCATCAGCGCCGCGAGATCGCGGCAGGTTCTGAGATAGACGCGGACAAAGGAGCCGAGCGCCCCGTGGTGGCGCACGAAGGGGTCGGTGATCGGGCAGATGACGCGCACCGCGGCCTCGCCGAAGCGCCGGTTCAGCTCGTCCTCGAGAAAGACGATGTTGGGGGAGCCGTCGGGGCGCGCCTTGTCGTTCATGCCGTGGTCGGCGACGAGCCCGACGACGGCGCCTAGCGCGGCGAAGGCCCCGAGCCGCGCGTCGAGCGCGTGGTGGAAGGCGTCGGCCGCGGGTTCGCCGGGCCCGTGCAGATGCTGCACATAATCCGAGAGCGAGAGATAGAGGAGATCGGCCGCGCCCTCCTCGGCGAAGCGCAAGCCCCAATCGAGCACGAAGAGCGAGAGATCGGCCGAATACATGTCCGGCCGCGGGCGTCCGACCAGCGCTTCGGCCGCCGCGTCGGCATGTTCGGAGGAAAAGGAAGGGCCCTCGAGGCCGCGCCCCAAGAGGCGGCGCAATTTGTCCTTGGCGGTGATCGCCGCGGTCTTGACGCCCCGTTGCGAGAAGAGGCCGAGGATCGTCTCGCTGCGAAGGAGCCGCTCGTCGGTCATCATGATCTCGGCGCCGCTCTCGCGGTCGAGAAAATAATTGCCCGAGATGCCGTGCACCGCCGGCGGCGCGCCGGTGACGATCGAGAGATTGTTGGGGTTGGTGAAGCTCGGCATCGCCGCCTCGGCCTCGCCGGCAAAGCCCGCCTCGCGAAACGACGCGACCGCCGGCAGGCTGCCGCTTTTCAGCCCGTGGTCGAGGTAGGCGGGGTCGCAGCCGTCGGCGCAGACGATGACGGTCGGCGCCCGGGGCCTGCGATAACTGCGGCCGTTGAGCGCGATCGCCTCGGGCATCGCCATGCTTCCTCCGCTGCCGACGAGGGCGGAACCGCCGCAACGGTCACGACGGCCGACAGCCCTCAGAAATCAACGCCCGTTTGCAATTGAAGCAGACCCGGAACCCGCATGAACGCCAGAATGTCCTGGTGCGTATCCCATCCGCCTTCCTGCGCGAGGAGCTGGATCGTAGCGTCATCGCAGGTCTTCTTGGACCACCATTCGAGGCGCCCGACCGCAATGCCGTAGTCGTGCCGGTGCGCGTACGCACGAAATCCAAAATGACGGCTGAGGAAATCGGCGAGAACTTCGGCCGCGGCGTCGCGCTGGAGGCCGAGGCCCGCATTAATTGGAGCGCCGTTTCCTGATACGTACGTCTCGAGGGTTGCGGCCGACAGCCGCCCTTGAGTGGTGTATAGCAGGACGCCATAAGGTCGAAGCGACAGCTTGAGGCGCGCGAGGAGGTCGAGCGCCGTATGTTCCGGCAGGTGCGTAAAGACAGAGCCGACCCAGACCAGATCGTAGCGGCCTGATGGTATTTCGTTGCCGGCGTCATGGCAGCCGAGATGCTCGACGCACCATGCAACTCCGTCTCGATTCAGATCCGTGACCTCGACCCGGGCCTGGGGGAATTGGGCCCGGATATAACGAGCCACTCGCCCATGGCCGCAGCCAAAATCGAGCATGATCCGAGGTTCCGCCTCACCCCCGGCGTACTGCAGCCGCGCCGACAAAGCCGTCCAGAGGGCGAGTGCCGCGGAACGCCCGACGCCGAAATAGTGTCTGCCGTTGCCCCAGTACATACCATCGTTTTGAGATATGTCCTGATTGGGCTGCAACCCGGCCAATTTCTGGAGAATCATCAAGGTTTCACCGTCGCACGATAGCTCCCACCTGCACAAACCCGATCAGAATTCGACCTCCAGCTCTTCGACCTCCTCGGCCTCGCGCAACGCCGCCTCGCGCCAGGCGACCATGTCCGGCAATTCCATGATCCGCCGGCAATAGGCGGCAGCGGCGGGGTCGAGCCGCACATCGTAGGTCGAGAAGCGCGTCACGACCGGGGCGTACATCGCGTCGGCCATGCCCAGATTGCCGAAGAGGTAAGGCCCGCGATAGCGCGCCAAGCAATCGCGCCAGATCGCCAGG
>DASYYD010000258.1:0-5567 GCA_035934195.1 Allostellaceae bacterium | reverse complement strand
GAGGTCGGGAAGCCCATCGCCTGCAGGATGATGCCCGAATAGAAATCGACGTTCGGGTACAGCTTCCGCTTGATGAAGTAGTCGTCGTTGAGGGCGATCTTCTCCAGCTCCATCGCCAGGTCGAGCAGCGGATCGTCCTTGATGCCGAGTTCGCTCAGAACCTGGTGACAGCTGTCGCGCAGGACATGCGCGCGAGGGTCGTAATTTTTGTAGACGCGATGGCCAAAGCCGAACAGCAGTTCGTGCGCGTCCTTGTCCTTCACATGGCCGAGGAACTCCTTGATGTTCGACTGGCTGCCGATGCGGCGCAGCATCTTCAACACCGCCTCGTTGGCGCCGCCATGCGCCGGCCCCCACAGCGAGGCGATGCCGGCGGCGATGCAGGCGAAGGGGTTGGCGCCGCTCGACCCGGCGTTGCGGACCGTCGCCGTCGAGGCGTTCTGCTCGTGATCGGCGTGCAGGATGAAGATCTTGTCCATCGCCTTGGCAAGGACCGGATTGACCTTGTGCTCCTCGCACGGCACGGCAAAGGCCATGTGGAGGAAATTCTCGGCGTACCCGAGCGCGTTCTTCGGATACATGAAGGGCTGGCCGAGTGCGTATTTGAAGGCCATGGCGGCGATCGTCGGCATCTTGGCGATCAGGCGGTAGGACGCGACCATCCGCTGGTACGGGTCATGGATGTCGGTCGAATCGTGGTAGAAGGCGGAGAGCGCCCCGACCACCCCGCACATCACCGCCATCGGGTGCGCGTCGCGCCGGAAGCCGCGGAAGAAGGTCGTGATCTGCTCGTGCACCATCGTGTGGTGCGTGATGTCGTGGACGAACTGCTCCTTTTCCTTGGCGGTCGGCAACTCGCCCTTGAGCAGCAGATAGGCGACTTCGAGGAAATCGCTGTTGTCGGCGAGTTCCCGGATCGGATAGCCGCGATAGAGCAGGATCCCTTCATCGCCGTCGATGAAGGTGATGCTCGAACGGCAGGCGGCGGTCGCCATGAACCCCGGATCGTAGGTGAAGTGCCCGTTCAGCGCGTAGAGCTTTCGGATGTCGATGACCTTCGGCCCGATAGTGCCGCCGAGCACCGGCAGCTCGATCGACTTGCCGGTCGAATTGTCGGTGAGGGTCATCGTCCCGGTCGTCATGTTGTTGCCGTCCATCGCCCTACCTCCATCTCTGCCCGCGGCGATCCGTTGCCCGGAACATAAGCTGCGCTGAGGCGATTATCAAACTACCGCCATATTTCGCAAGCGCGAGATAAAGGCGATCGCCACGGTTACCCGCCGAGAGCGTCGGCGATCCGGGCGAGGCATTCCTCGCGGCCCAGAATCTCCATCACTTCGAAGAGGCCAGGCGAGGCGAGGGAGCCGGTCAGCGCGGCCCGCAGCGGTTGCGCCACGTCGCCGAGCCGCTTTTGCTGCGCCGCAGCAAAAGCGCGCACGACCGCTTCGAGCGCTGCGGCCTGCCATGCGGCCTTCGACAATTCCGTGCCGAGCGTGCGAAGCAGCGGCAAAATCTCCGGCGTCAGCAGCCGCGCCGCCTTCTCTTCGATCGGAATCGGCCGCGGCCGCACGTAGAAAAGCGCGTTGCCGGCCAATTCGACGAGCGTCTTCGGGCGCAGCTTAAGGCTCGGCATGGCGCGGAGGAGCCGGACGCGCGAGGGTTCGTCGAGTGCCCGGCCGAGTTTCCCTTCGACGCGCGGCACAATGAGCGAGAGGAGGCGGCCGTCCGCGGCCTCACGAATGTAGTGCCCGTTCAGGCTGTCGAGCTTCGCGAAATCGAAGCGCGCGGGGCTGCGGTGGATAGAATCGAGATCGAACCAGCGGATCGCCTCCTCGGTCGAGATGATCTCGTCGTCGCCGTGGCTCCAGCCGAGGCGCAGGAGGTAGTTGTGCAGCGCCTCCGGCAAATAGCCCATCTCGCGATAAGCCTCGACCGCGAGCGCCCCGTGCCGCTTCGACAGCTTAGCCCCGTCGGGGCCATGGATCAGCGGCAGATGCGCGAATTCGGGGATCGGCCAGTCGAGCGCACGGTAGATCTGCGTCTGGCGAAAGGCGTTGTTGAGATGGTCATCGCCGCGGATCACATGTGTGATTGCCATGTCGTGGTCGTCGACGACGACCGAGAGATTGTAGGTCGGCGTGCCGTCGGCCCGCAGGATGATCAGATCGTCGAGTTCGCTGTTCGAGACCGTGACCTCGCCCTGCACGAGGTCGCGGATCGTCGTCGAGCCGTCCTGCGGCGTCTTGAGGCGGATCGCCGGCTTGACGCCGGGCGGCGCCTCTGTGGGGTCGCGGTCGCGCCAGGTGCCGTCGTAGCGCGCCGAGCGTCCCTCAGCGCGCGACTTCTCGCGCATCGCTGCCAATTCCTCGGGTGTGCAATAGCAGCAATAGGCGTGGCCTGCGGCGAGGAGCCGGTATGCCGCCTCGGTATGCATGGTCACACGCGCGGACTGGTGCACGATCTCCCCGTGCCAGGAGAGCTCCAGCCATTCGAGCCCGTCGATGATTGCCGCGACCGCCTGCGGCGTCGAGCGGGCGCGGTCGGTGTCCTCGATGCGCAGCCGGAAGGTGCCACCGTGATGGCGCGCGAAGAGCCAGTTGAAAAGCGCCGTGCGGGCTCCGCCGATGTGCAGAAAGCCGGTCGGAGAGGGGGCGAAGCGGACGGTGACGGTCATTGTCACGCAAATGGGGCCGCGCGACGGAGGGGCAATGCTCGATCCTCAGTCGTCACCCGCCGCGGACGCCCCAACTCCCTCGTCATACCGCGCGAAAGCCGGTATCCACGGCAGAAGTGGATACCGACTTTCGTCGGGACGACGAGATATTGGATGCGTGCGGATCGCAAATATTCCTGAGCCAGGATCTTAGGCTATCCGGTGCCCGGCGAACATCTCGCGCAGCCGCGTCTTCATGATCTTGCCGGTCGCCGTATGCGGGATCTCCTCGAGCGTGACGACATCATCAGGCAGCATCCAATGCGGGAAGCGCTCGCCGAGAAACTTGATCAGATCGTCGCGCACGGGTCGCCGGCCGGAGCGCGGCGTGACGATCAACAGCGGCCGCTCGCCCCAGCGCGGATGCGGGATGGCGATGACCGCGGCCTCGCCGACATCGGGGTGCGCGATCGCGGCGTTTTCGAGGTCGATCGAACTGATCCACTCGCCGCCCGACTTGATCACGTCCTTGCGCCGGTCGGTGATCTGCAAGTAGCCGTCCGGGTCGATCGTCGCCATGTCGCCGGTGTGGAACCAGCCGTCCTTCTCGACCGCCGCGCGGCTCGCTTCCTCGTCCTCGAAATAACCGCTGACGATCCAGGGCCCGCGGACCAAGAGCTCGCCCATCGACTTGCCGTCATGCGGCTGGGCGCGGCCCTCGTCATCGACGATCTTCATTTCGACCCCGAAAACCGGCCGCCCCTGCTTCGCCTTTATCGCGTTTTGCGCCTCACGGCCGAGAGCGAGATGTTTCGCCTTGAAGGCCGCGGTCGTGCCCAGCGGGCTCATCTCGGTCATGCCCCAGCCCTGACGCAGATCGATGCCGTGCCGCTCGAAGGCCTCGATCATCGCCGGCGCCACCGCCGAGCCGCCGGAGAGCAGGCGGCGCAGGCTCGAGGGAGGCGCCCCCTTCTGCGAAAGATGAGCCTCGAAGCCGAGCCAAACGGTTGGGACGCCGAGGCTGTAGGTGACGCCCTCGGTCTCGAACAGCTCGTAGAGGCTCTCGCCGTCGAGCCTGGGCCCCGGCAGCACCAGCTTCGCCCCGTTCATCGGCGCCGCATAGGGGATGCCCCAGCCGCAGGCGTGAAACAGCGGCACCACCGGGCAGACGGTATCGTGCGCCGAGATCCCGATGGCGTCCGGCAGCGAGATCGCAAACGCGTGCACGACCGTCGAGCGGTGGCTGTAGAGGGCGCCCTTCGGCCGGCCGGTGGTGCCCGAGGTATAGCAGAGCGCGGCCGCCGTCCGCTCGTCGAACTGCGGCCAGGTGAAATCGTCGTCCTCGGCGGCGAGCAGCTCGTCGTGGCGGGCGAAGATCGGCAGATCTGCCGGCGCCTCGCCCTCGCTCATCAACACGATGCGGCAATCGGACGGGAACTGCGGGGCGAGGCGGGCGACGAGCGGCAGGAACGTCGCGTCGACGAACAGCAAGCGGTCGGCGGCATGGTTGACGATGTAGACGATCTGGTCGTCGAAGAGCCGCGGGTTGATCGTGTGGCATACCGCGCCGATGCCGGAGATGCCGTAATAGAGTTCGAAATGCCGGTAGCCGTTCCAGGCGAGCGTCGCGACCCGGTCGCCGGGCTCGATGCCGAGCCGCAGCAGCGCGCGGGCGAGCTGCTTCGAGCGCCGCTCGGCCTCGCGATAGGTATAACGATGCATCGGCCCTTCGACGGTCCGCGAGACGATTTCAACGTCGCCGTGATAGATGGCCGCGTGGCCGATGATGGCCGATATGAGGAGCGGTCGCTCCGACATCGATCCTAGCATCGCCCTCTCCCGCTGCTGTCGCTCCGCCCGACTGGGACAAGAACTGGGACAAGAGTAGAGCCGGGGCGCGGCGGGCGGCAATGATGGAAGAGAACCGGCGTGCCGGCGAGCGTCGGCGCGCCTGCCGTCAATAGCGCCGCAACAGCCCGACCAGCCGGCCCTGGACGTCGACGCGGTCCGGCCCGAAGATGCGCGTTTCGTAGGCTGTGTTCGCCGGTTCGAGAGCGATCGAGGCGCCGCGGCGGCGCAGCCGTTTCAGGGTCACCTCGGTGCGGTCGATCAGGGCGACGACGATCGAGCCGTTCTCGGCGGTGTCGGCGCGCTGGATGACGACGGTGTCGCCGTCGAAGATCCCGGCGTCGATCATGCTGTCGCCGGCGACTTCGAGCGCATAATGCTCGCCGCCGCGCGCCAAGAGGCTCGCCGGCACGCCGATCGTCTGGCTCTGGTCGCGCAGCGCCTCGATCGGGGTGCCGGCGGCGATGCGGCCGTAAAGCGGCAGATCGACGGCCTCGACATCGGCGGCGACCGGCGCGCCGGGGAGCTGCGCCTTGAAGTCGCCGCGGATCACGGTCGGCGAGAAGCGCCCGCGCTCGGCCGCGCCGCCGCCGAACGGCGCGCCGGCCGGTGGGCGTGACGGGGCCGCGCTTTCCTCGGGCAGCTTGATCACCTCAAGCGCACGGGCGCGGTGCGGCAGGCGGCGGATGAAGCCGCGCTCCTCGAGGCCGCTGATCAGCCGGTGGATGCCGGATTTCGAGCGCAGCGTCAGCGCATCCTTCATTTCGTCGAACGACGGGGCGACCCCGGTCGCGGCGAGGCGCTGGTTGATGAAGATCAGCAGCTCGTGCTGCTTCCTGGTCAGCATGGCGAACCCTCGGCGGAACAAACCCTAAACAACGAATCCGTTCTACTTTGGTTCGCGCCGGACGTCAAGTCCGCCGACGGCGCTCGCCCCAGGACGCTGCCGATTGTCCGGCGGCGCCGATCGCCCTACAGTCGGTGCCCGGTATTTGGGCAGGCGGAGCGGCGCGTTGGATCAGGCGGTCGTCGAAGAAGTGCGGCCGGCCGTCGTCGTGCCGCGCCG
>DASYYD010000256.1:0-2147 GCA_035934195.1 Allostellaceae bacterium | reverse complement strand
AGTCGGCTATAATAACGGGTGCAAAGCAGCGAGTCTCCGCGATGTCGCGAACCATCGATTGGGAAATACCCGGCGAGATCCAGCCCAAGCCCGAGGAGTGCGCCTTCGATCTCGCCCGCGCGCTCGATGCGGTGCTCGGGCTGCGCGCGATCATTCCCGAAGACGCGTTCACCGCCGGCACGCTGGGCACCGAGCGGGCGGGCAGCGGCGTGCTCATCGGCAAGGACGGGCTCGTCCTGACGATCGGGTATCTCGTCACCGAGGCCGAGACGATCTGGCTCACTTCGGCGACCGGCGGCGCGGTGCCCGGCCATGTGCTCGCCTACGACCAGGAGACCGGGTTCGGCCTCGTGCAGGCCTTGGGGCGACTCGATGTGCAGCCGCTGCAGCTCGGCACCGAAGTGCGGGTCGGCGCCGGCGACAAGGCGGTGATGGCCGCCGAGGGCGGACGCCGGCATGCGATCGCCGCGCGCGTCGTGGCGCGCCAGGAATTCGCCGGCTATTGGGAATACGTGCTCGACCGGGCGATCTTTACCGCCCCGGCGCACCCGTTCTGGGGCGGCGCCGCGCTGATCGGCGGCGACGGCCGATTGATCGGCATCGGTTCGCTGCACGTCCAGCATTCGAGCGGCCGCGATCTGCGGCGCGACGTCAACATGGTGGTGCCGATCGACCTGCTGCCGCCGATTCTCGACGACCTGTTGACCTACGGGCGGCCGAACCGGCCGGCCCGGCCGTGGCTCGGGCTTTATGCCGCCGAGGTCGAGGACGCGGTCGTCGTCGCCGGGCTCGCCGAGCGCGGCCCGGCCGGCCGCGCCGGGCTGCAGCCGGGCGACCGCATCGTCGCGGTGCGCGACGATCCCGTCGCGAGCCTCGCCGGGTTTTGGCGCAAGGTCTGGGCGGCCGGCCCCGCCGGGAGCGAGGTTGTGCTGCAGCTGTCGCGCGACAACGAGAGGATGACGGTGCGGGTCGCCTCGGCCGACCGCACCCGCTTTCTGAAGGCGCCGAAGCTGCACTGACCGGGGGCGTGTGCAGCGGGGCCGGCCCCTACCTCGCGGCTTTCTTCGAACGCCGCCGCGCGCGGCCCTCGGGCTCGGCTGGGCTCTTCCCATCGAGGACGCGGGGGATGACCGCCCGCCATTTCCGGGCATGCTTCCACATGTTGTAGAGCACGAGGCGGTGCCGCTCGTCCGCGTCGCCCGTCTGCCGGATCGATTGCCGCTCCAGATGGTACAGCTCGACTTCGGGCGTGTACCAGGTCGCCCAGCCCTCCTCGTAGGCCTTGAGGCAAAGATCCGAATCCTCGAAGTCGCCGAGCACGTATTCTTCCGAGAGGCCGCCGAGCCGGAGGTAGAGCGCGCGGTCGATCAAGAGGCAGGCGCCCGTCACCGCCGCGACGCGGGCCGGCTCCTGGTGCGGGTCGAAGGCGGGCGACAGACCCTTTCCGGGATGCTCGTTGGTCCACGCCCCGGGCACCTCGATGGACGGTTTGAAGGTCATCCCGGCATGTTCGAGCGAGCCGTCCTCGAAGACGAGGCGGCAGCCGAGGATGCCGCAGCGGTCGAGCGTCCGGTAGGCCTTGGCGAGCGCCCCGACCCAACGCGCGCGCCGCGGCAGCACGTCGGAATTGAGCAGCAGCAGCAGCGGGGCCCGGGCGCTTTCGGCGGCGAGGTTGTTGGCGCCGGAATAGCCGAGCCGGCGGCCGGGCGAAAGGGTGCGGAAGGAAAGGCCGTAGACCTCGTGCACGCGGTGCGCGAGTTCGCGCAGGCTCGCCTCGAGCCTCGGATCGTCGAGCACGTAAAGGAGTTCGACGATGGCGCCCGGAGGGCGGAATTCCGGGTCGTTCGAGAAGCGGGCGACCTGATGGTGCAGAAAATCGATGCGCCCGTAGAGCGGCACGACGATCGAGACCTGCGGCGCCGGCGGCGGCTCGCCGTAAAGGGTCTCGTTCGCCGCCGGGCGATCCCGCCGGGCCGCCGCCCATAACCGGTCGACGGCGGGGGCGATCGCCTCTGCATAAAGGCTGCCGAGGTCGGGCGTCTGTGGGCCCGCTAGTGCGAGCGCCGCCGCAATCCCCGCTTCCGCCTCGGTAGCCGCCTCGGGAGCGAGAAGCGCGAGCCGCCGTTTGTCGCCGCCCACGGGCGCGA
>DASYYD010000252.1:0-9815 GCA_035934195.1 Allostellaceae bacterium | reverse complement strand
CTGCTGCGCAAGGCCGCCGAACGCTCAATCCCGGCGCTGTGGACCCGAATCGGCGAGTTGCTCGACCACTTCTCCGCCGACGAATGCCGACATTATCTCGCTCACGCCGGGTACGTTAGATAGGAAATTGCTCTAGACCGTGCGGGGGTCTCACTTGATAGGGTAGAACTCCTTCTTCGTGCGCCGTAGGCTCAAAATAGATAACGGGGTTGTCGCTCGTAATAAAGCTGAGGCTCGTTTGATTGTGCAAAACGTCGAATTCGAGGGAGTCCAGAACTTTACTAAAGCCTTTTGCGAGAGCGGGCATAGCATGCAAGGACTGATGCGGATCGATCGAAACCTCTAAATGATCTAGGATGTTTTCGTAACCGGCGGGTTTCGGCGGTAGCATCCCTTTTTGATCCAGCAGACGAGCCTCGGCCTTTACCTGCTCACTGAGCGATAGTTCGACCATATCCCGCGCCGCAGGGACACGGACTCTCATCAGGCACATAAAGGTGAAGAGCGATTCGAAATCCGTGCCAGTGGCCGAGCCTGAACGTAGTCGCTCGGCGAGCGTGGGCCATGCGGCCTCAACAGTGCTGAAAAAATCTTCCAGGGAATTGTTGTCGCGGCCACCATCCGCGAGCGGCTGGGAGTAGTAGTAGCGCTCGAACGCGATCTGATTAGGTTGCACGTGCAAGGGCTTGCTAATGTCATCCTTCCGATAGGCAAAGATCTTTCCGGCTGCATCGGTGAACCCATTGAGATAGGTAATAGGGATATAGTGGTGCCGCTTCTTCTGCATCTCTAATTTCACATTCACTTGCGGGACCAATTTAAGCCACCCGGTCGCCCTGTTTGATCTCGACGGTGCGGTTGTCGACGGCAGGCAGCATCTCGGCAGGATCGCGGGTGACGACGACATCGATGACGGTCGGGCGGGAGCGCTCGGCGAGGCCTTCCCGCAAGGCCGCGCCGAGCCGGTCCGGCTCCTCGACGCGGATGCCGGCGCAGCCCATCGCGCGGGCGATCGCCGCATAATCCATCTCGACGAGGTCGGAGGACTGGTAGCGCCCCTTGAACATCGCGTGCTGCAGCGCCTTCACGTAACCCGACGCGGCGTTGTTGACGACGACGATCGTCAGCCCCACGCCGGCCCGCCGTGCCGTCTCCAATTCGCCGAGCATCATGTTGAAGCCGCCGTCGCCGGTGATCGCGACGACGGGGCGCTCGGGGGCGGCGAGCGCCGCGCCGATGCCGCCCGGCAGCCCGTAGCCGATCGAGGCGAGGCCGCGGTCCGGGATGAAACGGCGGCCGGCGGTCTTGGTGTCGTAGAGCAGCCCCGTCCAATGGCCGGCGAAGCCGCCGTCGGCGACGAGGAGGCTGTCTTCCGGCAGCGCCTTGTTGAGTTCGGTGCACAGCCGCGCCATGTGCACCGGCCTGGCGTTGGAATCGAGCCGCGGCGCCGCCTCTTCGCGCCAGCGGCGCATGCGCTGCGGGATCTCGGCGAGATAGTCGGCGCGCGCCGCGCGCGGGGTCCGCACCGCCTCGGCGAGCGCCTCCGACAGGTCTTCGATCCCGGCCTTCGCGTCGCCCCACAGCGCCACCTCGGCGGCATGGCAGCGGCCGATTTCCTCGGCGAGGATGTCGAGATGGACGAGCGGCGTCGCGGCGGGCAAGAGGGCGTAGCGCTTCGTCGCGATCTCGCCGAGCTTGCAGCCGACGACGAGGAGGCAGTCCGAGGCCGCGATCAGCTCGTTGGCGATCCGCGAATAGCGGCCGAAGAGCCCGGCCGACAGGTGGTGGATACAGGGAATGCTGCCCTTTCCCGTCATCGTATGGGCGACCGGGATGCCCTGCGCCTCGGCGAATTGGGTCAGCGCCGCCTGCGCGCCCGACAGATGCACGCCGCCGCCCGCGAGGATCAGCGGCCGCTTGGCGCGGGCGAGAAGCGCGGCGGCGCGCGCGAGATCGCTTCGGTCCGGGCGGATGCGGCGGGCGGGCGCGGCGAGCGTCGCCGGGTCGATGATGAAATCCTCGGCCGAAAAATCGTGTTCGCCGTGGCAGACATCCTCGGGCACGTCGAGCAGCACCGGCCCCGGCCGGCCCGAGGTGGCGACCGCAAAGGCGCGGCGCAAGAGTTCGGGGATGCGGCTCGTCAGCTCGACGCGGATCAATTCCTTGACCGCCGGGCGCAGGATCTCGGCCTGGCGGCATTCCTGCGTCATGTTCTTCCAGGAATGCGCGCGGTTGGTGTCGCCGGCGATGGCGATGACCGGCAGGCCGCCGTTCAATGCCTCGACAAGGCCCGTGACGAGGTTGGTGGCGCCGGGGCCGAGCGTGCCGTCGCACACACCCGGCCGGCCGGTGACCCGAGCATAGGCCTCGGCCGCGAAGGCGCCGCAGCGCTCGTCGTTGATGAGGTAATGCCGCATCCCGAGGCGGTTGAGCGCGTCGTAGAAGGGCAACAGCTGAAACCCGCCCATGCCGAACATCGGCCCGACCCCGGCGAGCTTCAGCATCTCGGCGAGCGCGCGGCCGCCGTTCATGCGGCCGGAGGGACGGTTCTTCGCGGCTTCGGCCTCGCTCATTCCTCATCCTCCTTCGGTCGGGGCGCGGCGGACGATCGCGACGAACTCGCGCGCCGTCATGCCGCGGCGGGCGCCGAGCCGGGCGGCGCGGTCATTGACCCGCGAGATTACGCCATCCTCCCAGGTCGAGCGCCCCTCGCCGATGCGCGCGCTCGCCGCCGCGACGGTGGCGGCGGCGATGCCGCGCCGGTCGAGCGCCGGCAGGCGGCTGACGCCGGCCTCGTCGGCGCCGATCCCGGCATCGTTGAAAAGGGCGGCGAGCGCGTCATATTTGAGCGCGCTCTCCGGCCGGCCGCCCAAAAGCCCGCCGTGCGAGCCGGTGAGGACGACCGCGCCCGCATGCTCGGGGCCGACGAGCGAAGCGGAATCGAGCGCCCACAAGGCGGGCGGCGCGGGATCGAGCAGAAAGGCGGCTTCCGCCTCGGGCGGCGGTTCGCCCCCCGCGGGCGCGGCATGCCGCAACGCCGCCGCCGCCTCGCGGCAGCTCATGCCGGCGGCGCAGCCGAGCGAGGCGGCCAATTCATTCGCATGGGTGATCAGCCCTCGCGCCATCATGTCGGCGCCGTCGCCGATGCGCGCGCTCATGTGCCCGACCGCCGCGGCCGGGATGTGGAGCCCGGCGAGATAGTCGAGCCCGGAGATCCCGGCCTCCTCGCGCCCGACCCCGGCGTCGTTGAAGATCGCCGCGGCGACGCCGAGGTTCGCCGCGAGATAGGCGGCGTAGCGCCCGCCATGCGAGCCGTTGACGACCACCGCCCCCGCCGCCTCGCCGCCGACGCGGGTGATGCTGTCAGCGACGAGGATCGGGCGCAGGGTCACGGCGGGCCTCCTATCGCGAAGCGGCGATTCTGCCGCGCCGGCGAGCCCCGTCAAGCGCGCCTTAGGCCTCGCTCTTCGGCTTGTCCAAGAGCGTCGCTCCCTCGTTCCTGATGCGCCCGGCGAAGCGGCCGACGATGAGGCGCAACAGCAAGGGCGCCATGATCGCGATCCGAACCTGCGCCTCCTCGACTTCCATGACGCCCTCGATTCGCTGCCGCAAGGCCGAGACGTGGAAGAGCAGCCGGTCGCCGTCCCAAGCGAGATCGAGGGTGCCGACATAGGGCCGGACCGCGGCGCGGATCTGGTCGAGCCCGGCGGCGATCCGGCGCTTCGCCTCGGCGCGCCCCAAGCGGTGCGAGATCGTGATGACGAGCGGCTCGGCCATCGCCGTTTCCTTACTCCTTAACGCCGTCGCAAAGGATCGCGTCGCCTATGCACGGGAAATTCCGCTACAAATGCTTCGCGGCAAGGAAGGGCCAGCGGAGCGGCGATGCCTGAGATTTGGGTGAAGAGCGAGATTTCCGGCTCGGTATGGAAGATCGAGGTCGCTGTCGGCGACCGCGTCGCCGAGGAGGATACGCTCCTCATTCTCGAATCGATGAAGATGGAGATCCCGCTCGTCGCGCCCGGCGAGGGGATCGTCAAGGAGATCCGCGTCAAGGAGGGCGAGGCGATCGCCGAAGGCGATGTCGCCGTGATTTTGGGGTAGGAGGAAGCCGTGGAAACGGTCCGCGTCGTGTGCGCGCACGATTGCCCCGACATGTGCTCGCTGTTGGCATATGTCGAAGGGGGCCGCGTCGTGCGCATAGAGGGCGACCCCGACCAGCCTTTCACGGCCGGCTTCGCCTGCGCCAAGGTCAATCGCGACGCCGACCTCGCGCACTCGCCGGAGCGGCTTCAGACGCCGTTGCGCCGGGTCGGCGCCAAGGGCGAAGGCGATTTCGCGGCGATTTCCTGGGAGGACGCGCTCGACGAGATCACGGCGCGCTGGCGCCAAATCAACGCGGAATCGGGGCCGACGGCGATCCTGGGATACGCCTACAGCGCCCATCAGGGGCAGATGAACCGCGGCCTCGTCAACGGCTTCTTCCATGCGCTGGGGGCGAGCCGGCTCGTCGCCGGGACGGTGTGCGACACCTGTTGCGAGACCGCCTGGGACATGACCGTCGGGCCGGTCGGCGGCGCCGATCCCGAGGCCGTCGAGGCATCCGACCTTGTCGTTTCCTGGGGCTGCGACCTCGTCGCCACCAACGTGCATTTCTGGGCGAAGCTCGAAGGCGAGCGGCGCCGGCGCGGCGTGCCGCTCGTCGTCATCGACCCGCGCAAGAGCCGCACGGCGGAGCGTGCCGACCTTCACCTGCCGATACGGATCGGCACCGATGCGGCGCTGGCGCTCGGCGTCATGCACATCCTCGCGCGCGACGGGCTGTGCGACCGCGCCTACCTCGCCCGGCACACGCTCGGCTTCGAGCGGCTCGAAGGCGAAGTGCTGCCGCGCTTTGCGCCTGACCGCGCCGCCGCGATCACGGGCCTCGGCGAAGACGAGATCGAGCGCTTCGCCGCGCTGTACGGCGGCGCCAAACGCTCCTTCATCCGGCTCGGCGAGGGGATGACGCGGCTCGCCCGCGGCGGCGAGGCATTGCGCGCGGTGGCGCTCTTGCCCGGGGTTACCGGCGCCTACGGCAGGCGCGGCGGCGGCGCGCTCCTCTTGACGGCGGCCTCCTGCGAACTCGATTACGACGTCGTGAGGAAGCCCGCCGGGCCCGCGACGAGCCGCCTCGTCAACCACCTGCGGCTCGGCGAGGCGCTCTTGCACATGGCCGACCCGCCGATCCGCGCCCTCTTCGTCGCCGCCAACAACCCGGCCGTCACCTGCCCGGACGCCGGCAAGGTGCGGCGCGGCCTCATGCGCGAGGATCTCTTCACGGTCGTCCACGACCCGTTCCTGTCGGTGACGGCGCGCTACGCCGACATTGTATTGCCCGCCGCCACCTATCTCGAAACCGAGGATCTCTACCGCGCCTACGGCACCTACTACATGCAATACGCCCCCGCCGCCGTGCCGCCGCAGGGCGAGGCCTGGGCAAATATGCGTTTGGCGCGAGAGTTGGCGCGGCGCATGGGGCTCGAAGATCCGGTGTTCCGGATGTCGCAGCCGGAGATCCTGCGCGCCATGCTGAAAGGCGCGCGCGGCCGCGCCGCCGCGGTCGATCCCGAAAGCCTGCGCGCGGGCCCGGTTTGCCTCGCCCCTGAGGGCGGGCAGGAATTCAAGACGCCCTCGGGCAAGCTCGAATTCTATTCCGAGCGCCTCGCCGCCCAGGGCCTCGCGCCGATGCCCGACTGGCGGCCCGACCCGCAGGAGCAGCGCGACAGCGCCCGCTGGCCGCTGCGCCTGTTGACCGCGCCCGGCTATTTCCAAAGCCATACCGCCTATTCCGCCAACGCCTTTCTGCGCCGCCGCGAGGGGCCGCCTTCATGCATCCTCAACCCGGCGGACGCCCGCGCGCGCGAGCTCGAGGACGGCGACAAGGTGCGGCTTTTCAACGACCACGGCACGGTCGGGCTCGTCCTCAGGGTCAGCGGCGAAGTTCAGCCGGGCGTCGTGCTCGTGCCCGGCCAGCGCCCCGACAGCGAGTCGGTGTCCGGCACGGTCAACATGCTGTGCTCGGACCGCTATACCGATATCGGCGAGGGCGCGACCTATCAGAGCACCTGGCTCGAGGTCGCGGCCTGGCAGCTCGACGAGGATCAGCCGTTATGACCCCGATCACCCCGCCAGCGCCGCCGCGACGGCGACGAGGGTCGCGTCGCTGCCGCGGGCGCCGATGATCGAGAGCCCGACCGGCAATCCCTCGACCGCCGCGCCGGGGATCGTCACCTGCGGCACGCCCGTCAGCCCGCCATGCGCGCACAGGCACAGGATGCGGTCGCGCAGCGGCCCCAGCACCGACAAGGGTTCGCCGCGCCGCGGCGCCGGGAAGGGCGTCGTCGGCAGGCAGAGGATCGTGCCGGGCGGCAGCAGGTGGCGCACCCGCCCGCGCACCTCCTCGCGCACCAGCGCCGCCCATTGCCGCTCCGCTTCCGGGATCGCCGAGCCGAGGACGAGATTGCGCGCGACGCTGAAGGCAAAGCGCGGATTGGCGCGCTCGATCCAGTCGCGGAAGGTGAGCCAGGCTTCATATGGCTGCAAGGTCCGCTGCGCCCGGCCCCATTGGACGAGCCCCGGCGGAGCGAGCAGGTCCTCTCGCACCTCGCCGAGGAGCTGACCCAAGCGTTCGACCAGCGGCCGCAGGGCCTGGTCGACGGTAGCCTCGGCGAAGGCGAAGCAATCAACCGCGATGACGAGGCGCTTCGGCAATTCGCTCGGGATCGCCTCGCCGAGCAGGACGCTCGACACGCGCGCGAAGGTCGCGGCGTCGCGCGCGAACCAGCCGGCGGTGTCGGAAGAGGGCGCCTGCGGCAGCATGCCGGAAAGGTCGAGCCGGCCGTGCGTCGGGCGGATGCCGTAGAGACCGCAAAAGCTCGCCGGCACGCGCACCGAGCCGCCGGTGTCGGTGCCGAGCGCGGTGTCGCACAGCCCCGCCGCGACCGCCGCCGCCGAGCCGGAGGAGGAGCCGCCGGGCACGCGCCCGGGCGCGGCGCTGTTGATGGGCGTGCCGTAGAAGGCGTTCTCGCCGAGAATGCCGAGCGAAACTTCGTCGGTGAGTGTCTTGCCGAGGAGGCTCGCCCCGGCTTCCAGGAGGCGCTCGACGAGGGCGGCGTGGCGCGTCGGCAGAGGGTTATGGCGCGCCCAATCCGGGTTGCCGCCGCCCGTCGGATGGCCGGCGACATCGAACAGGTCCTTGGCCGCGAATGTGAGCCCCGAAAGCGGCCCGCCCGGCCGCCCGTCGATATGGAGAGGCGGCCCCGGCACAAAGGCGCCGATTTCCTCTGGCGTCATCGATCCCCCAGCGGCGCCGACGCGGCGCGAGGGCGAGTATAGGGGATCGGCCGCGCTCGGGGGAGCGCGGTTGCCTCAGGCCGCCGCTTGGTGGGCGGGCGAGGCCGCGGCGCTCGATTGCGCGGGCGGCGGCGGCAGCGCCTCGACGCTCTTCACGACCAGAACGCTGAAATCGAGGACGGCGAGACCGATCGCGATGACGAAGAGCCAGACATTGAGCTTGCCCGCGACCTGATCGAGCCGTGCAAGTTGCTGCTTCATCGCAATTCTCGCACATCTCCGAACTGTGGCAACATCACTTACCTATATAGTGCCGGAATTGTTGCAACGCAACATATAAAAGCGCTAAAGTTTACAATCACTTGAATTAGCGCCGTCGCGCACGGCAACGCCGGCGGCGCTGCGGCGCCGGTAGGCCGCCGCCTCGCCCCCTCTCCATGCACAACGCGTGCCGGGGCGCTTTGGTGCCGGCGGGCGGGCCGAAGCGCTTGCCGGCAGGCCGGCGAGCCGCGAGGATGCGGCGATGGAAGCTTCCCCACGCGCCTGCCGGCAACCGCGATGAGCGCCGGCATTTTCGTCGAGACCGCGCTGCAGGCGCTCGTCGCCGGCCTCCTCGTCGGCGGCATCTACGGTCTGATGTGCGTCGGGCTCGGGCTCATTTTCGGCGTCATGCGGGTCATCAATTTCGCGCAGGGCGATTTTTTGATGCTCGGCATGTATTTCACCTTCTACGTGGTGAGCGTGTTCGGCGCCTTCGCGTTTCTCGGGCCGGCGGCGGCGCCGATCGCCGGCGCCTTGTGCGCCGGCCCGGTGCTGTTTGGCGGCGGCTGGCTGTTGCATCGGCTTCTGATCGCGCGGGTCACCGGCACGCGCGCCGCCGTCTTCGGCGATGCAGGCCAAGCGCAGCTGATCCTGACCCTCGGCGTCGCGCTCATTCTCGAAAACGGCGGGCTCATCGCCTTCGGCTCGACGCCGCAGGCGGTCAGGACGCCGCTCGCCTGGAGCGCCTGGCAGATCCCGCTCCTCTACAGCGCCTCGAGCGTTCTGTTCGTCAACAAGGCGCGCGCCCTCTCCTGCATCGTCTCGCTGGCGATCGGCGCCGCGCTCTACTGGTTCACCGCGCGGACGCGGCTCGGCAAGGCGCTGCGCGCCGCCGCCGACAACCCGCAGGCGGCGATCTACATGGGGGTGGATGTCGACCGGGCCTATGGCGTCGCCTTTGGCATCGGCACCGGGATCACGGCGATCGCCGGCGGCCTGATCGCCAGCTTTTATCCGTTCCAGCCCTATGTCGGCTTCGATTTCGTCATCATCATGTATACCGGCGTCGTGCTCGGCGGGATGGGCAGCATTCTCGGCGCCTTCTGGGGCGGCATGACGATCGGCCTGGTGCAGCAGCTGGCGACCCTCGTGCTGCCGCTGCAATTGCAGAATGCCGCGATCTTCGTCGTCTTTCTCTTGATCGTGCAATTGCGGCCGCAGGGCTTGTTCGGCCGCAGCGGCGAGCGCGCCTGAGCGATGCCGGGCGGCCGCCGCGGCCCCGGGGTCGAGCTTGCCGTCATCGCGGCGCTGGCGGCCGTGTGGATCGGCCTCGGCCTGGCGGTGCGCGACAACTATTACCAGCTGATGCTGACCCTGGTGCCGATCTGGGCCGTCGTCGGCCTCTCCTGGAACCTGGCGAGCGGCTATACCGGGCTCGTCTCGTTCGGCCACGCCGCCTTTTTCGGGCTCGGCGCCTATACGGTGACGCTCGGTCTCGTGCTCTTCGGGCTGACGCCGTGGTTCGGCATCCCGCTCGGCATGCTCGTCGGCGCAGTCGCGGGCGCGCTGATCGGCTACCCGACCTTTCGCTTGCGCGGGCATTATTTCGCGCTCGCCATGCTCGCCTACCCGCTGGCGCTGCTTTATCTCTTCGAGTGGCTCGGCTACCAGGAAGTGTCGCTGCCGATGAAGCGGCAGGCGCCGGTCTGGTACATGCAGTTCGCCGACTACCGCGCCTATGTCGCGATCGCCGTCCTGATGCTGGTGCTCGCGCTTCTCGTTTCGCTCGCGGTCGAGCGCACGCGCTTCGGCAAGGCGCTGCTCGCGATCAAGCAGAACGAGCCGGCGGCCGAGGCGGCCGGCATCGACACGCTCTATTGGAAGATGCGCGCGATCGTGTTGTCGGGGGCGCTGGCCGCCGCCGCCGGCGGGCTCTATGCGGTCGTGCTGCTGGTCGTCACCCCGGAGAGCGTCTTCGGCGTCCTCACTTCGGCGCAGGCCTTGATCGTTGCCCTCTTCGGCGGCGTCGCGACGCTGTGGGGGCCGGTCATCGGCGCGGCGGTGCTGGTGCCGTTGAGCGAGGCTTTGCAGGCGCAGCTCGGCAACGTGCTGCCGGGGATCCAGGGCGTCGTCTACGGGGTGGCGATCATCCTCGTGATCCTGCTCGCGCCCGAGGGGATCTATTGGCGCGTGCGCGACGCGCTGGCGCGCCGCCGCGCGCC
>DASYYD010000226.1:0-7998 GCA_035934195.1 Allostellaceae bacterium | reverse complement strand
AATTGACCGGGGCCGCCAACGGGTTGCTGCGCACCTTCGACGGGGAACTGCTCCACCTCGCCGCGGCCTACGGCGAGACGAAGTCGATCGAGCAGGCGCGACAGCTCGGGCCGGTCGCGGCGGGGCGCGGCCAATTGCTCGGCCGCATTCTCGATGGCGAACGCATCGTCCACGTCCCGGATGTGCGGGAAACCGACCTCTACCGCAACGATCCGGTGGCGCGGGAGAGGCTCGATCTTTGGAGCACGCGCAGCTGGCTCACGGTCGCGCTGCGCAAGGAAGACAGGCTCCTCGGCCTGATCGCCGTCGTCCGCAACGAAGTGCGGCCGTTCTCCGAGCGCGAAATCGCGCTGATCGGCAACTTCGCCGACCAGGCGGTCATCGCGATGGAGAACGCGCGGCTCATCACCGAGACGCGCGAGGCGCTCGAGCAGCAGACCGCGACCGCCGAAGTCTTGCAGGTCATCAACTCCTCGCCCGGCGACCTCGCGCCGGTGTTCGAGGCGATCCTGGAAAAGGCCCACAATCTGTGCGGGGCCGACCACGGCAGCCTGCAGCTCTACGACGGCGACACGTACCGCGCGGTGGCGATACGCGGCCAGATGGCGTCGGTCGCCGAGCAGTTGCGCCAGCCCCGCCGCCCGGATCCCGGGCAACCGACTTATCGGTTGCTCGAAGGCGAACCCTTCGTGCACGTGCGCGACCTGGCCGAGACCGACGGACGGGTCCGAAATCTCGGCCGGCTCGCCGGCTTGCGGACCGTCCTCTATGTGGCGCTGCGCAAGGAAGGCGCCTTGCTCGGTTTCATCGGCGTCGGCCGCAGAGAGGTCCGGCCGTTTTCCGAAAAAGAGATCGCGCTGTTGCAGAACTTCGCGGCGCAGGCGGTGATCGCGATGGAGAACGCGCGGCTCATCACCGAGACGCGCGAGGCGCTCGAGCAGCAGACAGCGACGGCAGAGGTGTTGAAGGTCATCAACTCTTCGCCCGGCGACCTCGCGCCGGTGTTCGAGGCGATGCTCGACAAGGCGCTCAACCTCTGCGAGGCCCCGCTCGGCATGCTTTACCGCTTCGACGGCGAGGCAATCCATGCGCTGGCGGTGCGCGGCGCTTCCGGACCGCTGGCGGAGGTATTCTACGAGCCGGTGCCGGTCGAACCGGAGAGCATGGTCGGCCGGCTGTCGCGCGGCGAGGGCGAGGTGGTGCAAGTGCCGGACATCGTCGACACCGATACCTACCGTGCCGGGGTGCCCTCGCGCGTCAAGCTCGTCGAATTGACCGGCGCGCGCACTGCGGTCTGGGTTCCGTTGCGCAAGGACGCGGCCCTGATCGGGGTTTTCGTCATCTATCGCAGGGAAGTGCGCCCGTTCTCGGACAAGCAGATCGCGCTGTTGCAGAATTTCGCGGCGCAGGCGGTCATCGCGATGGAGAACGCGCGGCTGCTCGGCGAATTGCGCGAGCGCACGCGCGATCTCGAAGAATCATTGGAATACCAGACGGCAACGAGCGATGTGCTTCAGGTCATCAGCCGCTCGACCTTCAATCTGCAGCCGGTGCTCGACACTTTGGTCGAAACCGCGGCGCGGCTGTGCCACGCGGAGATGGGCCACCTCGCTGTCCGCCAGGGCGACGCTTACCGCTATCTAGCGACGCATTCGCTGATCCCCGGGTGGGATGCGATCGTCCGAAAGCAACCAATCCGGCCAGGGCGCGAAACCGTGGGCGGCCGCACCGTGCTCGAAGGTCAAGTCGTCCACATAGCCGACCTCGCCGCCGACCCCGAATACACTTGGGCTGAGGCTGTAACCATCGGCAAACTTCGAACCACGCTGGGCGTGCCCTTGCTGCGCGCGGGAGAGCCGATCGGCGTCATCGTGCTTAACCGCCAGCGGGTCGAGCCGTTCACCGAGCGGCAGATCGAGCTGGTGCGCACCTTCGCCGACCAAGCGGTCATCGCGATCGAGAACATGCGGCTCATCGGCGAGACGCGCGAAGCCTTGGAACAGCAGACCGCGACCGCCGAGGTGCTGCAGGTCATCAACTCCTCGCCCGGCGAGCTCACGCCTGTGTTCGAGGCGATGCTCGACAAGGCGATGCGGCTGTGCGAGGCCGAGACGGCGCATCTGATGCGCTTCGATGGCGCCAATTTCAGCCGCGCGGCGAGCCGCGGTGTGCCGCCGGGGTTTGACGTGATCATGCCGGTCGGCCAGCCGCTGCCGCACATCGTCACCCGGGATTCGGTGCCGTTCCGCATGCTCGCGGCACGCAAGACGATCCATGTGCTCGACGTTCGCGAGGACGAGTCGGTCCGCGCCGGCGCGCCGGCCGAGACGCGGGCTGCCGAGGAAGGGATCCGCACCGTCGTCTTCGTGCCGCTGCTGCGCGAAGGCGAGGTCGTGGGCTGCTTCGTCATGCACCGCATGGTCGTTTGCTCCTTCACCGACAAGCAGATCGCGCTGTTGCAGAATTTTGCGGCGCAGGCGGTCATCGCGATGGACAATGCGCGGCTGTTGGGCGAGATCCGGCAGCGGCAGGCCGAATTGCGCGTCACTTTTGACAATATGGGCGATGGCGTCGCGATGTTCGACGCGGAATTGCGCCTCGCCGCCTGGAACCGCAATTTCCAGGAGCTTCTCGAACTGCCGGAAGCGTTTCTCGCCGGGCGGCCGAGCTTCGCCGATTATCTGCGCTTCCTCGCCGAGCGCGGCGAATACGGCACGGACGACATCGAAGCGGAGCTGAGCCGCCGGCTCGAACGGGCCGGCGAAGAGCTGCGCTTCGAGCGTACGCGGCCGGACGGGCGGGTCATTGAACTGCGCCGCAATGCGGTGCCGGGCGGCGGCTTCGTCCTGATGTACGGCGACGTGACCGAGAGGAAGCGCGCCGAAGCAGAGATCCGCGCGGCGCGCGACGCCGCCGAGAAGGCATTGGGCGAGTTGCGGACGGCGCAGGCGAGCCTCGTCCACGCCGAGAAGATGGCCTCATTGGGCCAGCTCACCGCCGGCATCGCGCACGAGATCAAGAACCCCTTGAATTTCGTCAACAACTTCGCCGGGCTCTCGGTCGAATTGCTCGACGAATTGCGGGCGACCGCGGCGCCGGGGTTCGCGGCGCTCGATCCGGATAGGCGCGCCGAGATCGACGAGACGATCGACATGCTGACCGGCAACCTCGGCAAGATCGCCGAGCACGGAAGGCGCGCCGACGGCATCGTCAAGTCGATGCTGGCGCATTCGCGCGGCACCAGCGGCGAGCGGCAGGCGGTCGATTTGAACGCGCTCGTCGAGGAGGCCTTGAACCTGGCCTATCACGGCGCGCGCGCCCAGGATCAGAACTTCAACATCGCGATGGAGCGCGAGTTCGATCGCGCGCTGCCGCCGGTCGAGCTGGTGCCGCAGGACGTAACGCGGGTGTTTCTCAACCTGATCGGCAACGGCTTTCATGCCGCCCGCAAACGGCAGAAGGAAGCGAAGGATGCGGGCTTCCGGCCGGTCATCAAGATTGCGACCCGCGACCTCGGCGACGCGGTCGAAGTGACGGTGCGCGACAACGGCACCGGCATCGCGCCCGAGCACCGCGAGAAGCTGTTCCAGCCGTTCTTTACGACGAAGCCGACCGGCGAGGGCACCGGATTGGGGCTCTCGATCAGCTGGGATATCGTCACGCAACAGCACGGCGGCACGATCACCGTCGACAGCGAAGTGGGCGATTTCACCGAATTCACCGTCCGCCTGCCGCGGCGGGCGCAAGGAACGACAAGCGGGAGAATCGCGTGAGCGTCAGCATCTTGATCGTCGATGACGAGCCCGACGTCGCCGAATTGTTCCGCCAGCGCTTTCGCCGCGAGGCGCGGCAGGGCACCTATGTGCTGCATTTCGCGGGGTCGGGCGAGGAAGCGCTGGGCAAGCTCGCCGACGATATCGAGCCGCAGCTGATCGTCATCCTCTCCGACATCAACATGCCCGGCATGGACGGGCTCGCGCTGTTGCAGGAGGTGAAGCGGCGGCACCCGGAGTTGCCGGTCATGATGGTGACCGCCTATGGCGACGACGAGCGGCGCCGGCGGGCCGGCGCATACGGCGCCGCCGAATTCATCACCAAGCCCGTCGATTTCGATCTGCTGAAGCGGCAGTTGCAGCAGCTCCCTTCAGGCTCGGCGTGAGCGGACCCCGGTGAGCGATCCGGCCAAGATCCTCGCCGTCGATGACGAGGTCGATTTCGAAATGCTGATCCGGCAGCGCTTCCGCCGTCAGATCCGCGGCAACGAGTTCGCCTTCCGCTTCGCCCATCACGGCGAAGAGGCATTGGACGCCCTCGCCGCCGAGCCCGACATCGGCCTCATGCTGCTCGACATCAACATGCCGGTGATGGACGGGCTGACGCTGCTCGCCGAATTGCGGCAGCGCCAGTCGCCGGTGCGCGCGATCATCGTCTCGGCCTATGGCGACATGACCAACATCCGCACCGCGATGAACCGCGGCGCCTTTGATTTCGTCACCAAGCCGGTCGATCTCAACGATCTCGAAATCACGATGCGCAAGACGCTCGACGAGATCGGCCGGATGCGCGACCTCGACCGCCGGCGAGCCGCCGCCGAGCGCGCCCGCGCCAATCTCGCGCGCTATTTCTCGCCTAACCTCGTCGAGATGCTGGCCGAGCGCGACGAGCCGTTGGGCGCGGTGCGGCGGCAGACCGTCGCGGCGCTTTTCGTCGACATCGTCGGCTTCACGCGGATGGCCGAGGGCATGACGCCGGAAGCGGTGGTGACGATGCTGCGCCGGTTTCACGACTGGATGACGGCGCAGATCTTCACCTGCGGCGGCACCGTCGAGAAGTATATCGGCGACGAGATCTTCGCGGTGTTCGGTTTGCCCGACGCGAGGCCGGAGGACGCCGCCAACGCGCTGCGTTGCGCCGAGGGGATGATCGGCGCGCTGGAGGTCTGGAACCGCGAACGCGAGGGCCGCGGCGAGCCGCGGCTCGCCATCGGCATCGGGCTGAATTACGGGCCGGCCGTCCTCGGCGATGTCGGCAGCGAGCAGAATTTCTCGTTCACGGTGATCGGCGACACGGTCAACACCGCGAGCCGCCTGCAAGGGCTGACGCGCACCCTCGAGACGCCGCTCGTCGTCGCCGACGCGCTCGTCGCCGCGGTCTGCAATGGATCTCCGGACGGCGCCGCGGGGCTGCTGGAGCGCCTGCAAGACCGCGGCGAGCAGGCGCTCAGGGGCCGCACCGGCGCCGTGCGCGTCTGGACGCGAAGCCCCGAATGAGCGCGGCGCCCCGCCCCTACCCGAGGCGGCGGCGGTAGAGGGCGACGAGACGCTCCCAATGGCGCTCGGCGGCGGGCTTGTCCCAGCACCAGCGTTGGGGAAACGCGAAGCCGTGATGGACGCCGGGATAGAGCTCGATCTCGCCGGGGCTGCCGGCGCGGGCGAACAGGCCGCGCAATTCCTCGACCATCGGCAAGGGGGCGAGATCGTCGTGCTCGGCGCAGGCGATGTAGAGTTCGCCCCTGACCTTTCCCAACGACAGATGCGGGCTCTCCTCGGCCTCGCTGACGAGCCAGGTGCCGTAGAACGAGGCGGCGGCGGCGATGCGCTCCGGGTAACGTGCCGCCGCGGCCAATGCGTACGGCCCGCTCATGCAATAGCCGTGGACGCCGGCCGGGCCCGGTTTCGCCTCGCCGCGGCGGTCGATGAAGGCGAGCATCGCCGCCACGTCCCGCATCACCGGCGGGATCGTCATCTTGGTGCGCACCGCGCGCATCCGCTCCCGCTCGGCGCTGCCCTCTTCCAATACGTCGGGGCCGAAGATCGTGTCGCGGCCGGCGCGGTAATAGAGATTGGGCAAGAGTACGCAATAGCCGACCGTCGCGAGCCGGCGCGCCATGTCGCGCAACTCCTCGCGGGTCCCCGGCGCATCCATCAGAAAAAGAACCGGCGGATAGGGGCCGCCGCGCTCCGGCCGGCACAGAAAGGTCTCCATCGCCCCCTCGCCGGTCGCGATGTCGAGCGTTTCTTCGATCATCGGCGCGCCCTCAATGGCGAATCCAGTCCTTGATGAAGCGGGCGTGGCATTCGCGCTCGCCCGGCATCTTGGTCCAGCCGGCCAACAGCCGCGCCGAGGCGAGCAGCAGCCGGCCGCGCAGATGCGTCGAGTTGCGGGCGTATTCCTCGAAGCTCGAATGCGTGATCTTCTGGTTGTGCGGGTCGTCCTGGAACTTGCAGGCGGAGAGCGCGAGGCTCGCGAAATAGGGGGCGATGTCGGCGCCCGAGCGCAGATAGGCCTCGGCAATGGCGGTGGTGCGCGGAATGTCGAAGGCGAGGATCGCCTCGTCGAGGTCGCCGAGCAGGGCCTCTTTCGTGCGGCGCGACAGATCGTATTGCGGCTCCGCGATCGGGTTCTGAAGTTCGAAGGTCACTGCCGCGTCGTTGACGAAATTCGCCATCAGGTAGAGGACGCGCGGCCGGTAGGGGCTGACGCTGCGGCGCAGCCAGCAATTCGCCGTATTGCAATAATCGAACGGGTGCTGGCCGTTCGTGAAGTTGCGCGGCACGGTGGTGCGCAGGATCAGTTCGGCGGCGCCCACTTGGATCGTGTCGCCGAGGCTGTTGATTGATTTGCCCGCCTTCAGATGCGCCGTGATGCGGTTCCACACGGCCCTCTGGTCGGCTTCCATCAACAGCCGCACCAGCTCCTCGACCTCGGCCTCGGCGAGCGGCGCCGCGCTGTCGTTGAGCGACATGCCGGCGTCGGGAAACTCGGCCGCCAATAAGACGCACACCGCGTCGTAGAGCGAATAATAGAGCGGGCCGACCGCCATGTCCGGGACGCCCATGTAATGGACGCCGTGCGCATTGTCCCAGCCGACGCGGTCGGAGAGGTCGGCGATGGCGCGCGCCCTGAGCGCCTTGTGGCCGGTATTGCGGGCCTTCCGGCCGGCGACCGTGTCCTGGACGTCGATGAGCCCCAAGAACATCAGCCGGTCGCGCAGTTGCGCACGCGCCGCCGGCTCCTCGGCGAGCCCCAAGAAGAGCCCGTAGGAGCGGCGCGCGTCGCCGCTCATCGTCGCGACCGTATAGGCGTCGAGCCGCTCCTCGAGGCTGCCTTCCTCGCGGATCGGCTCGGCGTCCTGGTGCCACACGACCGGGCCGTAGGCCGGCGGCGGCACGGTGACGCCCTTCATCGTCGCGTAGCGGCCGGGATATTTGAAGAGCAGCTGGTTCCAGATGTCGAGCCCGGCCGGGATGTACCACACGCTCTGCAGCAGCGCCAAAAGGCGGTACTCTTCTGGCAGATACGGCATCAGGTCGGCCGAGGCGCGCAGCCCCAGGATGGTGTGGTCGTTGTTGACGAGGCCGACCGCGCCGTCGCGGAGGTTGATGTGGCTCGGCACCTGCACGAACGGCGCCTCCGCCTCGGTGAGGACGGCGAGCGCCGCGCCGATCGAGCGGCCCTCGCGCGCCACCATCTGGAAGAAGAGGTCGGCGGTACGCGGCTGGTCGCGCTCGAGGATCGCTTCCGTCAATTTGTCGAACGCCTTGTCGTTTCTGATCGCCTCGCGGCTCGTCGCCATCGCGCCTCTCCTTCTCTTCGGGCGTGAGGCAGCCTATAGCGGCGCTGCGGCCGGCGTAAACAGCCGCGGCACCAGGATCAGTCATGCGGGCGCTAAGTGCCTCGCTGCCTGCGGTGCGTTATGCGCCCTCACGGGCCCGCGAAACTGTTCAGCAGCCGAATGCCTCCCGGAACCTTCCCGTCGAGCGCGATCAGGTGCTCGGGCTCGCTCAAGCACCAGGCAAAAGAGCCCCACGCCAGGTTAGGAACCGCGCGTTTGAACGCGCCGGAATTACGGTCCTCGAAGGCCGTGACGAAGGTGATCTGGCTCGTCCTGAAGCCGGCTGTCGTAATCAGATCGAGAAGGGCCGCTCGTCTCGCCTCTGTTATTTCGCCCGCGGTCGCGACCGCCTCCGCGAACACGATCAGCGGATCTCTCGGCGC